>JBJXGB010000144.1:0-25682 GCA_046152935.1 Cytophagales bacterium
AAATACAGACGCTTTTACTAACAGATGACGAATATTTTTTCAATTCAATTTCAGTAAAAGATTTTTTTGCTTACCATCCTTTGGCTTTGAAAGCCAAAAATTGGCAGTTCAAACGGTATTTTAGCAGGAGTTTTTGGAAAAATGAATAGAAAAAACCCCTCTCCTTTCCGGAGAGGGGCTAGTGTGAAGTCAAGTCTTACAACATTTCATAAATAGCAGCCACACCTTGTCCGCCACCTACACAGGCTGAAACCATGCCATATTTCAAGTTTCGCCTTTTCATTTCGTTGAATAGTTGAACCGAAAGTTTAGTGCCTGTGCAACCCAACGGATGCCCAAGTGCTATCGCACCACCATTCACATTTACAATATTTTGGTCTATTTCTAAAGAGCGACAAACAGCCAAAGCTTGTGAAGCAAAAGCTTCATTCAACTCAATCATTTGAATATCAGATAGTTTCAAACCGCCTAATTTCAATGCTTTCGGAATAGCTTCTACTGGTCCAATTCCCATAATTCTTGGATCTACACCTGCGGCTGCATGAGAAACAAATCTAGCAATGGGTTTTAGATTATGTTCTTTTAAATATTTTTCACTCACTACCATTACAAAAGCAGCTCCATCGGAAGTTTGAGACGAATTACCAGCTGTTACTGAGCCTTTGGCTGAAAATACTGGTTTTAGTTTTGCCAATGCTTCTATCGAAGTATCTGCTCTTGGACCCTCGTCTGTATCAATCGTATATTCTTTTGTTTTTTTCTTGCCAGTTTCATCAACAAAAGTTTCTTTAACTTTTATTGGCACTATTTCATCTTTAAAAAGACCTGTTTTAATGGCATTTCCTGCTTTTTGGTGCGATCTAAAGGCAAAAGCATCTTGGTCTTCCCTCGAGATTTTATAATCACCAGCTACAGCCTCGGCAGTTGCACCCATATTGCTATACCAATCAGGATTGTTCTTAGCTATTTCAAAATTCAAAGCCAATTTCCAACCTCCTAGCGGCACATAACTCATTGTTTCAACGCCACCAGCGATTACACAATCAGCCATTCCTGAATTGATTTTGTAAGCCGCCAAAGCAACAGTTTCCATTCCTGAACCGCAGTAGCGATTTACAACCAACCCTGGTACATTCATTGGTAATGCCAATAAAGAAATCATTCTACCTATCTGCATGCCTTGTTCTGCCTCAGGAACAGCATTGCCCACAATCAAATCGTCCACCAACTTCGGATCGAAATTAGGCAAAGATGCCATCAAATGTTTGATTACGTCTGCCGCCAAATCATCTGGACGGGTAAAACGAAAAACGCCTCTTGGGGCTTTGCCCACTGCAGAACGGAATCCTGCTACTATGTATGCATTCATGCTTTTAATTTTGTTAATGTTTAAGTTTCAATGATAGAACTTGGAATTAGACGCTTGTACGAGAAAGAGTGAATTGGGTTATAGTATTGGCATTTGAAAATTGCTTTCAACCACAAATCTTGACTTTGATTTTGCTAAATCCAGTATATTTACGTTGTTAATAATAAAATATGGGTCTCGTATATGCAAAAATAACGCTGGTGAATGCCGGTGATGCAGAAATATTTCGTAGGGGGAAATTAGAAAAGAATGAGGTACGTCAGGCAGAAGTAACCATGTTGGTAGACAGAGGAGCGTATATGATGGCCATAAATGAGGTAATGAAAGAGCAGTTGGGTTTATTTGTGGTGGATAAAAGAAAGGCACAACTAGCAGACGGGAGTGTTCAGGAATTTGATATTGCCGGACCAATAGATGTACGTTTTGAAAACAGAAAAGCCACTTGCAATGCAATGGTGCTTTCTGGAGATACGGAAATGTTATTGGGAGCAATTCCGATGGAAGAAATGGATGTGCTCATTCATCCAAATAAAAATCATTTGATTGTCAATCCTGCACATCCTGTTATGGCACAATTGCCCATGAAATAATCGATTTTTTTGAAAATAATGCCTCAAGAGTTCACCTAGCATTTAAAAAAAGACCTGCGTATCCAGTTGATAGGCAGGTCTTTCTTATGATGAATGATAGAATTTACTTTTTGCAAAAGATCGTTTCTAGTCTGTGTGAATTCGAAAAATCGTATACAAAATAATAAAATCAAAGAAGGTTCGATTGCGATTCCAAAGGTAGCACCACCAATGAGCAAAATTAATTCTATTATTTTATCTATTTTTACAAGCAATACAAATCCCTCAATTTTCGTTCTCGATATTAAAATAAAATCAAATATTGAATAGTATTAAATACCTGATTTGCTTTTCAGGAATCGTTTACTTTTTTTCTGCCTGTTCGCCTTACGATAAACGGCCTGTTGCATTGTTTTATCACAATCTCACTTCAAAATACAACGGCTATTATTTGGGTAGAGAACGAATGATGGAACTTGAAACAGAGCTATTTAAGGCAGAAAAAAACAACTACAACCGCGTGTTAAATATCTACCCAAAAATAGATTCAAACTATTCCAAAGGTGTAAAAGATAGGCTTGATAAGATAATTAAAAACGTATCCCTTCCCATTCAATGGCACAAAACCAGCCACTGGGTCGATGACTGCTACATAGTGATAGGCAAATGCCGCTACTATGATGTAGATTGGGAAAACGCCATGACTACCTTCAAATTTATCAACAAAAGATATGAAGACAATGATGTAAAAAACCACTCTTCGATCTGGCAAATGCGCGTGCTAATGCAACAAAATCAAATGGACGAGGCACGTGAGATGGGCGATGATTTGGAAGAGGAATTTTTGAATTTGGCAAATGTAGGCCGCCTCAGCTTGGCAAATGGCCATTATTACATCAAAGAGAAAGATTATGCCAATGCTTATGAAAAGCTAAAAATTGGTGTGAAATATATTAAACCAAAAGACTATCGCTCGAAAGTATATTATATTTTAGGACAGCTAGGGCAGAAATTGGGGAAAGATAGCAGTGCTTTTGCCTTTTATAAAAAATGCAGTCGCATGAGGCCAGAATACGAAATGTACTTTCATGCCAAGCTCAACATGTACCAAATGAAAGAGCTAAAAGGTGATAAAGATGCAAAAAAGACTCTTAAATACTACAGAAAGCTGCTAACCGACATAAAAAACAAAGAATATGACGATAAAATATATTACGAAATAGCTACTTTTCATCAAAAAAGAGAATCTCTAGATAGCGCTATTGCCAATTATAAAAAATCGGCTCGTTCAGGTAAAAACACTTTTACCAAATCCTTTGCTTATTTAAGAATGGCAGAAATATATTACGATAATAAGCGCGATTTTGAAAAATCGAGCACCTATTACGATAGCACAATTACAATAATTGAAAAAGACTTGCCAGAATACCCCAAAGCTAAACGCAGGCAAAGAATTTTAAAAGAGTTTGTAGAACAATTAAAAATTGTGAGATTGGAAGACAGCCTTCAGAAATTGGCAAAGCTCGACTCTGCTAGTCTTAATAAGTTGATAGACAAGTGGATAGCTGCCGATGAGAAGAAAGCTAAAGATGAATTTGATCGGAAAGAAAATGAATTGGCCGATAAAGAACAACAGGCCAGAATGGACGAATTGAAAGCATCGATGGGCATTACAGACCCAACCGCCCTTGCCATTGACGGCAACAGCAAATGGTACTTTTACAATCCGGTGACACTAGAAAATGGGAAAGCTGAATTTTCAAGAAAATGGAATAATAGGCCAAATGAAGATAATTGGCGAAGGAGCAATAAAGAAAGATCTGACGAAGATTTGTCTGCCTCAAATTCAAATTCAGCAAAAGATGTGAAGGGAATAGGCGAAAAACCAGAATTTTCTTTTTCACCAGATAAAATGAAATATCTGGAAAATATTCCAATCTCGGGCATCAAACTGGATAGCTCAAATGCACGCCTGAAGAGATCTCTCTTTAGGTTGAGCCAAATTTACAATTACAATTTGGAAGAGTATTCAAATGCGCAAAAAACTTACGATCGATTTATAGACGAATATCCAAATGAAGAGAAAGTGCCAGAGGCATTGTATGCCAATTATTTGATATGTAAAAATAAATTGGCCGATTCGCTGTGCGAAGAAAATTACAAATACAGGCTTTTGAATACATTTCCCAAATCATTATATGCTAAACTTATTATTAACCCTAACTACTTGGTAGAGAACCAATTGTTGGGAGAAAAGATTAAATATTTATACAGAAGTTCGTATGAAATGTATGAACGAGACAATTATCTGGGAGCTCAAAATGCGGTAGCACAAATAATGACAGAGTATCCAGACAATGAATTTGAAGACCGATTTGTATTGCTTCGAGCCATGATTTTAGGGCAAACCCAAAGCATAAAAACTTATAAAGATTCGCTTCAAGCGTTTGTAACTCGCTATGAAAGAACAAGCAAATTGATACCGTACGCTAAAAATTTGATAGCCGGTTCAGACAAGGTTTTTAAAACGGATAGCGTAAGGTTTACTCAAAATCGGATAGTTTACGATCTCGATCTTAAATTTCAACATTACTATTGTATCGTAGCCACCAATAAAGAAATATTAAATGCAATTGTCGAAAAATACAAAGCATACAACTTAGAATATTATTCTGATCAGAAATTGACGGTTTCTACAATGAGCATAAATGAAACTACTTTTGTAATAGTAGTGAAAGGTTTTCCAAATGATATTCAGGTGATGAATTACTATGAAAAACAGAAAGGAAAAAGTGCACCCATCAGAGAATTTGAAGGTGCAAATCAATTTGAATATTTTGTAATCACCGAACCAAATTTCACAAAACTTACCCAAGCCAAAAGCCACACAAGCTATTTTGAGTTTTTTAAGAGAAACTATTTGAGGCAATAAAAAATGCTTTTTTTAGAAAAAAAATAGCGAAATTTCTCTATCAATTTCCCCAGCCACCCATTTTCATGGTCGAGACCATGATGCCTATAATGGCGATGCTAGACATCAATATCATGCCAAACATCCACTTGAACAAATCAGATTTGGATTCTGCTATTTGCTTTTGCACTTCGCCAAACTGTTTTCGTGCGTCTGCGTTCGATTGGGCAAATTGCTTTTGAATCTGTGCCTGCGAATCGGTTATTAGCTTTTGGGTCTCAAAATTGGCCTTATGAATATTCTCGAGAATTTTCATCTCAAGTTTTAGCAAATCTTCTTTGTTAGCAAACACAGCCCTCGTCTCCAAGTAGTTATCTTCAATTCGTTCTTCAATCTACTCTACCAAAGTGCTTGCTTCTTGCTCGCCCATTTTATCACGCAAAATGTCAACAAGCTTAAAGTCTGAGAAATACATTTTTTGATAGTTTGATATGGCAAATATTCGGTTTTCGATAAAAAACAATTTGTATTTTCATTCCTACACCTCTATTCTTTCAGAAACCGAAACTACATCCAAAGCCTCTTCTACTTCTTTGTCAATTTCAATATTTGTACCAAATAAGTATAAATTTAATTTTGCACGCACTTCCAAAGGCGACAAATTGTAATACAGTTTGCCATCACGTGCTATCGATATTTCGCCAGTTTCTTCCGACACAATCACTACTACACAATCAGTTAGTTCGGTGATGCCAATAGCGGCTCGGTGTCGCAAACCCAAAAATGCAGGCAAATCGCTGTCTTCTGTCACTGGTAAAATGCATCGAGCCGCCTGTATTTTATTGTCAACAACTATTACCGCACCATCATGAAGCGGGCTTGTTTTGTTGAAAATAGACAAAAGCAATCTTTTTGATATTTTGGCTTCAATTTGATCGCCAGTTTCCGCGTAAAGCCTCAATTCAGAGCCTTTGGCTATCACAATCAAAGCTCCAGTATTGGTTCCGCCCAATATTTTTGAAGATTCAATGATAGGCGAAATATCTAATTTTTCGCCACCAGCGTTTTTTCTAAATATAAGTGACTGAAAAAAACTCCGATTGTTGCTGTATGAAGATTTTCCAGCAATCAGTAAAAATTTTCGTATCTCTTGTTGGAATAATATAATGATCGCAATAAATCCTACACCCATCACATTGCCCAAAATGGTAGACAAAAGCTCCATTTTGGCGGCTTTTACTATCAAATAGAAAAAGTAGACAGATAGTAAACCTATAAATATTCGCATGGCAATACTCCCTTTTAGCAGCTTGTAAAGCTGATAAATAAGAAAAGCGACCAGGCAGACATCAATAATATCTATCCATTTCACCTCTAAAAAACCAACATGGAATAAAGTATTCAATGTCTAAAATTTACGTATTCAAATAAGTCTTACCAAATAATTTCACTGCTTCCACGGCTTGCCTCACATCATGCACCCGCAATATTTTCGCTCCGCTCATCAAAGCAATGGTGTTTAACGTTGTAGTACCATTCAAAGATTCGTCAACATCGATACCTATTTGTTTATAAATCATCGATTTGCGCGACAAGCCTACTAACATAGGCAAGTTAAGCTTTTTAAAGTAAGGCATTTTTTTTAGAAGTTCGTAATTCTGATCCATGTTTTTTGCGAATCCGAATCCTAAATCTAAAATAATATCATTTATGCCCAGCTTCTTCAAAGCATCAATCTTAAAGTGAAAGTAGTGGGCTATCTCTAGCACAATATCCTCATAGTGAGCTTGTTCAATCATATTCTGTGGTGTTCCTTTCATGTGCATAAGCACGTAAGGCACTTTTAGTTTGGCCAATGTATTGTACATTTTCTCATCCAATTCACCGCCAGAAATATCATTTACCATTACTGCTCCCTCATTTACAGCTGCATTTGCAACAGTTGAGCGAAAGGTATCTATCGATATTTTAATATTTGGAAAAGATTTTATCAATATCGCAATTGGTAGAATCACTCTTTTTAGCTCTTCTCTTTCGCTAATTTCCGCTGCATTTGGCTTTGACGATGCTCCACCGATATCTATAATCGTGGCCCCTTCGTCAAGCATTTTCTCTACTTGAAGCAGCATTTTTTTCTCGGTATCAAAGTTGCCTCCATCGTAAAAGGAATCGGGAGTTAAGTTCAAGATTCCCATCACAATGGGTTTTTCAAGCGAAACCAAATCGCCACCAAGATTGATTGAGAGCGTATTTTGTGATAAATCGGTCATTAATTAGAATGAATTATTTAGAAAATTTCCTAATTCCCAATGTTTAGGCACAAAATTACCACATCTACCCATTAAATTTGAAGATTGAATTATTTAAAAAAATAATAATGTCTTTGTCAAAAACCGAATCGCAATACAACAACGTAATATCAGCTTGCAAGGAGCTATTTTTAAAAAAAACGAAAGATTATGGCACTTCATGGCGAATATTGAGATTGTCTTCTATCACTGACCAAATTTTTATTAAAGCCCAACGCATCCGTTCGATTCAAGAAAAAGGCACTCAAAAAGTAGCAGACAATATCAATTCCGAATTTGTTGGCATTATCAATTATTGTGTTATTGCCCTCATTCAACTCGAAATGCCAGCCGATGCTGCCCAAGATATTGATTATGAGAGCGTTGCAAGGCTATATGACAAACATATTGCCAATAATTTGGAATTGCTACTTAACAAAAACCACGACTATGGCGAGGCATGGCGAGATATGCGTATAAGCTCGATGACCGATCTAATTTTGATGAAAATACTGCGTGTGAAGCAGATTGAGGACAATGCTGGCAAAACATTAGTTTCCGAAGGTGTAGCTGCCAATTACCAAGATATGCTCAATTATGCTGTGTTTTGTCTCATATTAATGGGAGAATGAATTTTCTTTTCCCAATTTCCCAAATCGATTTGATAAATGATGGCATCAATTTACAAAACATTTTGTTAGGCTCTTAAACCGTTTGCCGAAAACCGAAATATTGCTCCTCATTACTTTTTATTATTTTGGATAATTAAGGGTGATGTTGAAAAATATTTACGCGTGCGAAATACAAGCATTGCGAAATTTACTATATTCGATCAACTAACCATCAGCAACAATGGACGGAGGCTTTAGAGAAACCGAAGAAGGGAAAAATTTGGTAAAAAAATTTGAAGATGTGCTCAATAGCAATGCCTCTGGATTTTTCTCAGAAGACGACTACGATTACATCATTCAACATTATATGTTTCAAGGAAAATCCAAAAAAGCCTTGAAAGCGATCGACTATGCCATCGAACTCAATCCTTTTTCTACAGATTACCGTTTGGAGAAAGCTCGTATACTTTTTGAAAGCGAAAAGTACCAACAAACACTCGATATTATCGAAACGCTCGAAATCATTCAGCCCAATGATGTAGACATAATTTTACTAAAAGGAGCCACACTTACCAATCTGGAAAAGTATGAAGATGCAATTCATTTTTTGATGGAGGCACTTGATTTTGAAGAGGAATTGGATGAAGTAAACTACAGCATTGGCCTTGCATACCAAAGTTGGGGCCGGATCGATGATGCCATTAAATACTACAAAGCCTCGATCGAGATAAACCTCGACCACGAAGATGCAACCTACGAACTGGCGTACTGCCTCGATATTACCAATCAATTGGAAGAAAGTATCGAATATTACCAAACTTTTATCGATACCGACCCATTTTCACCCAATGCTTGGTACAATATGGGTGTCGTATATAGCAAATTGATGAATTGGGACAAATCGATTGAAGCATACGAATACGCTACCTTGCTGAAAGAAGATTTTTCTTCTTCATTCTTCAATATGGGCAATGCCTATATGAACAAGTCAAACTTCGCCCTTGCACAGGAAAATTACAAAAAAACGGTAGAGTTAGAAGGTCCAACCCCAGAGGTATTGTGCTGTCTTGCAGCCACTTACGAGAAAATGGATTTGTTCGATTCTGCCATCGCCAATTTCAAACAAGCCTTAAAAATAGATGCCAATTATCACGAGGCACTATTTGGAATTGGCTCGTGCTTAGAGTCGCAAGAAAAATGGCTGGAAGCAAGCCACTTTTTCAAAAAGGCTTGGGGTTTAGATGAAAAAAATATAGCTTATCTAATAGCACTAGCCGATGCAGAATATAATACTGGTAATATTGTCTCTGCAATAGAGTGTTATGAAAAAGCGGCAGAAGTCGATCCATTTTTACCCGAATTATGGCTCAATTGGTCACAAGTGTATTATGACCAAGGCGAGTATGCCAAAGCATCCGCTACGTTGGAAGAAGGCTTGGAAAACATGCCTGAGGAAGCCGAAATGTATTATCGCAATACCGTGTACCTCATAAATGACGGAAAATACAAGGAGGCGTTTGTATTTTTAGAAAATGGATTAACTTTGGACTTTGATAAACATACTTTGCTATTCGATTTTTTTAAAGAATTAGAAACACAGAAAGCACTGTACAAAATTATCGATCAGTATAAAAAATCGTAAACAAATATGAATTATTTTCTTTCTTCAATTCCTGAGCGTAGTCCCAAGCCTAGAGAATCGGGTTTTACTATGGCTATGGATAAGGGTTTGAGTGTGCGTGAAGCTGAAGATTTTATGGACGTAGCAGGTAATTATGTAGATATAGTTAAATTAGGCTGGGCTACTTCGTATGTAACCACTCGGCTTGACGACAAACTAAAAGTGTACAAAGATGCTGGAATTCCTGCCTATTTTGGTGGTACATTGTTTGAAGCTTTTATTGTGAGAGGTCAGTTTGACGATTATTGTCGCTTGTTGGATAAATACAAATTGCAGTATTGCGAAGTTTCTGATGGCTCGATAGAGTTGAATCATGAAGTAAAGCTAGAATATGTGCGCAAGTTGGCTGCCAATTTTACAGTGCTCTCTGAAGTGGGCTCGAAAGATGCAGAAAAAATAATTCCACCTTATAAATGGATTCAATTGATGCAAACTGAATTGGAGGCAGGCGCATGGAAGGTGATTGGAGAGGCTAGAGAAGGCGGAAATGTAGGCCTGTTTCGATCTACTGGCGAAGTTCGATCTGGATTGGTTGAAGAAATATTGACTCAAATACCTGCTGAAAAAATAATATGGGAAGCTCCGCAAAAAGCCCAGCAAGTGTGGTTTATAAAATTGTGCGGAACCAATGTAAATTTGGGAAATATAGCTCCAAAAGAAATAATTCCGCTCGAAACCATTCGATTAGGTCTGAGAGGCGATACTTTTCACGATTTTTTGACCTAATTTACAACGCCTTCAAATACAATTGAAGGCTTTTTTATACCTTATTTTTTGCTCGAAATTGACTAAAATTGCAAAGAAATTCAATTTCAAAAATACCAAATGAAACGCTTCGGTCTTTTAGGCAAAACTTTATCGCATTCATTCTCCAAAAAATATTTTACTGATAAATTTCAAAAGTTGGGTCTGAACGATCACCAATACGAGTTGTTTGAACTACCCCAAATTTCCGATTTTCCTTTATTAATCTCTGAAAACACCCCGTTGTATGGCCTAAATGTTACCATTCCCTACAAAGAATTGGTAATTCCGTATTTAGATGATTTAGATATTTCTGCCCAGAAAGTAGGTGCTGTAAATGTGATTAAATTTGCAGAAAATGGAAGGCTAATAGGGTATAATTCAGACTATTATGGCTTTAAAAAATCATTGATAAATGCTCTAAAACAATACAAATTGGCGATGCCAAAAGCAGCGTTAATTTTAGGCACAGGTGGTGCAGCCAAAGCGGTAGCAGCCGCACTTAAAGATTTGGCTATTGTATGTAAAATAGTGTCGCGAGATGGCAATAGGGCAGATTTTACCTATACAGAATTGGGCGAAATGCAAATAAACACAGCAATACTAATTGTAAATGCTTCGCCCCTAGGCACATATCCAAAGACTGAAGAATTTCCAGCTATTCCTTATCATCTGCTTACAGAAAACCATCTACTTTTCGATTTGGTATACAATCCAGAAATAACCACATTTATGAAAAAAGGATTAGAAAATGGGTCCAAAGTGGTAAATGGACTAGAAATGCTTCATTTACAGGCAGAAAAAGCATGGGATATTTGGAATAATTGATTTAATGGGACTTATATTCATAATTTATCGCATTGTGAAAAAATGAATTTTTCTGACGAACTCAACAGCAATTCGATTTTTTTAGCATTAAAAGGTTGCGCAAAAAAGTATGAAAAGCCAGCCTATTTGGTAGGTGGTTTTGTGCGAGATTTGCTTTTGCACAGGCCCTGCAAAGATATTGACATAGTGGTTTTGGGCAGCGGCATTGCGTTTGCAGAGCTGTTTTTGAAACAATCGGGTGGAAATGGTTCATTGGCGGTGTATAAAAATTTTGGGACTGCACAGGTAAAAATTGGCGACACAGAAGTAGAATTTGTTGGTGCTAGAAAAGAATCGTACAGAAGCGAATCGCGAAAGCCTATCGTTGAAGATGGCACTTTGGAAGACGATCAAAATCGAAGAGACTTCACTATCAATGCTTTGGCTATTAGTTTGAATGAAAAAGATTTTGGTGAATTGGTAGATCCATTCAATGGCTTGGAAGATTTGAAAAATAAAATCATCCGCACTCCATTAGACCCAAATATTACCTTTTCAGACGATCCGCTGCGAATGATGCGGGCGTGCAGATTTGCCTCGCAGCTCAATTTTGATATTTGGCCAGATACTTTTGAGGCCATCAAAACCAATAAAACGCGGATTGATATTATTTCAAAAGAACGAATCGCAGATGAATTGAATAAAATAATTCTATCTTCAAAGCCTTCCTATGGTTTTAAAATGCTGCATTACAGCGAGTTGCTTGAGCTTATTTTTCCAGAATTGGTAGCCTTGCAAGGCGTAGAAACCCAAGATGGGCGTGGACATAAAGACAATTTTTTTCACACATTGCAAGTGCTCGATAATGTAGCTGAGTTTTCAAACGACTTGTGGCTGCGATGGGCTGCCATTTTGCATGATATTGCCAAGCCCGCCACTAAAAAATATTACCCAAAACAAGGCTGGACATTTCATGGACACGAAGACAAAGGAGCGAGAATGACACCTAGCATATTTCGCAAAATGAAATTGCCGATGAATGAGAAGATGCAATTTGTACAAAAGTTGGTTCGTTTGCATTTGCGTCCAATTTCATTAGTGAAAGAAACGGTAACAGATTCAGCCATCAGACGCCTTTTGTACGAGGCTGGCGAAGACATTGATGCCTTGATGCTTTTGTGCAAATGCGACATTACATCAAAAAACAACGATAAAGTACAACGCTATCTATCTAATTTTGAGCGAGTTGAGGAAAAACTTAAGGAAGTGGAATCGAAAGATCATCTTAGAAATTTCCAGCCCGTGATTACAGGACAAATTATTATGCAAACTTTCAATTTGTCGCCATCAAAAATAGTTGGCGATATAAAAATAGAATTGAGAGAGGCCATTTTAGAGGGCTACATTCAAAATCATTATGAGGAAGCATTTGACTACTTGCTCAAAATTGGGATAAAAAAGGGCTTAGAACGTATAGTTGAGCCTTAATTTTACTGATCGGCTTCTTAGAAACCTAAACATTGATTTAAGACTTGGCATAAAATTTTGTAAAGAAATCAGATCTGGCTTTAGAGAGAAACGACACACAATTTCAAACCGGTGGCATAGCTGTTTTCATGTAAAACTCTTTCAAATAGAAAGGCTCAAAATTTACCACATCTTCAAAATCGTTTTTTAGATATTTTTTAGTAGCCAAATAGCCGATAAATGTAGCTTTGGGGTAAATGCCATCTATAAATTTAGCATTTGGGTGCAAAATGGTAGTTTGGCATTTATCAGCACCATTGCCGCAAAAAATCAGCTTCTTAGTTTCAAGCAATTCACGATACGAATTTTCGTCAATTATCTTCGCGTCAAAATCGCTAATTCTTATTGCATGTGCATCGTAGTTGGCTGTAAAAACTTCCATCCTTCTCGCATCGATCATTGGTACAATAGCCACATTATCAACTAGTTGCAAATCTAAATTTTCCAATTTTACTACTTGTAAAGCGATAGATTGTAAAGTGTCAATGGCAATGAACGGTTTGCCGAGTGCAAAACACAAACCTTTGGCTGTAGATGAAGCAATTCGTAAGCCTGTATACGAGCCTGGGCCTTTTGAAATCGCAATGGCGTCTATATTTGCAAGCGAAACTTCAGCCTTTATACAAACTTCTTCAATCAAAAGCGTGATTTTTTCTGCATGCGATTTATCGATCAAAATCTCTACACAAGCCAATAAATTGCCAGCTCGGTGCAAAGCTACAGAGCAAACATGGGTGGAAGTTTCAAGACTTAAAATGAGCATAAAATAATATTTTTCTAGTCTTCCCCCAATCCATCGTCCTGCTTGCCAGCAGTTTCGGTGTATATTTCTATCAAACCATCAGGCAAAGCCATCAAAATTTGTTTCTTTCTTTTGTCAATTTTCTTTAAAAATGAATCAACAATCGGAATCAATACCTCTTTGCCATCGATTTCTATTGCCAACAAATCGCTATGTTCGAGGCTGTAAACTTCCTTTATGGGACCCAAACTGCCTTTTTCTTCATCTATCAATTCAAAACCAATGATTTCGTGGTAATAAAAATGCCCTTCCCCTCGATCTGTTAATTTCTCGGCCGGCAAAAAAAGTTTAGTGCCTTTCAAATCAAATGCTTTTGGATGCGAATTCACATCTTCAAATTTGATAATGGCATTATTGGCCGAAATATTTATTTTTTCAATAAAATAAGGTATCAATTGCCCTTTTTGCAGCAAAAATACAGATGGCAATTTTTTGTATTTTTGAGGGCGATCGGTATCTAGTTCCGCCACTACTTCGCCCAGCGTGCCGTGAACCCTGGTAATAAAACCCAATTCAAAATAGTCATCAAAATTCATTGCAAGGTATCGTTATCTTGGTATCGGCACAAACAAAAACAGCGTAGATTACGCTACGCTGTTTTTAAATCATTTCAAAGTAAAGTTATTCAGCAGCAACTGGCGTTTCTGTTTTCTCTGCCACTTCTGGTGCTTCAACTGCAACTGGTGCAGTCTCGGCAACTACTTCAATTGCTGCTGCTGGTGTTTCTGCCGCGGGCTCTGCAACTGCAGCTGCCTCGGCTTCAACTACAGCAACAGGCGTTTCCACAACTGCCACTGGTGATTCAACTACGGGAGCTACCTCAGCAGCCACCGCAATTTCTTCAGCAACTAGGGCTTCCGCACTTTCTGCAATTGCCTCAGCAGCAACTACTTCTTCTACTTTGTTTTTGTTTTTCAATGCTTCTTCACGAGCTGCATTTACTTTCACTTCCGCTTCAAACCTAGCTTTTGCAGCTGTGCCTTTATCGGTAGCTAATTTGGTTTTTTTACCTTCAATTTTGTTTGTTTTGGCTTCAATCCAAGAGGCCAATTTGGCATCGGCAGCTTCTTGCGTGATTGCACCTTTATTAACACCTACTTGTAAGTGTTTTTTATACAAAATACCTTTGTAAGAAAGCATAGCATGCACGGTATCTGTAGGCTCCGCACCATTCATCAACCAAGTGAATGCTTTTTGCTCGTTTAATTCGATAGTGGCAGGATTGGTATTTGGATTGTAAACACCAATTTTTTCTATGAATTTACCATCTCTAGGCGAACGTGCATCTGATACAACAATATCGAATAGAGATAATTTTTTGCGACCTCTTCTGGCCAACCTAATTTTTACTGACATGGTATTTAATTTTGCAGAACCCGTCTGCGGTTTAAATTTTGAGGTGCAAAAGTATGATTTTAATATCAGAACGCAAAATTATATGCACTATTAATATCCAAAATAATGCTATCTCTTTATTATTCAATAAATTATTCTAATTTTAAAGTTTAGAAAATGACAATCTGCGGTATCATATAGTGACAACACACATTAATTCATCAACCAAAACCCTAATTTTTATTTTATTGTCTTTTTTATTGGTCAATTGTGTAAATACTGCCACCCGACAATATAATAATGGCTTGAAACAACAATCGCTTGGCTTTAACGACAATGCAATTGTGCTTTTTAAGAAATCGATTGAGAATGGAGGTAGCAAAAGCAAGTTGAATTTCTTAATTGGTGAAAACTACCGAACGAGCAATCGAATACAAGAGGCGGCTCATTTTTATGCTGAAGCCATCAAAGCGAAATCGAAAGATGATAAATTGGGTTTTTATTATGCCCAGTCGTTGAAGGCTTTGGGAAATTATGAAGAGGCTCGCATCGGTTTTGAAAAATATGCCAAAACTGGCTTGAATGCTAATCTGAAAAAGCAGGCAGCTAAGGAAATGAAGTTTCTCAAAGAGATCAAACCACTTATATATAAAGAGACATATTATAATGTGAAGAATGCAGGCGAATACTTAAATACAGAAGGGCCAGAGTATGCACCTAGTATTTCAAAAGAAGGCGAGATAGTTTATACAGCAGCCAACGAATTTACCAAATACAAGGCCACTGGAACTGGTTTCACAGACATTTATACCTTCAAACCAGATAATAACCTCGAAGGCACTGGCACGAAGCGAGCTTTTGAGCCACAAATTAATAAGGCAAATACGCACGAAGCCTGCCAAGCCATTTCGCCAGATGGTACTTTGGTTGTATTTGTGCGATCGAATGACGGCAAAAGAAAAGGAGCAGTAGATACAGATTTGTATTTTGTAGAAATGCGAGATGGAGAATGGACGAAACCAGCACTTTTGCCATTTTCAGAGCCCAGAGCTTGGGAATCGACTCCAGCATTTTCGCCCGATGGCAAAATTTTATATTTCGCATCCAATAAAAGAGGTGGCTTCGGAGGAATAGATCTGTACAAAGTGTTTTTGACAGATAGCGGCTGGACAAAATCACAGAATCTAGGTCAAAAAATCAATACAAGTGGAAATGAAATGTTTCCGTATTTGCGGAGCGACAATAAATTCTTTTTTGCTTCAGATGGGCATCCAGGCTTAGGTGGGCTCGATCTTTTTGTGGCTTTAGAAGACAGCACCATATTAGATTCTGCCAAAACAGAAGAAGGAATTGTAAATCTTGGTCCGCCTATGAACACAAGTGCTGATGATTTTGGCATTGTATATAAAGAAGATTTGAAGGCTGGCTATTTTGCCTCGAACAGACAAGGCGGAAAGGGTGACGATGATATTTATGAATTTTGGCTAGGTGCAAAACCAAGGCGACCAATTGTCAAAGATGTCGTTGCAATATTGCAAGTCTCTGTTGCTTGCAATGGAACAGAAAGCACAAAATCCATACCGCTCGACAGTGCCAAAGTAGAACTTGAGTTTGAGTCGGGCGAAGATTTCAAAGACAGCATTTCGGCCAATGGAGGCACGGTTTCTTTCGTCATCGACACCAATTCTACCTTCATTTTGAAGACCCAGAAGAAAGGATACTTCACCAGCAATGTAACATTTGCCAGCAAAGGCGGTAAATTTGTTGAAAATGCGGTTTCCGAAGAGTTGATTTACAGATACTACAATGTAGCTGTATTGCTAGATAAGCCAGAAGTAGGCAAAGAGATTGTGCTAAAAAATATCTTTTATGATTACAACAAATCAGACATTCGTCCCGAAGCCGAACCAGATTTATTATTGTTGATCGATTTCTTAAAAAACAACCCAGAAGTGGTGGTGGAGCTCGGTTCTCACACCGATTCACGCGGAAATGACGACTATAACACAAGGCTTTCGCAAGCTCGAGCCCAATCGGCAGTTGATTATATTTTGGCAAACGGCATCGATGCCGATCGTATAAAAGCCATCGGATATGGCGAAACTAAGCACATTATCGAAGATGCAGTAACAGAAGAAGAGCACCAGCAAAACCGTAGAACGGAGTTTAAAATCTTAGCAATTGAATAAAGTAATGTAATTGCCAACATTTTCTTGCTTTTTATCCAATTTTTTTTATTAATTTCATATTCCCGTTTCACTTTTAGATTCGGCTTGCCCACAAAGCACGTAACCAATTGGGAATTAATATTTTAAGTAAAAGAAGGAGATGTTGTTAGAACAAGAAGTAGACCATGATCTGCTAAAATCAAAGCTAAAAGAGGTATTCGGATACGACCATTTCCGTGGCAACCAAGAGGCTGTAATCAATTCATTATTAGATGGAAAAAATACATTTGTAATCATGCCCACAGGTGCTGGCAAGTCGCTTTGCTATCAACTGCCGGCCTTGGTAAAAGATGGCGTAGCTGTAGTGGTGTCGCCCCTTATCGCCTTGATGAAAAACCAAGTAGATCAATTGACAGCCTTTGGCGTAAATGCCCAATTTATGAACTCTACGCTTACCAAAGCAGAGATCAATAGAGTAAAAAAAGACGTGCTTGCTGGCGAGTGCAAACTTTTGTATGTAGCCCCAGAATCGTTGACCAAAGAAGACAATATGGCTTTTTTACAAACGGCAAATATAGCCTTTGTAGCCATAGATGAGGCACATTGTATATCGGAATGGGGCCATGATTTTCGCCCAGAATACCGCAAAATAAAATCGGTAGTAGAGCAATTGGGCAACCCACCTGTGATCGCGCTTACCGCTACTGCTACTCCAAAAGTGCAAATCGATATTCAGAAAAACTTGCAGATGGAAGAGGCTCAAGTTTTTAAAACCTCTTTCAATAGAAAAAATTTATATTACGAGATAAGACCCAAAACTGGGGCAAAAAAGCAACTTATTAAATATGTAAAGCAGCACAAAGGCAAATCGGGAATTATCTATTGTTTAAGTCGCAAAAAAGTAGAGGAAATTGCTGATTTACTGAAAGTAAATGACATCAAAGCAGTGCCTTATCATGCAGGTTTAGAATCGGATGTGCGTATGGGAAACCAAGATGCTTTTTTAAATGAAGATGTGGATGTGGTAGTAGCTACCATTGCCTTTGGTATGGGGATCGACAAGCCAGATGTGCGATTTGTAATACACTACGATGCTCCAAAATCGCTTGAAGGGTACTACCAAGAAACAGGCAGAGCTGGCAGAGATGGTATGGAAGGAAACTGTTTGATGTTTTACAGCTACGATGATATTGAGAAATTAGAAAAATTTAATAAAGATAAATCAGTAGCCGAACGAGACAACGCACGTATATTGTTGGCAGAAATGACTTCTTATGCTGAGTCATCTATATGTAGAAGAAGAACATTATTAAATTATTTCGGTGAAACGCTTGACAAAGATTGCGGATTCTGCGATAATTGCCTGAAACCTAAAGAAAAATTCGCAGCAATGGATGAATTATTACTCGCTTTACAAACTGTAGATGATACCGAAGAGACTTTCGGCATCGATCACCTTACAGATGTAATACGTGGAGTTGAAAATGACTATGTGAAAAGCTATAGCCATAGCAAACTTGATGTGTACGCCAAAGGTAAAGACAAACCTGCCGATTTTTGGAATTCGATCTATCGCCAAGCCCTTGTTTATCAATTTCTTGAAAAAGATATTGAAAATGTAGGGGTGCTGAAGCTTACTGAAAAAGGCATGGATTTTATTGAAAATCCAACGGAAATCGATCTTTCAAAAGACCACGATTTTGCTGATAGCAACGATGAAGATGCCGATATTCCAGAGCCAGCAGGAGGCATTGTAAAATCTTTCGATCCTGTGCTGCTCGATTTGTTAAAAAACCTTCGTAAAAAGGTAGCCAAAGAAAAAAATGTACCTCCGTACGTAATCTTTCAAGATACTTCTCTGGAAGAAATGTCAACCACATACCCGCTTACGATGGAAGACCTCGGCCACGTAAATGGTGTAGGTTTGGGAAAAGCCACCAAATTTGGTAAGCCTTTCATCGACAGCATTAAAAAATATGTAACTGAAAACGACATAGCTACAGCCACCGATGTAGTAGTGAAATCGGCCATCAACAAATCGAAAACCAAAATTTTTATCATTCAACAAATAGATAGAAAAGTAGATTTGGAAGAAGTAGCCGAAGCCAAAGTGCTTACTATGGACGAATTGCTAGATGAAGTTGAGCATATTTGTTTTTCAGGCACAAAACTAAATATCGATTACTATATCGATCAGGTGATAGACCCGGACAAACAAGACGATATCTATGATTATTTCATGACTTCAGAAACGGACAATGTAGAACAGGCATTGGATGATTTGGGTGAAGAAAACTTCTCGATCGAAGAAATACGCTTGATGAGAATAAAGTTTATGAGCGAAGTAGCTTTGTAAGTTGCTGACACTTTTTGAAAAGGGCTTTTATAGCCCTTTTTTTGTGCCCCATTTGCTGGTAGACTTCGTTGAAGGTATCTATTTTCGGCTAATCCAATCTCTGGTAGATATGTGGGTTTGCTGCTGTAACAATTGAAATTGAGAAAATTTCAGAAGACTTGAATAACTTCACTTAGATGGAATAATAAAAAGGTAGCCTGCGGCAATGTCCCACTTATCGAAGTAAGTTACGTATTTGCCTTCGCAAAATAGTTTGTTTTTCTTCAAGCTGTATTCAATGCCAGCACCAAGGTTTAAAGCAGCTACCCATTTTTCTACAGCTTCTTCTCCAACAGGGTGAATTGTTATTTTTGACAAATTTGGTCCCGTAAATGGATAAATTGCCCAATTGTCATTAATCTCAAATACGTGTTGCACATTCAAATTAAATTCAAAAGCCTTTCTAACTTCCCTTTTTCCATCTTCAGTAACAGTATTATCAAGCATAATTGAAAAATCGGGACCAAGGTGGAAATTACCTAAAATACGGTAAGTGGCATTGAAATTCAAACCTGGCGACAACGTATAGCTATCAAAAACAACACCAGCACCTACAATCCACCTGCCTTCTTTCTCGTTTTGAGCTAATGGTTTTTCCGCCAAATAGCTAGGGGCAGTTGTATTGCCTTTTTGCAGATTGGTTGGTTGGTTTGAATTCAAACTATCGACTTTTGGTTTGTCGTTATCATTTTGCTGTGCCGAAAGATTGAAAACATAAAAGTTCAGACAAAAGAACAGTAACAAGAAAATATTTTTTGAAATGTTTGCCATGATATTAGTTTGGTGTTTTATCAATGTCATTTACTTAAGCATCTCTATTAAACCCCTATCTTTGTCTCTCCCTGTTGGGAAAGGATATGGAATCTTAAGTTAATGATATTCTTTATTTTGAAATCAATTATACTTTTTAACTCTTACAATTTGTTGTTCTTTCAAACTTATCAGTTCCCAATTGTCCATTTGAGATATTTCACCTTTGATAGTAACGCTATCGCCAACAAAATTTAGATATTCACCATTAGATTTTTCAGAAGTCGTCAATTTTAGCACCGCATATTTGAACTGATCGCCATCTGAATATCTAAAAACAGGCATTATGCCCCCACTTAAGCACCTTACTGCACATGCTTTGTGGGTTTTGCCTTCACCAGGATTCATAGCTCCAAAATAGCATTTAGGGTCAATTATTTGACCACTCAAGATGGTGTCCTTCGGCACGCTGGTTTGCATTGATGGTTTTATCTGCGAGGTTGTTTCTTTCTGGATAGATCTTTCATGGTCTTCCAGTTCCATCACTCGATAAGTAAGGGTACCTTTTGAGAAATCTTTGCTGTCGTAGCCAGCAATTTGCACAAATACCAAGCTATCTTCGCCTAAGATATTGTCTACAATTTTTGCAGCACCGAACTTAAATCCATCTACAATAAGAATTCTTTTCAGTTCAGATTGCCCATTTTCATTTTTAGTATCAACCAAAATAGAAGGAACTGGATTTCTAGTAAGCCAGCCCGCATGATTTGTAACTTTATTGTAGTCGATTGCAAATGGGGTAAATCTTGATTGGGAAGCACTTAGCACTACGCCTAAAACCAAAATAAGGCATGAGGCAACAAAAGAGGCATTCCTAACAAACGATACCATGTTGCCATTTTTCTCTCTCCATCCTACAAAAAAGCCTTCATTGGGTTTTTCTACCGACTGAGTTTGATTGAAAGTAACGGGTTGTTCGTAAGTGCCCTCTTCATTGGCAGTATTGGCAACGTAAATTTTATCGGAAATCAACATTAGCTTGTAAGTGCTCAGTTTCTCTTTAAATGGAGCAGGAGACCGGCCATCTTCAGGCTTGTACTGAAATCCATGCCAAGGACAAGTGATGCAACCGTCAATGATTTCACCTTCGCCAATAGGGCCCAGTTGGTGTTTACAAACATTATGAACAGCACTCAAGCTGTTATTATACTTGAAAACTGCCACCCTTTCAGTTCCAACGACAGTTATTTTAGCCCTATTTTCTTGAATTTCGTCAAGTTTGCATACATAAAGCCAATTTCCATCTTTTATTTCTTGATTATTTTTGATGACTCGATCTGTATTTTCTTCTCTAAAAGCTGCCCAAAGATGAAAACCTGCAATTAACAACATCCCAAAAAACAATATGTACATTAAAATGAGTCCTTTTTCGAATTGCAAAACTCCCAAAACTACGTGGAGGATCAATAAAAAATAGGCAAGGTAGACCATTATGTGCAAGCTTTTCCAAATTTTAGGAGATAAATAAGCGAGCCAAAAATCGTGGCTGGTAGTTGCCATTATTCCCAAAATAAGAAGAGCAACAAACCCAAAAACTTCAAAAGGGAAAATGGTAATAGAACCATAATTGATATTGCTAATGAAAATAGATTTTAGAACATCGCTATTGCCGTGGCCGTGGTACCAATTAATAGCTAAAATGGCGTGCAATAGTGCCAAAATGAACATGGAAACACCCAAATGCCTTCTATTGTAAAGCAGAGGCAGAAAATTTTTATTCAATCGAGAAAGCGGCCCAATTAGAAGAATAACATGCAATAAAATAATGGCAGCGGAACCTGTGGCTCGAATGAGTACGGTATTGATATTTTGGGCGGGATATAGATATAAACCGAGGGCAGAAAAAGCAACCAAGTAACTTACGATTGCTAACCAAGCAATTAAATCGTAAAAATATTTGAATTTATTCCACAGAACGGGTACGAAACCTGCACTCATATAATTTGATGTTTAGAATCGAAGAACAAATGCCAATATTACCAAAGTAAATAATACGATTGGAAGTAAAATCCATACATACAAATGGGTTTTTCTTAAACTATGATTCATTTTCTTGTTGTTTTAATATGGAAAATATAAATGGCCATAACAAAAGGCAAGCTGGAACTAGAAGAATTCTAAAGCCCCAAGAAACATGGGCTTCAATAACCTTTAATTTGGGCAATTTTATGATGATAAAATATAGGCCAAAGCCAAATCCAACCAATAGATACAAATAAAACAAATAAATAAGCATGGTATTATTTAAAGTTCAATAGTGTTCATTTCCTGTTTTGCCTCCAAAATATTGAAAATAGTGTTGGTTATAGATTCCAATTTCGTCCAACTATCGAAGTTCTCATTTGACATCATTTTTCTGTTGGTGGCAGTATCTAATGTGCCAGGCAAAATGGTAAACGCCTGCACGCCTGTTTCTTGGCTATTCGCATTGATGATAGTGGCCAAATTCACCACCATATTTTTTGAAAGTGCATAAGCCACAAAATCAACTGCATTCTTGGAATTTAATGCCGCTTTAGCTCCAATGAATATTAATTGAATTGGGTGCAATTTCGTATTTTGGTGTTGCAAAACTGGGTGAATGATGTTTAAAGAAGTATAAACATTTACAGCCATCATTTTTTCCAACAATTCCTTATTGGTTTCTTTGATACCACCGGCAGCAAAACTGCCTACAAAAAATAGGATAGCATCTACTTTATCTTCCGATTTTAACAAGTTTTCTACAAAATTTTGGGCATTATTCACATCATTGATATCAACCGCATGGTAGTTGATATTGTCTGATTGTTTCTTGATTTCCCTCACAGTAGCATTAATCGTATATTTTTCAAAATCAACGGCTTCAAGGAAAGCCTCAGCTAAATTTCCAGATGCGCCTGTTACTAAAACATTCTTTTTCATTGCTTTATGATTTTTTTATTTCTTGAAGATAAAATTTTGAGAAAATGAAAGCTGCACAAAACATTCCAGCAATGGGTGCTAAAAAATACAGCCAAATAGAATTCCATATGCCACCACTGATGGCAGAACCAACAGTTCGGGCTGGATTTATGCTCATTCCTGTAAATGGAGCTTCAAAAGTTATGTAAACTGTTAATAGAACACCCACAAAATAAGGAGTATATTTTGCGTACTTGCTTTGAGAAAGCAACAAAACACTCAGCAATAAAATAAAGGACATTAAAAATTCCAACACAAAGGCAACCAATTCACCATTTTTATCGGGCACAGTGACTATATAGGAGATGCTTGCATGTGAAAGATAATCGAAAAGAAGAATTTTGACTAAATAAACGAATAAGATAGAACCTATAAATTGGGCTAAAATATAATAAAAGGCATCTTTTGCAGAAATGCGTTTCAAATAAAGATTGGCCAATGTCACCGCAGGATTCATGTGGGCACCACTCATTTGTCCCCATTTTGATTGGATGAGTAGAACGGCAGTTAAGCCCATAAAGAAACCAATAATTGCTCTTCTGATATCTGAAGAAGGAATTAGAGTTCTAAATGGCAAATCTGGATGTTCCAAAAGTATCGTAAAAACACTAGCTGAAACCATGAACATTCCCAATGAAAATGCTTCAATTAAGTACAATTTCCATTGAAAAGGTAACGATTTCATTGTTAATCTTTTTCTTTCAACCAATTCAAGCTCCATTTACTATTCAATTTCTATTTAGAGAATTATTAATCAATACTATAAATCATTCATCAAAGCTGCGATCACTCCCGTCCAACCCGTTTGGTGGGTAGCTCCAACGCCTCTGCCATTGTCTCCATGAAAATATTCGTAAAATAAAATCAAGTCTTTAAATTCATCTCTCTGGTAAATTTCTTGGGTCAGTCCATTAATTGGCCTGTTATTTTGATTGTCCATTTTAAATAAATTGGCTAATCTATCTTTTAGATTTTCAGATACTTGTTTCAAATTCATGAAATTACCGCTTCCCGTGGGGCATTCGACCTTCAAAGCATCTCCATAATAAGCATGGAATTTCCTCAAAGAATCAATAATCATGTAATTCATGGGCATCCAAATTGGGCCTCGCCAATTGCTATTTCCACCAAATAAATTGGAGCTACTTTCGGCTGGTTCGTATTGCAAACCAAAATAATTGTCTTCAATATGCACTCCATAGCCTTGCAAATGTTTTTTAGACAATGCTCTGATTCCAAACTCAGATAAAAATTCCTCCTCATCTAGCATGGCGTGCAATAGCTTGGTCAACCTGTCTTTTGGAAGTAAGCTAAACAGTATTTTGTCTTCGCTGAATTCTTCGAAAATGGTATAATCTTTTTGTTTTTGTACATATTCTTTAAACCAAGATAGCCTAGAAATGAACTCTGGAGCTTGTTTAAAAACATCTTTTGAAACAGTATACGTGGCAAAAAGCGTAGTTAAACCCACTAAAGATCGCACTCTTACAGGAATGTAATTGTGATTAGGCAGCACTAATATATCGTAAAAAAAGCCTTCCTTTTCATCCCAAGCACCCGTCCAGTCTTTACTAATTCTATTCAAACTTTCCGCTATCAATACAAAATGCTCGAAAAATTTGGTTGCCATTTGCTCGAAACTTTTGTCGTATTTGGTTAATTCCAAAGCCATTTCAAGCATATTTAAGCTGTACATGGCCATCCAACTTGTGCCATCCGCCTGTTCCAAATGCCCTCCACCAGGTATGGCGCTACTTCTGTCAAAAACCCCAATGTTATCCAAACCTAAAAATCCTCCTTCAAATACATTTTTACCATTGGTATCTTTTCTATTTACCCACCAAGTAAAATTTAGGGATAACTTCAAAAATGCTTTTTTAAGAAAATCTACATCACCATTTCCTTTGTTTTTGTCTTTATCAATATAATACACTTTGAGGCAACTCATGGCGTGTACAGGAGGATTGACATCGCCAAAAGCCCATTCATAAGCGGGAATCTGACCATTTGGGTGCATATACCATTCTCTTAAAAATAGCAATAATTGGTCTTTGGCAAATTGCGAATCTACCATCGCGATGGGAATACAATGAAAAGCCAAATCCCAAGCTGCATACCATGGATATTCCCATTTGTCGGGCATTGAAATGATATCTTCGTTGTTTAACGTATGCCAACCGCTGTTTCTTCCCGTTTTTCTTTCAATTGGAGGGGCAACTGATCCTTTATCGCCATTTAACCAAAGCGGAATATCTATATTGTAGTACTGCTTGCTCCAAAGCATACCCGCAAAGGCTTGTCTTTGAACCTTTTTTTCGTCTTCAGATTTGTCTTTTGTGATAATGGTGTTATAAAATTCATCCGCTTCTACCATTCTTTCACTAAAAATGGAATCGAAGGTTTTTAATAGTGGATTTTTACTGTGCTGTGCTTTGCTTAAGCGTAATTTGATTTCAATTTTCTCTTTTCCTTTTAACTTTACTTGATAAACAGGAGAGAATTTAGTGCCAGCTTTAAGGTTAGTAAACGCCTCAATTCTGTCTTCAATTACGGCTGAATGAAACAAATCTTTTACATGCGGAGAATTATTTATACCACCCCACAACTTTTCGAAATTGGTCTCATTTTCTGTAAATAATTTTTTGTCTGTTCCGTCAAAATAATAGAAATATTCACCCAAAGTCTCGTGCACCAATTTTACAGAACCGAATTCTTTCGAATT
>JBJXGB010000149.1:0-3148 GCA_046152935.1 Cytophagales bacterium
GACCAGGATAACTTAAAGCCTCATGTGCAGCCAATTGACAAAGACCCAAATCATCTACATGAATACCAAAGGAATATGGTTGACCAATAATGTCTGAGGGTTCAAATTCAAATTTCTTAAGTAGTGCGTCATTCACGTAAAAATAAGTTCCATCAAGAGCGAGTCTGATCACGAAAAAATTGCTTTGCGTATTAAGTATTGAATTGAGGTATTGATTTTTCTCGTGTAATTCATTCCTGATTTTCTCATTTATCAAAGTTTGGTTTTTTTTGTCAGTAATGAGTATTCTAAATGAGAAGAAGCGAATAGGTTTGCCATTCTCATCTAATTGCGGTGTGATAAATGTGTCAACCCAATATAAACTTCCGTCTTTGGCCTTGTTGCATAATTCTCCTCTCCACTCCTGGCCAGAAGCAATGGTCTTCCACATGTGGCGAAAAAAGCTTCTTTCGTGATACCCAGAATTTATTAGGTTGTGAGTATTGCCAACTAGCTCATCTTTAGTGTATTGCGAAATCTCACAAAACTTTTCGTTTGCATACGTAATTATTCCTTGTGCATCAGTAATAGATGCAATACCGAGCCTATCTAGAAAATTAGAATAAAATTTTTCCATAAATTGAAGTCACGAAATTTTTTACAGTAATATAACTGTAAATACTCATTTTTTTTAAAGCAGGATGAGTATAATTACTCATTTTTTTTTAAAGCAGGATGAGTATAAATACTCATTTTTTTTTAAAGCAAGATGAGTATAATTACTCTTTTTTTTTCATTTTCTTTTTTTTTCATTTTCTTTTTTTCAAACTTAGTAAAAAAAAGTGGAATTTCAACACTATGTTTTTTTTACATGATATTTTTTGAATACAATTATATTTATCATCTTTTAAATCGTTGGTTTTTCATAGATTTGTTTTCCAATTTGCAACTAGTACTTATCAACATAACGAAATAATGTATTTTATTTTAGTCGATTAAAACGGCTATTTGGTCGAAATAAAAGTGAATTTCGTCTAAAATAAAATAAAATTGAAACATTTAGTTCAAACATTGGATTAAAGTCCCAACTAACAATAATAAGAGAATATTTTGGTACTATTATTGATGTGTTTTTTTTGCCATTATTACTTTAATTATACTTTAAAATTCAAAAATACACAATTATGGCTACTAATGTCCCTTCCAAGTCGGAAATTAAAGAAATTACTGAAAAAAATTTGAATGATATCAATATTCCAACCAAGAGTGATGGAATGTCAAGCGATGACTTAAAAGGTTATATTACTACTCTTGAAAAGAAATTGATAGATGCTGAAAATGAAAAACTAAAAAGTAAAGTAACACTTGATGGTTGTGTAGATGCAGTGGTTACCGTTAACGCAAAAAACATTATCACCTACTGGAATCCAGCTGCAGAGAAACTATGGGGTTATACCTCGGAGGAAACCGTAGGGCAGCCTATGTATAAATATGCTCCCGAAGGTATGCGGGATCAACATACAAAGGGGATGGATAACTATCTAAAGACAGGTGAGAAAAAAGTACTTGGAAAAGGTAGAGAGGTAAAAATCTTAAGAAAAGATGGAATTGAAGTTGCTGTTTTGCTAACGCTTAGTGAAGCTAAACTCGGTAGTGAAATAATTTTTACAGCTTTCATAAAAGATATCACTGAAATAAAAAAGCAAGAATTCCAGCTTACACAGCAAATGGAGGAAATGCGAGCGCAGGAAGAAGAACTCCGCCAAAATATGGAAGAGATGCAAACTACGCAAGAAGAGCTTTCCCGCAAAATGAAAGAAGGCGAAATAATGCAGCAGGAATTGGATGCTCGAATCAATGCGTTGAATGCTGCAGCCATACTTTCTGAGGCCGACACAGCAGGTAACATCATTTTTACCAATGATAAATTGTCAGAAATATCTGGCTACACCCGTGAAGAAATGATGGGCAAGCCCCATAATATTTTTAGGCATCCTGACAACCCCAAGTCTTTGTATAAAGAAATGTGGGATACCATTAAAGCTGGCAAAATATTTCAAGGCACCTATCCCAATAAGAAAAAAGATGGCACCGACTATTGGGTAGATGCTACAATAGCTCCTGTATTGGGCGATGAAGGAAAGCCCATCAAATATGTAGGAATACGTTTTGATGTTACGAAAAGCAAGTTGCAGCAACTTGAAATGGAGAAAAGTAGGGGCGAACTTGATGCTAGAGTAAATGCATTAAATGCTTCTGCCATTCTTTCAGAATCAGATTTGTATGGAAATATCACTTTTGTGAATGATAAACTTTGCGAGATTTCTGGCTATACCAGACAAGAAATGCTAGGCAAGCCCCATAATATATTTAGGCATCCTGATAATCCTAAAAGTTTGTACAAGGAAATGTGGGATACGATCAAAGCTGGGAAAATTTTTCAAGGAACATATCCTAACAAGAAAAAAGATGGCACCGACTATTGGGTGGATGCCACTATAGCTCTCGTAATGGGAGAAGATGGAAAACCTGTAAAATACGTGGGTATTCGCTTTGATGTAACCAAAGCCAAGCTGCAGCAATTTGAAATGGAGAAAAAAGAGGCGGAAATGACTGGACTGCTCAATGCAATTAATTCCACTTATGCAATGATTGAATTTGATCCCTTTGGCAACATTCTAATTGCAAATGATATTTTCTTAGAGACAACTGGCTATAAGTTAAATGAATTAAAAGGTAAGCATCATCGAATTCTTTGTCCGCAAGACTATGCCAACTCCTTGGAATACAAGAATTTTTGGGAAAGCCTTCGTAGTGGTATCATGCAAAAAGGGAATTTTAAAAGGGTCGCGAAGGGCGGAGAAGACCTATGGTTAGATGCTACCTATACACCTGTAGTTGATATTGATGGAAAAGCTTTGAAAGTACTAAAAATTGCCACTTACAATACGGCATTTACGATTGGGTTTCAACAAGCAACCGAATTCATAAATCAGTTGAAGCTGGGAAATTTCAAAGCAAAGATGGATTTCAAGGGACATACATTAACCGGTGAAATAGCTAAAGTTACTGGCGACTTAGTAGATCTGAAGGAAGTAGTAGAAACAGTGCTCAATGAAGTAAATAGAGTAGTGAACCTGGCTGGCAACGAAGGTCAATTGAGAGAAAG
>JBJXGB010000150.1:0-12221 GCA_046152935.1 Cytophagales bacterium
ATTGATAGGCAAACCACCAAGTACAATAGGTGCGGCTGTTGCCAGCGAAAGGTTTTTTATAAATGCTCTACGTTCCATAGTTGTTACATCAATTGATATTCTGGGGTTTGCAATAAAGCTGCTAATAAATCTTTTAATTGTGCATTGATCGCATCGTCTAAGCCAGAGGCGATGTAGCCATCCCATTCATTTTTCCAATTGATATCGGTGAGGCTTCCGCGCAATATATCTAGAAAATAATCGAAACGATTGCCATCGCCAGTGTCAGAAATGGCTTCGGGCAGTAGATAAGCTACAAAATATTTTAGGATATTACTTGGAATAGTAGGGTCTGCCACGTTTGCTTTCACATATTCTGCCAGATTGATCGAGATCATGTCTGAATAGGTATTGTTGATTAATTTTAAAGCAAACTCGTATCTGTAGGCTAAAGTATTGACAGTGATCCAGTTGCGATTGAAATCGGGTTCTTGATAGTAAGCATCGTAGCCAGCTACATCGTAAGGTTCGTATAAAGATATGCCTTGGTTGGCCAGATTGCCCAATAATCCACCATAAAAATCATAATAATCTAAAAGCGAAGCAGTAGGCAATGGAGCTTTTACATTGAAAAACCGCATGACCCCTAAGCTTAATTCTAAAGGCGATTTTATAATGTCGGCATGAGTATTGTCGGTCTCGATGGCATTTTGAGCATCGTAGAAATATTCGCTTTCAAACAATTCTTTTATTACTGGCAATATTTCAAAATTATTTGCCACAAAGGTATCGGCCATAGAAGAAATGACGGCCGTTTCGACCTCATCTGTTATTTTCCAGTACACAAAATAGCGGTATATTTTCCTGCAAAAATTGAGAGCTGTGGCTCTTTGCTCAAAAATCATATCCACTAATTCATCAACTTGCAGCTTGGCCGATTCTTTGGTGGCTCTGCCATTTACAATATCCTCAGATTTATGTTCTATCAGCTTGTTACCAAAAGCTGCACTAAACGTTCTTTCACTAACTGTGCTTGGATTGGCAGAAGCATAATGTCTGGAAGCGTAAATTCCGTTTCCTTTCAATATTCCAAGTGGAATGCCCGTTTCCACATCAACATTTGAAGTATAACTTGGGTTGAGTGGGTCGGAAATGATAGTTCCAAAATCGTTGTCGTTTGTCCAGCCCGAAAGTATGCGAGCTGCAACTTGTATGTCGGCCTCCGTATAATTTGTAAAATCTGTGTCGCTCACTTGCGGCCCTCTGCCCACGGTGTGCAATTCAAATAGTTCCCGTGCAAAATTTTCATTTGGTAATCCCACTTCATTCAATCTGCCATCTAGCAGACTTAGCATGGCATTATCTACACATATTTTTTTGGTCAATGTTTTGATATTTCCAAAAGCATAAAACCGAAAAAGGGCATTTTGGTAATAGAGCGAAGTGGCATTTCCAACAGCCGAGTCGATGGTGGGGAAAAAAGTATGGAACAAAAAAACCATTTTTTCTGTCAAATTATCGCCAGAATTCAGCATTTGGTCGAGCCACCAGCATTTAACAAAATTATCAAGGTCAAAGCCTTCGCTATTTGTATTTTCATTGGGTTTTGGAAGCCAAGAAATGCCCGTTTTCACATCGGAAGGCGGCAATGGAGCTGCCACCGTGGCTGTAAGCATGGTAAAAGCCTCTGGTGCAGTTTTGCTTGCAAAACTTTCTATTGCCGCTTTCGTTGGGCCAAATGTGGCTCTGCGAAGCAAATGAGCTGCCTTTTTGGCGCCCAATGTGCCATTGTATTTTGCTAATGCCATGGTTAAAATTTGATTCTATATCTAAAGGTAATAAGTTTATTTCAACAATCTACAGAACTAAATAACAATTTAATCAATAAAGTAAATTAGAATTTTCAACTAAATATAATTAGGAATTTATTGATAGTAGTAAGGCTTGTTTCAAGAGATTTGTTTAAGAATATTTTGGATCGAGGGGCTTCAATACAGTTTTTTAAAATCGAATGAATTCTACATTAATAAAACCACCACCCTACAAGGAAAAGAATTTTTTTTGATATTTATTTATTGGTAATTTGCAGACACTCCTACAAAAAAACCACAAAATTATTTTTTAGACTAGTCTAAATTATTATGTTTGTATGTCTAAAATAAATACTTAATAAATTGAAATTATTATCTCGTCCTGCAATTGTTTTTGGCTGCCTGATTGCAATCGCACTGAGATCGGCTAGTGCCCAGACCTCTTTTGTGTACGGCAAAATATTGTCGAATGAAAAACCAGTACAATTTGCGATTGTGGGCATAGCGGGCACGGCATACAGCACTGTAACAGATAGTGTAGGTAACTATGAAATTAGCAATCTTCCAGAAGGTAAATATAAATTGGACGTAATATGTGTTGGATACGCCAAAACACACGCCAATTTCTCAATATCAAGCGGACAAAAAAAAGCAATAAACTTTAATTTGATAAGTACTGAAAATAGGCTCGAAGATGTAGTCGTCACCGGTACATTAAAAGAAGTGAACCGACTAGAAACGCCTGTGCCTGTAGAAGTTTACACCCCTTTATTCTTCAAAAAAAACCCAACACCCAGCATTTTTGATGCTTTGCAAATGATAAATGGGGTACGACCACAACTAAATTGCAACGTGTGCAACACGGGCGACATTCATATCAATGGCTTAGAAGGTCCGTATACAATGGTACTTATTGACGGAATGCCAATTGTAAGCAGTTTATCCACTGTTTATGGACTGTCTGGAATTCCAAATAGTTTGGTTGAAAGAATAGAAGTAGTAAAAGGGCCTGCATCTTCGCTATATGGCAGCGAAGCCGTGGGTGGCTTGATAAACATCATCACGAAAAAGCCCAACAATGCCCCATTATTTACCGCTGATTTTTTTAGTACCACTTGGCTGGAAAATAATGTAGACTTGGGCCTGAAAACAAATATTGGAAAAAAAGCAACGGCATTGACAGGTGTCAACTATTATAATTTTCAAAATATTGTCGATAAAAACAACGACAATTTTACTGACGTTACGTTGCAACACAGAATATCTGCCTTTCAAAAATGGAGTTTTCAACGAAAAGATGATAGACTTTTTAGTGTTGCGGCACGGTTTTTCAATGAAGATAGATGGGGTGGCGACACCCGCTGGACACAAAAATACAGAGGTGGCGACAGTTTGTATGGGGAGAGCATTTATACCAGACGATGGGAGTTTTTGGGACAATACCAACTGCCAGTAAAAGAAAAAATAGTGCTCTCGATGTCGTACAACGACCATGACCAAAATAGCTACTATGGCACAACATCATACAATGCACAACAAAGAATCGGATTTGCCCAACTTACATGGGATAAAAAAATAGGCAGAAATGATTTTTTAGTAGGCTCGGCACTTCGATACACATTTTATGACGACAACACGCCAGCAACGGCCAATTCAGATTCTGTAAATCAGAAAAATATGCCACAAAACACTTGGCTGCCAGGCATATTTGTACAAGACGAAATTAGCTTAACAGAAAAACACAAACTCCTTTTGGGCTTCAGATACGATTACAATTCCATTCATGGCAATATTTATACACCTAGGTTTGCCTACAAATGGAGTATTAATAAAAATAACATCGTGAGGCTAAATGCAGGCACTGGTTTTAGGGTAGTCAATTTATTTACAGAAGACCACGCAGCCCTAACCGGAGCTAGAGTTATCGAAATTACGAGCGAATTGAAGCCAGAGCAGACTTACAATGTAAACCTAAACTACATCAAAAAAATATATGAAATCGAAAATGCACTTATTGGCATTGAATCTTCTTTGTTCTTTACTTATTTCAACAATAAGATATTTGGCGACTATCTTACAGACCCAAATAAAATTATCTACGACAACTTGAAAGGATATGCTATTAGCCAAGGATTGAGTACCAATTTTGATGTAGAATTTACAAATGGGCTCAAAATAATAGCTGGAGGAACTTATATGGATGTGTCTTCGGTAGAAAATGGCATTAGAGAAAGACAATTATTGACCGAACGATTTACCAGCACTTGGGCAATATCTTATAAAGTACCAAAACTAAATCTGGGCATTGATTATACAGGGTCGCTATACAGCCCCATGCGACTGCCAACATTGGGTGGTTTAGACCCGCGTGCACCAGATTCACCTTGGTGGAGCATTCAAAACATTCAATTGACATATAGTGGGATAAAAAACATAGAAATCTACGGAGGAATAAAAAATTTATTGGATTGGACACCCAACAAAGGCAATCCATTTCTCATAGCCCGCACCAACGACCCATTTGACAAAAGAGTAGAGTTTGATGCCAATGGGCAGGCAGTAGCCACGACTGCAAATCCTTATGCACTTACATTCGATCCTGCATATATCTATGCACCCAACCAAGGCATACGAGGTTTTTTTGGGGCGAGAATCACAATAAAGTAGTGAAATTTTGCAAAAATATGACACAAACTGGTATTAAGTTTTTGTAAATACTAAAGCCGATCATAGGATTATTGATAGTTTTTGGCAAAATTCGTAGTGCAATTGGTTTGCAAACCTTATTGTAAACATTTAAGTCCATTTTTTTCTTATCTATACTTCAACGAAATTTTAACATAGTGCGTGTAAAGTTCAATAACAGCCATTACGCTGATTTCACCGCAGAATTAAAAAGCAAGGTAAATAGCTACTTCGAAACCAAAAATATTTCAACTTTCGCCAATGGCGAGATGGTGTTCAAAACTATCATCATGATTTCGCTTTACATTATTCCTTTTGCGCTAATTTTAACTAACAGGCTAGCCGAATGGCAAATGTTGGTTTGTTGCCTTGTGATGGGAATAGGTACAGCTGGTATCGGTTTTGCAGTGCAGCACGATGCCAACCATGGCGCATATTCCAAACACGAATGGATAAATAAAACCTTAGGATTTACCCTGTCGCTCGTAGGAGGCAGCGATTACATGTGGCGAATTAAGCATAATATTTTGCACCATACTTATACTAATATTCATGGTAAAGACGAAGATATAAGTGTAGTTCAATTTTTAAGACTTTCGCCCAATGCTCCATTGAAGCCCATTCACCGATTTCAGCATTATTTTGCTTGGATATTGTACAGCATGCTCACCCTTTTCTGGGTTTTATGGTCAGATTATCCAAAATTGAAAAGATACAACGGTTTTGGCAGCCCAAATGCCGATGTGAAGCACCCACTTCACGAAGTAATTTTGCTTTTTGCCATGAAAGCTTTCTATTTCTTTTATTCAATTGCGATCCCTATTTTAATTTTAGATGTGGCATGGTGGAAAATATTGATTGGCTTTACTGTTTTACATTTGGTAGCTGGCTGGTTGATAACTGTAGTGTTTCAGTTGGCTCACGTGGTTGAAGAAACAGATCATCCCCATCCGCAAGCCGATGGTTTGGTCGACAATTCTTGGTTCGTACACCAATTGCAAACCACATCCGACTTTGCAGTAAATAATAAACTGGTAACTTGGTATGTTGGTGGTCTAAATTTTCAGGTGGAGCATCATTTATTTCCCAAAATTTGCAGCATTCACTACCCAGCAATCAGCAAAATAGTAGCAGAAACCACCAAAAAATACAATGTGCCTTACTACCACGAATCTGGACTGCGAGAGGCTGTGTATTCGCATTATAAAGCTTTAAAAGCATTTGGCACTTCCAAATAAATAGGACAACTTGGTCCGATATCGATCGAAAAATTGCTAAAAGCGGTGTTTTCGTCTTCAAGCTTGTTCCTTAGCGTAGCGAGTTCGCTGTATTTATTTCATCTAAAAACTGGCAGACGAGACCACATACCACACCACCGAAACATTCGGTTCAATCACACAGTTTCTCTACACGTTTGGATGCTAAATGTGCAGTCAGATGTTGATGAATAAATATTTTCCAGCCTCAAAATTTTGTGGCTGCAACTGACAACATTTCTATTGCAAACTGTGTATAAGGCAATGTGCTACATTTCCGATCATCATCCAAATACACCTTCTTAATTAATTAAACCTCAAAAATCGAATGAAAATTTTAGTTTGCATTACCCATGTGCCCGACACCACCAGTAAAATTACGTTTACAGATAGCGACACCAAATTCAATTCCACCAATGTGCAATATATTATCGGCCCTTACGATGAATACGCCTTGGCTCGTGCCGTAGAGTTGAGAGATGCCAATGCAGGGAGTACATTGACCATAGTGAATATTGGAGGCCCAGAAACCGAACCGACCATCAGAAAAGCACTAGCCATTGGTGCAGACGATGCCATCAGGGTGAATTCAGAGCCACTAGATTCGTACTTTGTCGCCTTTCAAATAGCAGAAATTGCCAAAAAACACAATTACGATTTGATATTGATGGGGAGAGAATCGATCGATTTCAATGGAAATCAGGTGCATGGAATTGTATCCGAATTGCTCAATTTGCCATCTATTTCACCCGTAATGAAGCTAGACATCGCAGGTAATAGAGCTACGCTATGGAAAGAGATTGAGGGTGGAAAAGAAGTAGTAGAGGTGAATTTGCCTTTTGTGGCTGGGTGTCAAGAGCCGATTGCCGAATGGAAAATACCAAATATGCGAGGTATAATGAGTGCAAAATCAAAACCGTTGCAAATTATCGAGCCAGTGGCAGTAAATGATCTGATTTCTGCGTACAAATATGAACTGCCAGCTGCAAAATCAGGCGTCAAAATGATCGATGCGGCTACGCCAGAGTTGCTATTTGAGTTGCTAAAAAACGAAGCTAAAGTATTGTAATTCAACACTATATGAACGAATACTCACAAAAAATAGCTTTGCGTTGGGCCGATTTAGACCCGAACTACCATGTAAGACATTCTGTTTACTACGATTGGGGAGCTACCATCAGAACAGATGTCATGAACGCCAAAGGTCTTACACTGGCGGTGATGCAAGATCAAAACTTTGGCCCCGTGCTTTTTAGAGAAGAATGTGTCTTTAAGCGAGAAATAAGGTTTGGCGATGAATTGACTATCAATTACAAAGCACTAAAAATAAGGAAAGATTTTGCGCGATTTAGCATGATTCATGAAATTGCCAAAACTGACGGCACGCTTTGTGCCACCATCACTGTAGAAGGTGCTTGGATGGACACCAACTTAAGAAAACTCACCACTCCCCCACTTATTGGACAGGAAATGGTAGAAGGGCTGCCAAAAGCAGCTAATTTTGAATGGATTGAAATACCTAATTAAAATAAATTAAACACGCGAAAAAATGTCAATACTAGTTTATCTCGAAATTGCCGATGGGAAAGTGAAAAAATCTTCCCTTGAAGTAGCTGCTTACGCTGCTGCCTTGGCTCAAAAAATGCAAACTGAAGCTGTGGGTTTGGCCATAGGCAAAGCCTCCGATCTGGATTTGGCGGGCAATTACGGCCTCCATAAAGTACTAAATGCCAATACCGACAATGATTCTGCACAAGCATACGCTTCTATAGTAATGCAAGCTGCCACTCACGCTGGCTCTAGCATCATCATTTTGCCTAAATCGGCCTCTGTTGATGGATTTGCCTCTAGATTGTCGGTAAAGATGAACGCCAATATGGTTTCAAATGTGGCAGAATTGCCCGATGTGTCGGCTGGCTTTAAAGTGAAGAGAAGCATCTATACAGGCAAGGCTTTTGCTTGGGTAGAAATGAAAACAGCCAACAAAATATTGGTGGTGAAAAAGAATGCCTTCACTCCTACCCTCACTACACAAAAAGCCGAAGTTGAGGCATTTAATATTGTATTAACTGCAAACGATGCGGCTGTAAAAGTGATGGAAACCATCAAAACCACAGGTGATATTTTGCTTACCGAAGCCGAAATAGTAGTATCTGGTGGCAGGGGTTTGAAAGGCCCAGAGAACTGGCATTTGATTGAAAACTTGGCAAAGAAACTGCACGCTGGCACTGGCTGCTCTAAGCCAGTTTCCGACATGGATTGGAGGCCGCATAGCGAACACGTAGGACAAACCGGTGTGAAAGTGAGCCCAAATATTTACATTGCAGTGGGAATTTCTGGTGCGATACAGCATTTGGCCGGAGTAAATTCATCTAAAGTGATTGTGGTGATAAATAAAGACCCAGAAGCTCCATTTTTTAAAGCTGCCGATTACGGAATCGTTGGCGATGCTTTTGATATACTGCCCAAATTGGCAGCCGCAGCAGGCAATTATGTAAATTAATTAGCTACAGAACGCGGACAAGGTTTTAAACTTTGTCCGCGTTAATAATACTTGTTGCCTTTGTTGGTCAAGAACATCAACAAAGGCAACAAAACTTTACTCGGGCATTGTAAAAAATCTATTTGTAATGTCCAAAGGCAGAATATATTAAGATAATATCTTCCTTAATCTCATAAATCAATCGATGTTCTTTATCGATTCTTCTCGACCATTTTCCGGAAAACTTATATTTCAATGGTTCAGGTTTGCCTTTGCCTTCAAATGGTGAACTACAAATATCCTCAATTAATTCTTTGATTTTATTCCAATTTTTAATATTGCCAAATTTCTTATGCTTTTGAATATCTTCTTTTGCTTTATCTGAAAACTCTACTTCAAAATTCATAATTTATCAAAAAAAGCATCTAATTCACTAATTTTAATTCTTGTAGATGCACCTACTTGTAACTGTTGTTCACTCAACTTCATCTTTGCCTCAAACTCAGAATTGTATTGAACTTCTCTTTGCTGTGAAATTGAAAATTCTATTTTTAAAGCTTTTAAAAAAGCTGTAAGGGTTTCAATTTTTGAATTATCTTGAATATTTATTGTGATGGTACTCATAATTTACCTAGTGTTAATCAATCAAAATTAGGAATTTAATTACAATTCAAAAGCAAATATTTTTGATAGGATTACCTGGATTTTTATTAAAGAAAAATGCATCCACGGCTTGAAGCCTTGGATGCATTTGACCACTTGATTTTGTTTTTTTGCAAGTGTTGCCTAATAACTACCTATACCACTCTACGATACAGAAGGTTTTGAGTCCTATTTTTTCTTATCGGCAGTATCATTTACTGTAAAGCCAAATTCCCCTAGCATTTTAGGTTCGTGGCGGTACAGAGCCTTTAGCAAATCGCGGCTTTGCTTTAGCAAATCGTCTAATGGTGCTACCAATGAATCTCTTTGTTCATGTGCCTGTTCCGATAAGCGTTGGTATTCTTTAGCTTGCTTGTGTAGTTCTAGTGCCTTGTCGATATTCGATATTTGAAAATTCAAATTGAGCGCATTTAGTGGCGATGTTGGCCCTTGTAGCGTATGTTTTTCTGCTACTAGCTTTGCTAAATTCAAAATATCTTCTGGATTGCTGCTTAATTTTACTCTTACCGATTTCGCCACGAATATTGTGTTTTTTAGTATATAAAATAATTATAAACATAAACGTATATAATGTATTTCAATTATGCAACCAAAAGCTAAAAAAACTATTTAATTATATATATTTTATATTCAAAATAGCGTTTTAAATGTTAAGCTTGGTAGTATAAGTCTTAAATGCTGTACATTAAGTGTTGAGGATACTACATTTGGTATTGATTATGGTAGTTTGATCGATAAGAATGCTGTATCTAGCGTTTAATATGCTAGTTTGAACGTTCAGGATGCTATATTTAATGTTGCGACTAGCATATTTGCCATTTAATATGGTATTTCTGGCGTGTAGCGTACTATATTTTTTTTAACGACCACAGATTTAGTTTTTGACCTGATCTCCCTTAATAGTAGGTTTGTTGGTCAAAAACACTAATAAAAACAGAAGGTTTGTTGGTGAAGGACATCAATAAGGACAAAAGGTTTGTTGGTGAAAACACCAACAAAGGCAAAAGAAGATTTGTTGGTGAAAACGCCAACAAAGGCTAATAGAAGGTTTGTTGGTGAAAACACCAACAAAGGCAGAAGATGCACTATGATAAGCATTGTTTGCCAATAAAGTCTCAAGAAATACTTTAACATTAATAGGAGATTTTCGCAATGAAAACTTGCTCTCTTTCCCCAATAAAGTCAAACATTCCTGAGAAACAAATTTTGAAACGTAATCGCCAAAACTGTTAATTTTGCGCTGTAAAATAGCCCTTAGTTTGTTTTCCTAGCTGTTTTTTCCTTAAGTTGACGGCTATGGTGAAAACACCAACAAAGGCTAAGGATTATAATATATTTTTACTTCCTAGGGAGTAAACGCTAATACTATCCACCTAAAACTTAAATTATCATAAATCAATATTGCCATACCTTCTCCTGTTGTAACCAAATCAGCTCCTGTATTCGTAATTATTCGATTTGCAGCGGTAGAGGTAATTTGGTGGTTTATAGTCATGTTAGAAGTTGTAGCATTGTGCAAAATTACTAATTTACCATCCTGTCCTCCAGCAATACCTGAAATATTAAAAACAGCAGCAGGGCCTATAATTTTAACATATGTCGCCCCAGCCGGCAATACAATATTATTATTAGCACCATTAGTTGCTGTATATGTTTTTAGTCTAAAAGCCACATCTCCATCAACGTCTAATTTAGTTTTAGGAGTCGCAGTTCCAATACCAACGGCTGTAATACTAGGTGCAATGACCATTGTATTTGAAGTAGTAACGGATGCACCCGTACCTATTGCAATTCCATTACTAGCGGGCGAAATAACATCCGCATTAGTACCTATTGCAATATTATTATTAGAAGTTCCAAAATTTGAACCTGAATTAGAGCCAATGGCAATATTTGCAATACCAGTTGTTAAGCTAAATGCTGCTTGATAACCCAATACAATATTTGCAGCTCCACTGGTAATGCTGTAAAGTGCAGCCGGACCAAAACCAATATTATTAGTATTGTTAGAACCAACTGCTCCATATCCGGCTTGAGAACCCATATAAATATTACTCGAACCCAAATTAAAAAAACCTGTTTGCCATCCCATGTATATGTTTTGAGTTCCCGTAGAGTTGGTAAACCCAGTTCCCTCACCAATGAATATATTTCTATTACCACTTAAATTCGTAAAACCAGAAAGAGTGCCTACAAAAAAATTGCTTCTGCCAGTGGTATTAGTTCTTCCTGCTTGCCTACCAATAAAAGTATTGTCGAATCCCGTTGTCATTGCGTTACCTGCAAAAGAACCAACTAAAAAATTATCAGTTCCCGTAATACCTAGGTTTCCTGCCTGTCCAATAAAATAATTACGATTACCCGGTTGTCCATCTAACCAATCGAACCCATCTTTTGTGATTTTGCCTGCTTGAATATTTGTAGTTCCTACTACATCAAGTCTAACCCCTGGAATAGAAGTTCCTATACCCACATTTCCAGTATTATAATAAATGTTAGAGCCACTGGTTGTCCATTGAGAAATACCACCACTAACAACCCAAGATAAATTTCCACCGCCATCATTCCGCAAAAATGTATTTGCACCACCTTGCGCATTAGGAAAATTTGTCGCTACGCTATTGATTCTTAAAATATTACCTGTGGCGTTTATTTGAAATTGATTACCAGAACCTACAGTTAAAAGCGAGGGTGGTGCGGTAGCTCCGATCCCTAAATTTCCGTTGTGAAATAAACGCATTCTTTCGGATGAAACAGACGTACCAATAGCTACTGTTGAAAACAAAATGCTCGCACCTCCATTTGTAGCAGACGCAAAGTTTTCTTCTGCTAATGCATATATTTGAGACGCTTCGACTTGCCATATACCAGCACCATGAGCACCTCTAAACACGACCGCTCCTAGTATATTACTTGCTTGCGTAGCTGTTGGTATTGTTTGAGTTCCATTTGCTCTTCCTAAAATGATGGCACTATAATTGGTGCCTCCTGTATGATAAGTGTAGAACTTTCCTTCAGCCCAATTGTTTGTTTGCTCTACTTGGAGCGGACTATCAGGATTTACTACTCCTATTCCTATTTTTCCTTCTACTATTAGGCTATTTGCAGCAGCGGTAAGGCTGTAATAATTAGTTCCTATTGAGGCATTGCCATCAATACTTAACTTGTTGAATGGTGTAGATACTCCAGTTTTTAAACCTAAATTACCTGCTTGGGAAAGTGTCATTTGTATGGCTGCACCACCAGAACCAAATTGCATAGGAGCATTTTCGTAATTTTGAAAACTAACACCAGATGCAGCTGAACTAATCAATAGTCCATCTGTTCCTGTTTCACCCGTGGCAG
>JBJXGB010000155.1:0-5594 GCA_046152935.1 Cytophagales bacterium
AAAAACAATGACAACAAATCGATTACCCAAAATATTTGCCATTGCCCTAGCGCTTTTGATCGCCTGTGGCAAACAAGAAGGTGACAAAAAAGCCCAACTTGAAACCCTAAAAACGCAACAAGCCGAAACTGCCGACAAAATCAAAGCACTAGAAGCCGAAATAGCTTTGACAGATACTGCTCCAAAAGCGGAAACTACCAAAGCGAAATTGGTGAAAGTAGATACCATCAAATTGAGTGCTTTCAATCACTTTGTTGAAATACAAGGACAAGTAGATACAGACGATAATATCGTTGTCACTGGTGAAACCCCTGGCATACTTGTAGACCTCAAAGTAAAAACGGGCGATAAAGTATCAAAAGGCACTGTATTGGGCGAAGTAGATGCCACGATCATTAGAAAAGCCATTGCAGAAGTGGAAACATCTTACGATTTGGTAAAAACAATTTTTGAAAAACAAGAAAAACTGTACAAAGACAACGTAGGAACCGAAATTCAATATTTGCAAGCAAAATCGAACAAGGAAAGCTTGGAGGCTAAAATGGTATCGTTACGAGAACAACTGAAAAAAACCAAAATTACGTCACCAATCAACGGATATGTAGATGAAGTAATGACCAAAGAAGGTGAAATGGTATCGCAAATGAGAGGTTCATTTCGAATTGTAAATAATTCGGGCTTTAAAATAAAGGGTGAAATAGCTGAAAGCTATGTTGGGAAAGTAAACATAGGTGATGAAGTTACGGTGCGCTTTCCAGATTTAAACAAAGAATTGAAGGCAAAAATATCAGTAGTAGGCAGCTCAATAAGTGAAATGAACCGAACATTCGCCCTAGAGATCAAATTGCCAGCCATGAGTTCTGAAATAAAACCAAACATGATTGCTTATTTGAAAATCAACGATTTTACAAAAGCCAAAGCGGTGGTTGTACCCATTAATACAGTACAAAAATCGGCTACTGGCAACTATATATTTGTCGTTTCTGACAAAAATACGACCGAAAGAAGGGTAGTAACATTGGGCAATACTTATGGAAGCGATGCTTTGATAACCGAAGGTTTAAAAAGTGGAGACAAAGTAATCACCTTCGGCTTCTCCGATCTTGTAGACGGGCAGGCGGTGAAATTTTAAAAAGCCCCCAAAAGTCCGAAAAAGGGTTTTTGGGAGTAGCAGAACATTTATATTTCATAAAAAATAATATCACAGCATTTTCGACACCCAACTGTGATTCACGATACTAAACTCCTCCTTCGGGGGTCGGGGGGCTGCAACTAAAAATGAACTTCAAACAATTTGGCCCGACCTCATGGTCGGTTAACAATAAGACTGCCATTTATATAATGACTTTCTTCTTTACCCTGTTTGGGATAGTGAGTTACATCAATTTGCCAAAAGCAAGTTATCCAGATATTGTAATTCCTACCATATATATAAGTACTATTTATCCAGGTACTTCGCCAGTAGACATTGAAAATTTGGTGACTCGCAAAATTGAAAAACAAATAAAATCAATCAACGGTGTAAAAAAGGTTACCAGCAACTCAATTCAAGATTTCTCGAACGTTGTGGTAGAATTCAACGCCAATGTGGCAGTAGAACTTGCCAAACAACGGGTGAAAGATGCAGTAGATAAAGCAAGACAAGATTTACCAAACGATTTGCCTGCCGAACCAAGCGTAATCGAGGTAAACTTTTCGGACATTCCTGTGATGTTTGTAAATATTTCGGGCAACTTTCCAGATGAGCAATTGAAAGATTTTGCAGAGGATGCAAAAGATAAAATCGAAGGCTTGAAAGAAATATCTCGTGTTGATATTGTGGGTGCGAGAGATCGGGAGGTACAAATAGATGTAGATATGTACAAAATGCAATTGGCCACCATCACACTAGGCGATATAGAAAGAGCTATTGCTTATGAAAACCTCACTATTTCGGCCGGAACAGTGAAAGTAGATGAAATGAAACGCTCCGTACGCGTGAGTGGCGAGTTTGCTGACCCTAAAAAAATAGAAGATATTGTAGTTAAATCTGCCTTTGGCTCGCCTATATATTTGAAAGATATTGCCAAAGTAAATTACGATTTTGAGGAGCAAGAAAGCTATGCTAGATTGGCTCACAAACCAGTAGTTACCTTAAATGTAGTAAAACGGGCAGGTGAAAATTTGTTGACCGCAACAGATAAAGTCCGTGAAATAATGAAAGAATTGCAAAACACCAAATATCCAAAAGATTTGAATGTGGTGATAACAGGCGATCAATCGACCCAAACAAAGACTTCCCTTCACGATCTTATCAACACTATCATCATTGGTTTTATATTGGTTACGATTGTGTTGATGTTCTTCATGGGCGTCACCAATGCCATTTTCGTAGGGCTTTCGGTGCCACTTTCTATGTTTGTAGCATTTATGCTAATGCCATCAATTGGCTTTTCATTGAACTTTATCGTGCTTTTCGCCTTCCTTTTCGCCTTGGGAATAGTGGTAGATGATGCTATTGTGGTAATAGAAAACACCCACCGCATATACCACGAAGAGCATATTCCAATTGCTGACGCTGCTAAGAAGGCTGCTGGAGAGGTATTCGTACCCGTTTTGGCAGGAACTTTAACCACACTGGCACCCTTTATTCCACTGCTATTTTGGCCAGGAATTGTCGGGAAATTTATGTACTACTTACCCGTTACATTAATTATCACGCTTTTGGCATCGCTATTTGTGGCTTTTATCATCAATCCTGTGTTTGCAGTGAATTTTATGCAAAAAGACGAGAAAGACGATGCTAAAAAATCATTCTTCCAAAACAATAAATGGATGGTAATCAGCATTATTGTTTTTGTTTCATTTGCCGTAATATGCTACCTAGCTGGCAATTTTGGAATGGGTAACTTCCTCACATTCATGGCTTTATTGATCCTATTCAACAAATTTGTATTGGCAGGTGCGATACGTGGTTTTCAACAAAATTTCATACCAGCCCTGATAAGCAGATATGAAAAAATCATTACTTGGTCGCTGAGGGGCCGACATACCATCTACTTATTATTAGGAACTGTATTGCTTTTCTTTGCTTCCATCTTCCTGATAGCAGTAAGAAAACCACAAGTATACTTCTTTCCCACCTCCGACCCCAATTTTATTTATGTAAATATCGGCCTTCCTGTAGGTACGCACCAAACGGTAACAGATTCGATCACCAAAATTGTAGAAAATAAAGTGTTTGAAACAGTAGGAGAAGACAATCCGCTGGTTGAATCGATCATTTCAAACGTAACAATTGGCACTAACGAGGCATCTGACCAAGATCGCAGTCCGAAGCCTAATCGAGGCAAAGTGTCTATCTCTTTTGTAGAATTTGGAAAAAGAAATGGTGCATCTACTAAAGATTATCTGGACAAAATCAGAAATGCAATTCAAGATATACCAGGCACAGAAATTACGGTAAGCCAAGAATCGAACGGCCCACCTACAGGTAAACCTATTGAGGTGCTGATTTCAGGCGATGAATTGCCAGATTTGATCAAAATATCAAACGATTTGAAAGCATACATTAATGCACAAGGAATTGCTGGTATTGAAGAATTGAAATCTGACTTGGAAGAACGCAAACCTGAAATATTGATTGAAATAGACAGGGATAGAGCTAACCGTGAAGGACTTTCTACCGGACAAATTGGAATGGAGGTAAGAAATGCCATTTATGGCAAAGAAATTTCTAAGTTCAGAGATGGAGAAGATGAAAACCCTATCATGCTCCGTTATCAACCAAGCCAAAGAAATAAGATCGATGAATTGCTGAATCTTAAAATCACATTTAGAGACATGGGAATGGGTGGACAGATAAGGCAAATCCCATTGTCGTCAGTCGCAAAAATTTCGTACGGCAATTCGTATGGCGGTATCAAAAGAAGAAACAACAAACGTGTGGTTGCATTGGGCTCAAATGTATTGACTGGCTATTCTGCCAACGATATTGTGCCAAAAATACAAGCCAGTTTGAAAGATTTTCCGATCAAAGACGGCTACGAAATACGCATGGGTGGCGAGCAAGAAGACCAAGCCGAAACTTCCAATTTCTTGGTTGTTGCCTTGTTTATCTCTTTGGGATTAATCCTTTTCATATTGGTTACGCAGTTCAATTCGATTAGTAAGCCACTCATTATTCTTACTGAAATTATTTTCAGCATTATTGGTGTGTTCTTGGGCGTAGGCATTTTCAACATGGATTTTGTAATCGTGATGACAGGTATTGGAATCTTAGGTTTGGCAGGTATAGTGGTGAAAAATGGTATTTTGATTCTCGAATTTACCGAAGAATTGAGAGCTCGTGGCCTGCCAATTAAAGAAGCTTTGATTCAAGCAGGAAAAACAAGATTAAGTCCAGTATTGCTTACGGCTACTGCTACTACCTTGGGTTTAGTGCCATTGGCCGTGGGTTTCAACATTGACTTTGTTACTATTTTCACTGAGTTAGATCCGCATATTTTCTTGGGAGGCGACAACGTAGCTTTCTGGGGTCCACTTTCTTGGACAATGATTTTCGGTTTGATTTTCGCAACATTAATCACGCTAATCCTTGTGCCTTGCATGTATTACTTAAGTGAAAGACTGAAAGCGCGTATTTCAGGTAAAGATTTAGCAACATTATAAGAATAAGAAACACCTATCGTTATCTAAATACAATTATTTAGATAACGATACTAAACAAAAAAATCATGAAAAGATCGATCCCAAACGCATTACTACATATTTTACATACCAATTTTTTGATTCATATCGAAAATCTATCTTATCATTTGAATCTGACTAAAGATTTGGGAATGAATCAGTTGGAGCAAATGGAAATGCTGTACTATGTGGAAAATGAATTCAATATAAATATCGATGACAGAGAAGTTGCAAAAATAAATACCGTAAGAGATTTGGTGAATGCAGTTCGTAAATATGCGTACTGATATTGCCAGATTTTCAAACTTGTTTTTCAACAGAACTCCAGAATCAAATTTCTTTAGCTATTTTTGAACTCATTAAAAACAGAAATATGTATCAAATTTTACTTTACGCCCATTCGTATTCTCGCTGGTTTGTACTAGCTACTTTAATATTTGCCATTTATCAAGCTGCCAACGGCATTATCAGCAAAAGACCTTTTGAAAAAAGAGATAAAATGGCAGCTTTGTTAGGATTGATATTTACTCACAGTCAGTTTGTGGTAGGTCTTATTCTGTATTTTCAAAGTGCGGTCGTTCAGCTATTTTTAAACGATGTGAAAGCGGGAATGAAAATTTCGGCACTCCGCTATTGGGGAATGGAACATATTGCTACGATGACAATTGCGGTAATTCTAATAACGATCGGCTATAGCATTTCAAAACGAAGAGCTGAAAACAATAAGAAATTCCAATATATCTTGGTTTTTTACGGTATTGGTTTGCTGCTCATTTTATCTTCAATACCTTGGGCGGGTGCAAATGCAAGGCCACTTTTTAGAATGTAAATTGAAATAATCTTAAAGAAGCCAGCTTTTTCACTTGAAATAGCTGGCTTTTTTGTTTATTAATGTTTAAAAGTTCACCTACAAATCTGCAATTCAG
>JBJXGB010000162.1:0-3153 GCA_046152935.1 Cytophagales bacterium
AAATTCGTTTCTTTCTGCTTCTGGCGCAGGTCTAAAAGCTAAGTTTGTTTTTCTCGATAACTATAAAGTAACTATTGCCACAAGTGCTTTGGCGGGCTTAATAAATGAGAAAAAGACCTATAAATATCACATTGAAAATGATAAAATAGTGATTCATGATAAGCCAAAGACAAAATATACAGTTACAGATAAAGGAAACACAATATCAGACATTAGAGAAGAATATCAACTGGTACTTCATAAAAAGTAATATATAATCCCTTGATTACTTTGCATTAAAAAATTAGACCAATAATAAATTGAAAATAATAGCCATTGCCGATACCCATGGTCAACATCACAATCTCAAAATTCAAAAAGGAGATATATTAATCCATGCTGGAGATGTAACTCAATATGGCAATGAAGATGAACTTTATGACTTTTTGGAATGGTTTGGTTGCCAAAAACCAACTTTTAAAGTCTGGATTGGTGGAGAGCATGATTGGTGCCTAGAATCAACAAAGTTATCTCGGATAACAGATGTTCGAAAAAAGGGAATTGGTACCATGGTTTGCCTCCAAAATTCTAGCATTACCATAAATGGCTTCAAAATCTATGGGTCACCTGTAACTCCGTATTTTCGCGGAATGGCGCTCAACAGAGAAAGAGGTAAAGAAATAAAGGTAATGTGGCAAAAAATACCAAGTGATACGGATATTCTGATCACCCACGGGCCACCTTTTGGTATTTTGGATAAGGGTGTTGGGTGCGAAGAATTACTGGCGAAAGTAATAAAAGTAAAACCAAGACTACATATTTTCGGCCATGTGCATCAAGGGTTTGGAGTGTAGGCCGAAAATGATAGCAAATTCGCAAATGCAGCTTTGGCAAATAGTATTGACTATTTGGAAACTGCCAACCACAAACTGTTGAATCTGCCTGTGGTGGTGTATTTGTAAATGGTTCTATAAAAACGGATTTATTATTGTTAGCCTTTCTTCAACCAATAAAGTGTGGTGCATATCTTCTGAGCAAAGTATATCGCAATCCGATTCCAAAGCAGATGCCACTATGATTGAATCAAAAAGTTGAAAATCGTATTTTTCAACCAGCGAACCGCATAATTTTAAGGTACTTGCAGCTATTGGTACAATTTCGCATGTTTGGCAAATATCTTTCCAAAGCGATATACATTCAGATTTGGAATACCCAAACTTGCGCTTGCAAACATTTACCACCTCTACTAACACCTGTGCGTTAATATTAGGATGTTTCCCTAGTATTTCCTTTGATATTTGTGATTTATTGTTTTTGGCATCTAACAAATACAAAATGACATTAGAATCTACAAATAAATCATTAGCTAAAATCATTGGCTTCGTCTCTATCAAATTTGAAGTTGGACAAGTCTATTTGCCTATATTTGGAAAAAATGGCTTCTATTTCTGTTGTTTTGCTAATATCACTTTTTGAATTTTTTGACGAAATTGATTGTGCCGTTACAACAATTTCTTGACCATAAAACACTTCAGGAATATCAATGGTGTGGCATTCTTTTGTAGGTATAAGTGTAGCTATGTACATGGTTTCCTTTTTCTATGCACAAATATACAGAATACAAGGCTTAAAAAGTTTGTATTTTTATTAGTCGAAACTATAAAAATTCATTTTCTGGCGTATTCATGTCAATGTGCCTGTGGTGGTGTATTTGTAAAAAGTATTTCGAATCAAAAATCTAATGCCACATTCCTTCACCCTAAAATGTATTTGATGGCAGCATAATTTCGGAACTAAAATTTACTAATTTTACTGCAGGATGACCAAAGAACAGCATATTAATTTTTGGGTTCAAAATGCCAATGACGATTTTGATACAGCTTTGTATAATTTCAAAGGGAAAAAGAATGTGTACTGTTTGTTTTTTCTTCATTTAAGTGTCGAAAAGTTGTTAATAGCCATTTGGATTAAAGACAATATTTCTAACACTCCTCCATTTATTCATGATTTGAAAAGCATTTATAGCGCTACAGAGCTTGATTTGGAAATTGAACAAATAGATTTTCTGAGCATTGTAAACGATTGGAATATTTCTGCTCGGTACCCAGACTATAAAAGGTCATTGTACTTGAAAGCTACTGATGCCTATACCGCTGTGCAAGTTGAAAAAATTGAAAAACTCAGAAAATGCTTACTCGAAAAAAGCTCTTTAATTTAATTCATAATTTTTTAACCGAACTCAAAGCCTTAGGATACCAGCCTGAAAAAGTGATCCTTTTTGGCTCCTATGCCAAAGGTAACCCTCACGAAAATTCGGATGTTGATTTGGCTATTTGGAATGAAGGGTTTTCTGGTGTTAACTTCATAGATTTTGAACCTTTTGTTCACATTGTGTCGAAATACCACCCTTTGCAATTGCATACCTTTGCCAGTGGCGAAACGGAGCTCGACAATCCATTTATACAAGAAATTACTAGCAAGGGCATATTAATCGATTTGCCTTAGTCTTGTAATTGTTGCGTAGATATTCAACAAGATCAACAAACGCTCCTTGCTCTTAATTTCCATTACTCCGTAATGTCTTGACAAATATATTTTTACTACGACAAATTTTGTCGTAGTAAATTTCTACCTTTGTCGCAGTTCAATAAATTCATTTATGTCCAAACTCGAATACCTTTCACGCCACAATCTTATCATTAAAAAACTTCGGAAAGTGCCTTCCACCTTTGAACAGATTCACGATTATCTGGAAAGGGAGTCTGAAATTCAGAGTTATCATTTCACTGTATCCAAGCGAACTTTTCAACGAGATATTGAAGAAATACTGTTTATGTACAATATTGAGATCAAATACGATTTCTCTCGTAAGGTATATTTCATCTCTGAAGAACCCCAATCAGATGTCAATATGCGTATGTTAGAGGCTTTTGACACCTTTCAAGCGTTTAAATTGAGTGAAAATATCGCAGAGTTTATTTGTTTTGAAAAACGCAAACCACAAGGCACACAATATCTTCTAAATCTTTTACAAGCCATTAAAAACCAGCAAGTTATAATCCTTTCTCATCATAAATTTGAGTATCAAGATTCCGTAGAACGCGAATTAGAACCTTTAGCACTGAAAGAAAGTCGAGGTCGATGGTACTTGGTCGCTAATGTAGCTTGAGAAAA
>JBJXGB010000190.1:0-3060 GCA_046152935.1 Cytophagales bacterium
CATCAAATTTCCAAAGAGCGGAAAGTAGGTTTTCGTTGAGTTTTTTTAAGGTATGTTCGGTAAATGGATATTTACTTTTGGCCATAAAAATGCAGGTATCTAAGGCTTTTACATGTCCTTTTACCTCTAATATATCTCTAAAGCGAGCGTTGCTACTGAAGTTCATTTTATCGTTGATAATACTGTAGGTATCGGCCAATTTCAAATGATTACCTTCTAGTCTATTGGAGTTGTAGATATACTCAGCTTTTTTGTCTTCCCACCACTGCTCTGGCAATGCTATATTTGTCGACAGATAAGTGTCTATAATGCTGTAAAGTTCTTTATCCATCAAACAAAGCTAAGTAAATATGGTTTATTTTCAAATGCTGATAATAATAAGCAACGATGTCTTAAATTTGACTGATTTACGCTTGGGTTTGTGTGTTCAAGAACTGCGTATCAGCTAGGTAAAAGCCAATTTATCCATAAATAAAGCTACAATATCTACCGAAACTAAATATTGTATTATTTTTGAAGCCATTTTACACTTATCTACATCCAAAACAATCGCTTTTTACAAAAAATAGACCTCATTCTCTTAAAAACCCTAATTATTAAATGCTTACAGTAGAAAAAATAGGCGGAACATCTATGACTGCCTTTTCAGATGTACTAAAAAATATAATATTTCACAACCGCACAGGCAATGCTTTGTACAATCGCATATTTATAGTGTCGGCTTATTCGGGTGTCACCAATATGTTGCTGGAAGATAAGAAAACAGGAGCACCAGGTATTTACCATCATTTCATCAAGCAGACAGATTTTAGAAAATCGCTGATCGAACTTAATGTCAAACTCAAAGAAATAAATAAAAATTATACGGCACTGGGGTTAAATTTGGTCGAAGCCGATGCTTTTATCGAGCAACGTATCCACGATGCAGAGCGTTATCTTATATCACTTGGCGATGTATTGGCTTCTGGCTATGTAAATCGCGAAAATATCTTTCAAGCAGCTAGAGAGATTTTAGCTTCTATTGGCGAATCGCATTCGGGCTTTAATTCTGTCAATATTTTACAAAACCAAGGTGTAAATGCCGAATTTGTCGATCTGAGCGGTTTTCACGATTCCGAACCTTTTACTATTGACCAACGCATACACAATTCGCTTAAGAATATTGACTTTGCACACAATGTTACCATCGTTACTGGCTACACAAAAGGCACTGAAGGTATCATGCGTGAGTTTGACAGGGGCTATTCGGAAGTTACATTTTGCAAAGTAGCCGTGGCAGTAAAGGCCGATGAAGCTATTATTCACAAAGAATACCATCTTTCTTCTGCCGACCCCAATATTGTAGGCATCGACAAAGTAGTGCCCGTAGGTTTTACTAATTACGATGTGGCCGACCAACTTGCCGATGTGGGCATGGAAGCTATTCACCCAAAAGCTTCAAAACCGCTTGAAATTCAAGGTATTAACCTGCGAATAAAAAATACTTTTGAGCCCGACCACCCTGGTACTTTGATTACAAAAGATTATGTGGGCGATCATAAAAGAGTAGAAGTAATTACTGGTACAGATAAGGTGGTCATTATCGATGTTCACGACCCGCTAATGGTTGGTGAAGTGGGCTTTGACCTTAAATTAATGCAAGATTTTGCTGATTTCGACATTAGTTATATCTGCAAAGCCACCAGTGCCAACAGTATTTCGCTCGTAATTTGGGAAAAAGACTTCAGGCAAGATTTAATTGAGCGACTTACAAGCAAATACCAAACGGTAATAAGTAAAAAAGTAGCGATGGTTTGTTTAATAGGCACCAATATCGACCAACCTGGTGTGCTTGGTAAAGCTGCCGTAAATTTGGGCGAAAATAACATCAACATATTGTGCATAAGCCACTCGCTACGCCAAGTAAATATTCAATTTGTGATTGAAAGAGATAAATTTAAAGATGCTATCAAGGTACTGAATGGTACTCTTTTCTTTCAATAGGCAAAAACCATTGAAAAAGACATTAAAAAATCCCCCAAGATTGCTAAAAACCTTGGGGGATTTTTTATTTAGTTTTGAGCAACATAATCTTAATCTAAAGAAAGAATTTGAAATTTGAAATTAACCCTGCTTGGCCATTAATAAAAAGTACATATTTATTAATAAAACACGAATATTTTCTACATATTTACAACATCATTTAACCCAAACCCATGTATGGCAGCAACAAATAATATCTCTCTTATTTTTACATCTGAAGAGATAGCTAAAGTAGATAAAGCATTTAAAGACATATTTTCTGTATATGAAAATAAATTAGTAACACTTACTGAAAAGCAAAGAGACGAAAATGCCAAAGTAGGTGAAGGATATGAAACTTGGATAAAAGACTGCTACAACGGTATGCTCGAAATACCAAAGTCTATTCCCGATCATATTTCTCTACCTGAGTTAGAAATCGACCTAGCAGCTAGAAAGCTACTGAAATCATGGCTATCAAATGCTACTACCCTGTCGGAGCAATTGAACGATACTAATCTGCTAGTTGGCAACGATTTAAGAAACAATGCACTAAGCTATTACGGATATGCCCAAGCCATGCAAGGTCATATACCTGGATTAAAGCCATTAGTAGAAAAACTAAGTTTATTTTTTAAAAGAACACCCAAAAAATCGGGCTCTTAAATAAACTGTATTAACCCGATTACATAAAAAGTGCTAACGAGTAGTAATAAGCTACTCGTTAGCACTTTTTTATTTATAAATATTAAATAAATGCTATTACCATGCTAAGGTTACGTAATGTCGACTACATCTAACTTTATAATTATGAATTATGAATTATAAATTATTATGTAAAAACTAATGTGGAGTAGGTCTGACCTTATAATTATTAGCTCTAGGCTAATGTCGAGTGGGTATAACCTTATAATTATTAGGTAAAAGTTAATAATTATTAGCTCTAGGCTAATGTCGAGTGGGTATGACCCTATAATTATTAGGTAAAAGTTAATAATTATTAGCTCTAGGTTAATGTCGAGTGGGTATAACCTTATAATTATTAGGTAAAAATTAATA
>JBJXGB010000194.1:0-45496 GCA_046152935.1 Cytophagales bacterium
GGATCCAAATTGGTAGAAGTACAACTGATAAGCCAAATGCAGAAAGAAAACGAAATTTCTATTGAAAATCTAAAAAAAGTAGAGGAAGAAAAGGCTGGTTATTCCTTTCCATTTTATGCCTGTTTGATTGATTTTCCACCTATTGAAAATCAATTTCAGCTGTTGTACAACTTTGGCATAATACTTCAAAATATTGATGACATATTGGATATTCATGAAGATATAGAAGAAAAAACAAAAACTGTAGCCAACACCTTGAAAATCAATGACTTTGAAAAGTATTTCAACATATTGGTACATGATTTTATCTTACTGCTCCAAAAAAATAAAGCTTCCGATCAAACCATCATCGTTTCATTGATATGCTTTGGTGTTGGATGGGTGCAGATTGAAAATTTGAGAAACGCTTTGTCTAAAAAACACTTCCATTCATATTCGCAGTTGAGCAGGGATGAACTTGTTTGCGATATGAGAAAATATGTGAATCTAAAGTCGCATCTGCAAATAGTGTCAGGAAAATTCAAACAAATCGCTTATAAAAAAGGCTTCAAAAACTGAAGCCTTTTTTATCAATATTTACAAAAAAAACAAGATTATTTTGGAGCTACCTCTGTTTTTTTGTCTGTTGTTTTCGAGGCATCTGCAGTGCCCGATTTTTTCTTTGCACAACAAGCATCAGCACTTTTGGTACAAGCTTTCTTGTCTTTTTCTTTATCTCCACCAGCAATCAACACTGCCGAACCTACGAAGGCTATCATTGCGACAGCTAAAACAATTTTTTTCATATTTGTAATGGTTAAAATGATAATTTTAAGAATAATAATAAATATTTCTATCACAATATACAACAGAAATCGAACGAAAGTTCGAGGCAATTGTTAGTTTTAATAAATTTTTTTCATTTAGAGCATTTTTCAATGATACAATTAGCATCGACCCTTCTACTAGCTTCTGGTTCGCCACGCAGAAAGGAAATATTGCAGCTCGCTGGTTTCGCATTTGAGGTGCAGACGAAAGATATTGATGAAGTTTATCCTCCCGAAATGGCGCTGGAGCAAGTGCCAGCCTATTTGGCTAAAGTGAAAGCCTCGGCTTTCGAGGCAGAAGCACGTCACAAAATAGTGCTTACCTCCGACACGGTTGTGATTGTCGAAAACAAAATATTTGGTAAGCCTGACAATGCCGACCATGCCTTTGAAATGCTGAAAACAATTTCAGGCACGATGCACGAGGTTGTTTCTGGTGTTTGTATCAGATTTCAAAACAAGGAAGTTATCTTCAGCGACATTTCACGCGTTTATTTTAAGAGTTTTACTGATAATGAGATAAATTACTATATCGAAAACTACAAGCCATTCGATAAAGCTGGTGCGTATGGCGTGCAGGAATGGATCGGAATGATAGGAATCGAGAAAATTGAAGGATCTTTTTATAATGTAATGGGTCTTCCGATACACTTAGTTTATAAGGAATTGATGAATTTTAGGCTAAATTGAAAATAAGTTTGGTTTTTTGTGTGGTAGTGAGGTTGCTTGGATTTTATTTTTAGTTTTATAGGTCGAAAATCATGTATTTCATCAGAATAGTTGCCATCGTAAGTTTTAGCTTTGCTACGCTTACTTGGGCTCAGAATAAGAAAACAACGATCTCTTTCAAATATTATACCCACGATTTTGGAGTAATAAGGGAAGATGGCGGCCTGCAGAATTACGAATTTGTATTTGAAAATATTGGCAATACTCCGTTGCAAATAAAAAATGTGCAAGCATCCTGTGGTTGCACAGTACCAGAATGGTCGAAAGAAGCAGTACCTGCTGGAAGCACTGGCAAAATAAAAGTAGAATTCAACCCAAATAATAAGCCAGGGCCATTTAATAAATCGCTCATTGTGTACACAAATGCCACAAATGAGACAGTGATGCTTAACGTAACAGGCAAGGTAATACCTAAGCCCCGCAAACCGGCAGACGATTTTCCCGATTTAATTGGTAATTTAAGAATGGTATCGAGGTATATGAACTTGGGCGACATGACGACCGAAAAACCGTTTACAAAATTTTTCAATATCTACAACCAATCCGACACTGCCATTTCAATTCTATCTATTAATAGCAATTTACAGTTTGTCACTGTTAGTGTTTCATCAGCGATTTTATTGCCAAAATCGAAAAATAAAATCAGTATCGAATACGATCCAGCAAAAAAAAATGATTTTGGCTATGTACAAGATAAGATTGAACTCGTAACAAACGATAAATTAGTACCCATAAAAGCCATTTACATTACAGGTATTATATCTAAATATTTCCCAAATTATTCTCAAGAAGAGCTTAAAACTCAACCGAAAATTCAAATTGACAAATTAACCCACGATTTTGGATTGATAAAACAAGGCGATAAACTCACCACTTTGTTCTCGATCACTAATTTGGGAAAAGATATGCTAGTTATTTACAAAGTAAAACCAAGTTGCGGGTGTACGATTACAAATTTGGAGAAAAAAATGATTTCAACTGGCGAATCGACCAAGCTTTCTATCACTTTCGATTCGCAGGGCAAAGAGGGTGTGCAAGAAAAGCACATCAATATATACACTAATGACCCTACCAATTTCAACCCAGTTATTACGTTGAAGGCAAAAATTCAGAAAAACTTATAGTATTCAGGTTTCTAAAATTGGTACACGATAGTCCGCAATGAAAGATTGCTCAACGGTTCCCGCTGGGGAAAGTTAAGCAATCTTTCGTTATGAAAATGCTTAATCGATCGAGAAGGGGTTGTCTGTTAGTTTTTCTTTTTGACCGAACTCGTTTTTTTCGTACTGTCTTTTTCGGTCACTATAAATTCCACTCTTCTGTTTTTAGCTCGTCCTTCGTCTGTGTCATTTTCAGCAATTGGTTTGTCTTTTCCGTAACCTTTTGTTTCAAATCTCAATCTGTTCAATCCCTTAGAAACCAAATAGTTTTTGATCGATTCGGCTCTTTGTTCAGATAGCACTTGGTTGTATTCTCTAGAACCTTTGGCATCGGTATGCCCTTCGATTCTAAATTTGGCACTCAATTGCTGTTTCATCAAAGCTGCAATTTTATCCATCGATTCATAAGATTCTTCGCGAATATTAGCCGATTTGAATTCGAAGAAAATATTATCGAAACTTAGCACTTTTGCAGAGTCGAGAAAAGAAGTAAACGGAAAGTCTTTCGTAAGTTCAACCCGAGCATTGGTATCGATTAAAGTTAGCTTTTCGTCTATTTTAAAGTGCGCAAAAGCTTCTGCTTGTACTTTATAGGTTTTACCAAACTCCAGCGAAAGCACATATTTACCAGATTTTGGATTTGAGGCACAAAATGCAATCGTTTCATCCTTCTCATTTTTTATAGTAACAGTACCACGCAAGGGCAGCTTAAATTCCGATTCGTATAGCGTACCCGACATCAACACTCTTGGTATTTGGTGCAACATTTTTGGCAAATCGACTCTAAAAATATCCATGTGGTGTAAGTCGGCATCGAACGGAGCAGAATTGAAATAGGCATGATCGCCTTGGCTTGCCATCACAAAACCTTTGTCATCTGATTTGGTATTGATAAATGGCCCCAAGTTTTCGGGCTTGCTCCATTTCCCCCAAGTATCATCCAGCCTTTGCGACATAAAAATGTCATGTCCACCATATCCAATAAGTCCTTTAGAGCTGAAATACAAAGTCTTGCCATCATTGGCTAGGTATGGATAATCTTCTGAAAACAAGGTATTTATGTCCAATCCTAAGTTTTGCGGCTCCGACCATTTTCTATATACCTTATTATAAAGCGACACATATAAATCCAAATCGCCCACGCTATTTTCATCTTGCAAAGCCATCAACATCACATCCCCTTTGGGCCCCATAAAAAAATTGGCGTGTTCGTTGGTGTTTTTATAGTTTGGAATATCGATCGTAACAGGTTTGCCCCATTTGCCATCGTCCGTTCTGGTAGAAATCGAAACCCCTTCGCCAGCATCTGTGCCATCCTCATTGTACCGATTGCCAATTACCAAAGTATTTCCATCAGGGCTTATCGATGCCACAAAATTGTGTCCCTTATTATTAAGTGGAAGCCCAATATTTTTTGCCTCCGACCATTTGCCAGCTGAGTCAATTTCTGAATACCAAATATCTTGATCGGCCGCATCTTTACATTCCTTTACAAAATAAAGTGTTTTGCCATCTGGGGCAATCTTGGGAGCAAATTCAAAGCAATCCTCACTATTTATTTCTGCACCAATTACTTCTTTTTTGTGCTCATGCGTCACGTCTTCTATCAAATCGGGCTCAATTACATACAATTTTGGAGCATTGAGAATGCCGATTCCTTTGATGATGTTCCATTCGTTTACCTTGCTGTGGTTTAGTACTATTTTTACGCCATACACAGTCGTGGAAGGAATAAAAGTGGCAAAGGATCTGAATTTTGGTTTAGATTCAGGCTTGTCTAACTTATACACAATCTTTTCTTTATTGTCTTTTTGTATGATATAGATGGCTTCGATAGTTCCGACATTAAATATACCACCTATTACAATTTGGTTGGCAATCGTGGGGGCAGCAAACCCAACTGTAAGTGTGTTTTTTTTATTTGTTTTGGCATAATTTAATATGTAACCTTCCGAATATGGATCGTGTTTGGCATCTAAGCCAGTTTCGGGGTAAATAGTGGGTGCTCCAAGAACCAATTCGGCAAAATTGTTCTCAAATTGAAAATTGTCTGTAAATTCAAATAATTTATTAGCCCACACCACTTTTTGTGCGTTGGTCTTATTTGCGAAAATTATTAGAAGTAATAAAAATGAAAATTTGAGAAACAAATCTTGTACTGTATTCTTCATAGAGTATTAGGAGTTAAGTTGGTGGTATTTATATCTCAAAAATACGAAGTAAGATAAGATAATCAAACTAATAATTGCCTTATTAGCAATATGCCAATTGAATTAAAATTTATATCCACAAAAGTAGAGACAGAAAAAAACATACGCACGTTTTGCCACGCCTATAAAAAAGGGTTTGAAAAGTATGAATTGAAAACATCTGGCTCAACTGGATTGCCGAAGTCGATATTTTTTTCAAAAATTCAAATGCAAAATTCTGCTTTGTCGACCATTGAAAGATTGAAGTTGGTTGAGGGTAGCATCGCACTTATCTGCTTGAATACCAATTACATAGCTGGAAAAATGATGTTGGTAAGATGTATAGAAGCCAACATGAAAGCAGTGGTGGTTGAGCCTTCTGCTTATCCTTTCGATGACCTTCCTGATAAGATCAAAATTGATTTTGCAGCTTTTGTTCCTTTACAACTAACAAAAATTTTGGAAAGAAATAGTAAAAAAGATATTGAAATACTCAACCAAATAAAAACCATCATTGTCGGGGGAGAGCAAATAAGTAACAGCCTCCTCAACCAGCTCAAAAACTTAAAAGCAGATGTTTTTCATACTTTTGGCATGACAGAGACGATTTCGCATTTTGCTTTGAAGCATATTTCGGCCAATAAAGCGTATTTTGAATTGCTAAATGGTGTTGAAATTGGCGTAAATGGAAATAATTGTTTGAAGGTAAGGTCGAATGTTACCAATAATATTTGGATTCAATCAAATGATATTGTACAACTCATCTTTGAAGGTAATAAAGTGGCTGGTTTTGAATGGATTGGCAGAATTGACAATGTAATCAACAGTGGTGGTGTAAAAATAAATGTGGAAACAGTTGAAAATCTTGTGCAAAATGTGTTCTTTAATATGAATTTCACGGGTAATTTCTTTGTCTATAAAAAACCAGATCCAACGTTCACCGAAAAAGTAGTGTTGTTTATAGAAGGTAAGAATTTAGGTGAAAATTTTACAAAAGAGCTAATGGAGATGATAAAAAATGCAGCGGAAAATAAATACTGGGTGCCGAAAGAGATCATGTTCATCAACACATTTACTTTCACAAATTCAGGAAAAATTGATCGAATAAAAACGAGCGAAAACGCATCAAGCTAGGTTTTCTTTGAGAGATAATTTTACCAGTTCGATGGCATTTTTTACGCCCAATTTTTTCATTATATGTGCCCTGTGATTATCTACAGTTCGGGTACTTAGGGTCAGTTTTTCAGCAATTTCACGGCTATTGAGCCCGTTGACAATGTTTTTTAATACCAGCTTTTCTTTTTTTGATATTTTGTATCCTTCAGACTTTGTGAAGTCTTCCTTATTGGAATTTTGCAATAAACTTTCTAAAAGGATATTTGAAATTTCTGGATTGAAATATTTTTCGCCATTAGCAACCGATCGCAACGCGTTCAACATCTCTACTTTTGTAGTATCTTTCAAAATATAGCCAAATGCACCACTTTTTACCGATTTCACTATATAGTCTTCATTATTGTGCATCGAAAATATCAATGAACGAACCGTTTTGTGGTTTTTTTGGATGAGTTCGGCAGTTTCAATTCCGTTCATTTTAGGCATTGAAATATCAAGCAGCACCACATTCGGGTTCAAAAGTTTGATCTTTTCAATTGCTTCAAAGCCATCGGCAGCCTCTCCTACTATTTCAATATCAGGTTCGTTTTCCAACAACGTGCTTACGCCTTTTCGAACTACCTGGTGGTCGTCAACGATTAGAAGTTTTATCATCTTTGCCTATTATTCAATCTGTATGTAATCTACTAAATTTTTGGAATGATAGTTTCAAAATGCAGTAGTTTTTGCAAATTTAGATGCAAAGTTACAATAGATCCCTACTATTTTGCCAGCTTTGTGCAAAATTCAATAGGAAAATCCCTGTATTATGGTTTTTATTTTTTCGATTGAAAGATTTTAAAAGTAAAGAATAAGATCAATTTTGAATTTACTTTTTGCAAAAAAGGGGTTTCAAAACTTATTAGTAATTTTAAAGCACATTGAATTATATTGCGGTGCAATATCACTCGTTAATGAACAAAATATTATATTTTCTTTCTAAAGTTATCTCCTATATTTTACATCCCATCATCATTCCCACCATTATCGTTATGATATTGGCCGTGTGTTCACCTTCTTTGTTGCTGCCCATACAGACGGAATTTTTAGTTTATTTTGTCATTTTTATTTTTGCCACTACTTGGGCGATTCCCGCTTTAGTAATATACGGCTTACATTTGATGGATATTATCAAAAATTTGGAGCTCGATGAGCCTAAAGAGAGAATTGTAGGGATTTTAGCAACTACAATTGTTTACGGAATTGTAGCCTATATTTTGTTCTATAATTTTAGAGCAAATCTGCAAATAATGCAGATTTTTTCTATTTCGGTTTTGAGCCAAATCTGTTCGATTGTTATTACCTATTTTTGGAAAATAAGCTTGCACACTATTGGCATTTGGGGTTTGGTAGGCTATTTGTCAGGGCTTATTTATATACACAATGCCAAAGAACTGATCTTGCCGGTATTGGCAATGATCTTACTTTCGGGCTTACTACTTTCAGCGAGATTATATTTGCAAAAACATACCATTGAGCAAATATTGGCTGGCATAATGCTAAGTTCTTCAATCTCAGTAGCTGTATTTTGCTTTTGAGACTAACGGGCTATTTTATTTTTATTACCGCGTTCTCTTTATATCCAGCCAACACAATCATGCTGCTCATATTGCCAATTTCTTCAATTTGGGTAAGCTTTTCAAGAATCAATTTATGATACGTGGGAATATCTTCTACCAATATTTTTACTAAAAAATCGCCATTGCCTGTAATGTGAAAACACTCAATGACTTCATCCAATGCCGTTATTTTCTTTACAAACTGGTCTATTTGACCAATCTTGTGGCTCGATAGCGAAATAAGCACAAAAGTAGTAACACCCAGTCCCAAAGCGTTGGCATCAATTCGTGCATGGTAGCTTTTTACCAAACCAGCATTTTCAATTTTCTTCACTCGTTCAAGTGTGGGGGCAGGTGAAAGCCCTATTTCTTTGGCCAACTGTGTGTTTGTGATATTTCCATCTTTTTGCAGTATTTCTAGTATATTTTTATCAATACTGTCTAACTTTAACGGGCTGCTCATTTTTTTAATAGGTATCAGTTTAAATTAGAATCAAAATTAAAATAAAATTTTGTGAAAACTCATATTGATAAAATAAAATATTTTTTCAATGTTATTTTTGTAACTGCATTCCTAAAATTAATCAGGATTCGCAATCTCTTTATTTTAGTATTTATGGAATATTTCGCCCGCATTTTTCTCATTGGCGACAAATCCAACTGGCGACAAATCATTCTAGAGCCCGAAATTTTCTATTTGAGTGCAGCCACTGTGTTTATTGCCGCTGGAGGCTATATTATCAATGATTATTACGACATAAAAATTGATATGATAAACAAGCCAAATAGGGTGATACTCAATAAATATATCAGCAGACGAGCAGGTATTTTCTTACATATTATGCTCAATGTTGCTGCCATAGTTTTGTGTGTTTGGAAACTTACCATAAATGTCGCCATTTTTATGACATTGTGTGGTTTCTTACTTTGGTGGTATTCAAATTCTCTCAAAAGAGTGGCATTGTGGGGAAATTTGGCAATCTCGTTTCTGGCATTTTCATCACTTTCACTACTAGCACTTTTTTACCAAGTAAGGGTAAATGCCATCTTGTTTTTTTCTTTTTTTGCATTTTTTACCACGCTTATTCGTGAAATAATAAAAGACATGGAAGACACGAGAGGAGATGAGGCATTTGGCTGCAAAACTCTACCAATTGTTTACGGAATCAGCAGGACGAAAAATATTGTTTATGTTATAATATTTCTTACTCTGTCGGTACTTACATTTTCAATTTTTGTCATTAATGCCAATCTCTATATTTTTCTGGCGTTTTTTTCTTTTTTGCCATGCCTATATTTGATCGTGCTAATAAAGAATGCAGATAAAGCAACCGATTTTTCAACAGTAAGCAATTATACAAAATGGATGATGGTCATCGGGATTTTTGGAATGGTTTGGGTTTGATTATGTTTGCGAATTGGAATATATTATGTCAAAAAAAATTAAAGTTGCCATTTTTGCCTCTGGTTCGGGTTCAAATGCCGAAAATATCTGTCAATATTTTAGAAATAGTCATCAAATTGAAATCGTTTCAATTTTCTGTAATAATGCAGATGCTTACGTAATTGAGCGAGCTACAAAACTAAATTTGCCAATTCATATCTTCACTAAAGAAGATTTTGTTGAAAATGGGATCGTAATGCGTCTTCTGGATTCTGAAGGAATTGATTTTGTGGTTTTAGCTGGATTTTTGTGGCTAATTCCAAAATTTTTGGTGGCAAAGTATCCCAAAAGAATAATCAATATTCATCCTGCATTATTACCAAATTTTGGTGGTAAAGGAATGTACGGACGAAAAGTACATGAGGCTGTAAAACAAGCAAATCATAGTGAAACTGGCATTACTATCCATTTTGTGAATGAAAATTACGATGAAGGCGATGTAATTTTTCAGGCTCGAACAGATGTATATTTGCTAGATGATGCAGATTCGATTGCCCAAAAAGTGCATGAATTAGAGTATTTGTATTATCCCAAAATTGTGGAAGAAACTATTTTGAAAATATTTTGATGTGCAGATGTAGTAATTTATATTTTCTTGTATCTTTGCGGGCTATTTTCAAAAGTAACTTAAACAATATACTCTTATCGCAAACGATTTCCAACCGAGACCTAGGCCATTTCAAGGCCCTAGAAGACCTCAAAAAGAAGAACCATTTCTGGTAAACCAGTTAATAAAGGCTGCAAGAGTTAGGGTTGTTGGTGAAAATATAGAACAGGGCGTATATGATTTGAGCGAGGCAGTGAAATTGGCTTTGGCGCAAGGTTTGGATCTGGTGGAGATTTCTCCAAATGCAGATCCACCAGTATGTAGAATTGTTGATTACTCGAAATTCAAATACGAGCAAAAGAAAAAGCAAAAAGAAATAAAAGCAAAAGCCCAAAAGGCCGTTTTAAAAGAAATACGTTTTGGACCTAATACTGATGAGCATGATTTTGAATTCAAATTGAAACATGCCATTAATTTCTTGAAGGAAGGTTCGAAAGTGAAAGCTTATGTGCAGTTTTCGGGTAGGGAAATGGCATACAAAGAAAGAGGCGAAGTGATGTTGTTGAAATTTGCTCAAGGGCTTGAGGAATATGCCAAAGTAGAGCAAATGCCACAAATGGAAGGTAGGAAAATGCTATTGATGCTTGTGCCTAAGCCCAATATTAAAAAGTAAAACCGCCTGAGAAGGTTATTTATAGATAGATTAAATAGTAAAGCAAATGCCTAAAGTAAAATCAAACAAGTCTGCTGCCAAGAGATTTAAAATCACAGGAACAGGCAAATTAAAAAGAAAGCACGCTTTCAAAAACCATATCCTTACTAAAAAGGATACTAAAAGAAAGCGTCACCTTGCCGCAATGGCTATTGTACATCCTGCTGACATGCCAAGGATTTCAATGTTGTTCAGAGGTCAGTTGTAAAAACTGGTTTATTGTTAAACCCGATGCAAGGCTTAAAGTGTGAGAATCACCGCCTTATGTCAAAAACCAAAAAAGTAAAATGGCTCGTTCAGTAAACGCAGTAGCCTCAAGGGCAAGAAGGAAAAAAATAATGGACTCTGCAAAGGGTTTCATCGGTGGAAATAGCAGGGTATATACCGTAGCTAAAAACCGTGTCGAAAAAGGAAAGCAATATGCTTACCGCGATAGAAAAGCAAAGAAACGCGAATTTCGTGCTTTGTGGATACAACGTATCAATGCTGGTGTTCGTGAATTGGGATACTCCTATTCCGTATTTATGGGTAAATTAGGAACTACAGAGATAAATTTAGATAGAAAAGTATTGGCTGATTTGGCTATGAACAACAATGAAGCTTTCAAAGCAATTGTTGATAAAGTAATGGTGTAGAGCTGACCTTCGATTTTAGCAAAAAAGCCTCGAAATAATGATCGAGGCTTTTTTGTTACCAAACAAAATCAGAAGAATTTCTTCTGCACTCTACAATTCGCTTTTGTAATCGCAATTTCCAGCCTGGCCCATTGCGAAAAGTTAGTTCTAAATTGGTGCCTAAGTTGTAAAAAAACACATAAAATTTATTTGTTTCGGCTAGATCTTTGTTGCAAACCACCAAATATTCAAATCCCATTTTTACTGTTTCTTCGCTTACGCAGGCATTTCCAGTCATTAAATCTTTGTTGTCGAACTTCAATATTTTCAATAGTGGCAATTTTGGGCTTGGTATATCTGGAAATGGAGAAGGATTTAAAATGCCTCCTTCAAATTCTTCAAGTTGATATTTTTCTTGTTTGGCCTGCGAAAAACCATTAATCGAAAATAACAAAAGACAAAAAAGTACAAAAAAATGGCTATAATATGATTTCAAAACTAATGTCATAGGGAATAAGTACAAAAATAAAGATAAAATTGTGAATTAATGATAATTGGCTCAAATTCGTAACCAAAATTGCTGCATGTTCTACTCAATTATTGTTCCGGTTTACAATCGCCCTGAAGAAATCGAGGAATTACTTAAATGCCTTGTTAATCAAACATTTACAAATTTTGAGGTTTGTATCGTTGAAAGTGGCTCTGAAATTAGAAAGGCTGATGAAGTTGTAGAAAAATTCAGATCGCTACTGGACATTCAATATCTCCCAACGGGCAATTATGGTCCGGGAATATCTAGAAACTTTGGCATGAAAAATGCAAGAGGAGATTTTTTTGTTATTCTTGATTCCGATATTTTGCTCGATGTCGATTTTATGCAAAATGTAGATGCTGGAATAGCAAATGAAAAATTAGACTGCTACGGAGGTCCAGATAGATCGCACTCCAGTTTTACAGATATAGAAAAGGCCTTCAACTACTCTCTGACCTCATTCTTAACAACAGGTGGAATGCGTGGCGGCTCAAAAAGGGCTACCACCTTTCATCCACGTAGTTTCAACATGGGATTTTCAAGAAAAGTATATGAAGCTACTGGTGGCTATCCATTTGGATTCATGGGTGAAGACCTCGTATTAAGCCTAAAAATAAGGAGTTTGGGGTTTAAAATAGGGCTAATTCCTGATGCCTTTGTGTATCATCATCGAAAAAAAGATTTTAAGACCTTTTTTCGGTACATGAAGTTTTTCGGCAAATCCAGAATTAATATTATGAAACATATACCTGGTTCGCTTAAACCTGTTCATTTGATGCCTGTTGCATTTATGTTTTTCTTCGTCTTTAGTTATTTTACTGTGTTTATTCACCCGTATTTATTTATTAGTATGAAAATACTTTTATATGGATATTTGGGCCTGATCTTGCTAGATTCTACACGTAGGAACGAATCATTCTACATTGGAATACTGAGTGTATTGGCAACGGTCGTGCAATTTTTTGGGTATGGAATTGGATTTTTAGAAGATTTCTGGAAAAGAATAGTGATTGGTGATAGCAAAGAACTAAAAAATATTTAATTGACAAAAAATGAAAGTATTACTTCTAGCAGGTGGATTGGGCACTAGAATTAGTGAGGAAACAGGTATCAAGCCAAAACCTATGGTCGAAATAGGTGGAAAACCCATTTTGTGGCATATTATGAAAATGTATGCAACACATGGATTTAATGAGTTTGTGGTGTTGCTTGGCTACAAAGGTTACTATGTAAAAGAATATTTTACGAACTATTTTTTGCATCAAAACGATATTACCATTGATTTAAAGAAAAATAAAGTAGAATATTTCAATAACGCAGCGGAAGATTGGAAAATAACATTGATGGACACGGGTGAGCATTCTATGACAGGCGGACGAATAAAACGTGCCAAAGAAATCATTGGAAATGAAACTTTTCTTTTGACTTATGGAGACGGTGTTTCAGATATTGATATCCGAAAAACGTATGAATTTCACAAATCACATGGCAAAATGCTGACGGTTGCTGCCATACAGCCAGAGGCAAGGTATGGTCTTTTAGATTTTGGTGAGGGCACTGATGTAAGTGGTTTTCTAGAGAAGCCTGTAGGCGAAGGTGGCTGGATAAACGGTGGTTTTTTCGTTTGTGAGCCCAGCGTAATAGATTATATATCAGACGATTATACCATTTGGGAACGCGAACCAATGGAAGCCATTGCTGCGCTCAAAGAAATGAAAGCGTATCGCCACCACGGTTTTTGGCAAAGCATGGATACACTTAGAGATAAAACCAAACTCCAAATGCTTTGGGAGGGCGGAAAAGCCCCTTGGAAAATTTGGAAATAAATTTGTAGATTGTAGATAGATGAAATGAAAGTATTGAGTTATTAGTCGAAAAGGAATTTTATTGGGATTAAACAAAATCTACGAAGGCTTAAAATTTTAGTGCATTTTTTACCTTATTTTTGTTGTCCAAAAAGAAATATTTTCAAATTCATTCGAGATAACAGAGAAATTACTAATTAGATTATGCCCAAAATATTAATTACAGGTGGTCTTGGCAATTTAGGATCATGGCTAACAGAACATTTTGCTTTGAATGGCTTTGAGGTTTATGTTTTGGCCAAAAACTTTCGTCAAATTGTGACAACTGCAAAATACCATTTGATTCAATGTGATATTTCAGAATTTTCAGAAGTAAAAACAAAGCTTTCCGACTATGAATTTGAATACGTAATTCATGCAGGAAGCGTAAATGATGGCTTTGTAGAGAATTATTTCAAACTAGCGCTTGATGTTAACACCTTGGGAACTAGGAACTTACTGGAGTTCTACAAAGACAAGAAGCTCAAAAACTTCATTTATTTTTCCACTTTTCAGGTATATGGCAAATATGAAGGCGAAATATCAGAAGTAACACCAACCGAGCCCAAAAATGACTACGGGGCGACACATCTATTCGCAGAATACTATGTAAAGCAATTTCATGCATCGCATCAGTTACCTTATTCAATTGTCAGATTATCAAATAGTTACGGTTGCCCCAAAGACTACAATTCTTCAAAATGGTATTTGGTTCTAAACGATTTGGCTAAATCTGCTTTTGAGAAAAAAGAAATTATTTTGAAATCGAATGGCCAAGCCCCGAGAGATTTTATTTGGATGGGAGATGTGTGTCAAATTATTTATCAACTCATTGAAAAACAGGCTACTAACGAAACTTACAACATTAGTGGAGAGACCACCTACAAGATGATTGACATAGCCAATGAAGTGAAAATGGCTTACCTTGAACGCTTTAAAGTAGAAATTCCTGTAAAAGTAAATTTGGGAGATAAAACGGTGCATAACGATTCACTAAAAGTAAATGCTTCAAAGCTAAAAGAATTGATCCAGTACAATGCTGAGCCTCATTTTAAAGACGAGGCTTTGAAAATTTTTGGGTTTTTGGAGAAAAGGAATTAGGATGAGTGAGCCAGCAAGTACAAATTGATAATTCTGATTCATTTACATCGCAACTAAGATTCCTTTCAGAATTGTTAAAATACCTTCAAAAACAACTCGATCAAACACGCAAATATTTTTCAAACTTTTTATTTTTGCTTTTGGTAATGCTACATTTGCAGTGTTTTTCCATCACTACAAAAAATAATTAACAACCAACTTCTTTGAAAAAAATACTCGTTACTGGCCATAGAGGCTATATTGGTGTACATTTAGTACAATTATTAAAATCTGCGGGCTATTATGTGGTTGGTAACGACATCAATCTTTTTGAAGGCTGCGAATGGGAATCGTCTACGAAACCTGATCTCGAACTTATCAAAGATGTTCGTGATCTTTCCGTACAAGATTTGCACGGGATTGATTGCATAATGCACTTAGCAGCGATTTCAAACGACCCAATGGGTGATCTGGATGCTGATATTACCTACAGTATTAATAAAGAGGGCAGTATTCGGTTAGCAAAAATCGCTAAGGAAGCTGGTGTATCTCGCTTTCTATTTTCCAGCTCTTGTTCTATTTATGGCAAAAGCGACAAAATAGATATGGAAGAAACCGATCCTACGGTTCCGCTCACAGCCTATGCTATTTCGAAAATAGAATCTGAAAAAGCCATTTCGGCCATGGCAGATGATACATTTTCTCCTGCTTTTTTAAGAAATGCAACGGCTTACGGTCATTCGCCAATGTTACGTATCGATCTGGTAGTGAACAACTTACTGGCTTGTGCAGTAGCTAGAGGCGACATTAGAATCATGAGTGATGGTAGCCCTTGGCGACCATTGGTACATTGCAAAGATATTGCAAGAGCATTTGTAGCTTTTTTTGAAGCACCCAAAGCAACGATTCACAATCAAATCGTAAATATTGGTGGAAATAAAGAAAACTATCAAGTGAAAGATGTGGGTAATTTGGTGCAAAAACTGGTACCCAATGCTCAAATTGTGTACACAGGTGAGGTAGGAAGCGATTCGAGAGACTATAAAGTGAAATTTGACAAACTCAATTCGATCTTGCCAGATTTTAAACTTGAATATACGCTGGAGTCGGGAATGGAAGAGCTTCATAAAAAATATATTGAACACAATTTCTCTGAAGCCGATTTTAATAGCGAACAATTTGTGAGATTGAGAACCTTGAAAAACAGATTACATCTGATTAAATAAGCCCAAAATGGAAAATAATCCTTCTTTTGATGAGATAGAATATCGACTGGAAAAAATGCTTGAAAAGTATTTTGGACCTGGTGAGCCTATTTTTCTTGGTGATAAATGGCGTGGAGGGAAAATGATTTTACAGCCCTCCGACCCCTCATTAAAATCGAAAGAAGTACCAATTGAAGACTTTTTTCACAAAATAGTGATGTTGAGAGACCGATTGCGCGTGATGGAACAAAAAATAAATGCCAATCCCAAAATGACCGATGACGAAAAAGTAGAAATGCAGCAGTACATTACCCGTACTTACGGCACACTAACAACTTTCAACGTTCTTTTCAGACATCCTAGCCAGCAATTTGTTGGACAAAAATCAGAATAACACCCTTTTCTCAATTTCCCAAAATAGAATAACACTCATTATCGCTAGGAAATTAAATTGCCGATACCCGCCTACAAATATTCTTTGCTTCGGATATGAATATCATTTTTTATCTTTACTGATATTTCCATGCGAAAATGAAACAAATAGTAGTCCTTTTACTGATTTCTGCTGGTGCATTTGCCCAAGTTGAGTTGCAAAACTTTAAAGTGCAATACGATTCTTGTCGCGTCAATTTCAACAAAGCAAAATATGATGCATCGTCTAGTTGGTTGGAAGACAATCTTGAAAAAGCTAAATTGAAGCAAAAGGAGTATATCTATTGGGATATGAACAACTTGCTTGCACGTTGTTATGTAAAGCAAGGAAAACTAAGAAAAGCTGAGCAACATTTTATGGAGACCACACTTCATTATGAAGTTACGCCCCAAACGCGTTTCCATCCCAATAATTTTTCGGCACTTATCAATCTGGCTTATTTGTACTACTCGCAAAATGATTACGACAATGCCGAAAAATATTATTCGAAAGCATTATTGCTTAGAAAAGAGGCTTCTGGAGAAAAAAGCAAAGAGTACATCGCTTTGCTCAACAATGTGGCCGTTGTGTATAATGTAGAAGGTAAAAACATCAAGGCAGATTCGCTATACACAAAACTTGCTACCTTAAACAGGGAAGTTTATACCGAAAATAGCCCCCAATACATCAATACTTTGTATTTCAGAGCTAATTTGTACATGAGTACAGGTAGGTATATCGATGCAGAGCCACTTTACAATAAAGTAGTGAATTTTAGAAAGTTGGTACCTGGAGAAAAATCACAAGAATTTTTATACGCATACAAGCACTTGGGCGAATTGTATGCTCACCAACGAAGATATGCAGAATCGGAGCCAATTTTTATTCGATTGATAGACTTGAATCGTGATCTATATGGCGAAAAGCATAAGGAGTTTACGGAAGCTATGAATAATTTGGGTTCATTATTCATTAGCATGGAAAGATATGCGGAAGCCGAGAAAATATACCTGCAAGTAGCTGAGAATAGAAAAAATACGCTTGGGAAAAACCATATCGACCATGCTGGTGCATTGAGCAATCTGGCTTTTTTGTATCGAAAAATGAGTAAATATGTGGTTTCTGAAAAATATTATAAACGTTCTTTGGATATTTATGACGGAAATGTGGGCAAAAAGCACAGTAGCTATGTAGTGACTTTGATTAATTTGGCATCGCTTTACCGGGAAATGGGCAGATTTATCGATGCAGAAACCCGCTACGGGAAAGCCCAAGCCATCTATTTAGAAACGATCGGCAAAAACAATATTGAGTATGCAGGATTACTAAACAATTTGGCTCTTTTTTACACCGAATTGGGCAAATACGACAAATCTGAGGCAGTTTATAAGGAGTCGCTTTTAATTACCGAAGCTATTCAAGGTGGCGACCACCCAGATTATGCCACCACTTTGAATAATTTGGCATCATTATACAAACAAATGGGTAGATATGAAGAGGCAGAGGGGTTGTATTTGCGGTCCACATCCATCAGAAAAATATCGTTAGGTGAGAAAAATTACGACTATGCCACTTCGCTCAATAATATTGGGGCGTTGTATGAGATAATGGGAAGGTATAAAGATGCAGAAAAGTATTACCAAGAATCGCTAGAAATAATTAAGACGATATTTGGCTCTAAGCATCCAAATTATGCCAATCAGCTAAATAATATGGCAGGTTTGTACGAAATAACCAAAGAGTACGACCTTGCTGGCACCTTATACCAAGAGGCATTAGAAATACAATCGGAAGTGTTGGGCGAAAAACATCCAGATTACGTGTCTACCCTCAATAACTTGGCACTGCTACAACAAAAAACGGGCAATTTTGAAAAAGCGGAAGAACTTTACAAAAAGAATTTGACCAAAACTAAAGCTACGTATGGTGCTAAACATCCAAGTTATGCAACCTCATTAAGCAATCTTGCAGGCCTATATGAGGCAATAGGCAGGTATAGAGATGCAGAAAAATTGTATCAAGAGGCACTTCAAATTAGAAAAGAATCACTTGGAGACAAGCACCCTTCGACTGGAGTTACGATGGTGAATTTGGGAAGGCTTTACGTAGCACTTAAAAATTATCCAAAGGCAGATTCGATGTGGTACAAAGCCACAAATCTTGATTTGTACATGATTCAAAAGCATTTTCCATCAATGTCCGAGAAGGAAAAGGGAGAGTTTTACGCTACTATAAGGTTGCATTTCGAGCAATTCAATTCTTATGCTCTTTTACGTTCGCTCAAAGAGCCAAGCATTTTGGGGAAAATGTTCAATAACCAATTGGCTACCAAGGCATTGCTTCTCAATGCTTCAAACAAATTACGTCACACGATACTTGAAAGTGGCGATACTATATTGATAGAAAAATTTCAAAATTGGCTCAACCAAAAGGAGTTTTTGTCGAAAGTATATGCAATGTCCAAAGAAGATATTGCGTCTCAAAATATCAAAATAGATAGCTTAGAACGAGGGGTAAATAATGCCGAACGAGAGCTTTCGCAGCAATCGGAACTATTTAAAAGCGCAAATGAAACCCAGTATTTTACATGGCAAGATGTGAAAAAAATACTGAAACCTGGTGAAGCAGCCATGGAAGTAATTCGTTTTCCAAAATTCAAGTTCGATTCGGCTGGCATCTATTCCGACTCAGTTTATTATGCTGCTTTGATTGTAAAGCACAACACAGTTGGCAATCCGCAACTTGTGTTGATGAGAGAAGGATTTATTATGGAGTCGAAGTTGCTAAAATATTACCGAAATGCCATCAAGCAACAAACAGATAATGAGTACTGTTATCGCTATTTTTGGAGGGATGTTGCCAGTGCTTTGGCTGGTGTTAAGAAAGTATATTTATCGCCCGATGGGGCTTACAATCAGCTCAATATCAACACATTGCAAAATATGCAAACCAAGAATTATGTGTTTGATGAGGTGGAAATACAAATTGTAAGCAACACCAAAGACTTAGTAGGCAAGAAATCGCCACCCAATGCTCAAAACCAGATTATTCTTTGTGGAAACCCAGATTTTATGTTTCAACAAAGCAAAAAAGTGAGTGAAGGTGGCACATCTACCAGTCGAAATAAATACGTGCAAACACTAAGTCAGCTGCCTGGTACAGAGGCAGAAGTAAAAGAAATCGATAAGCTAGCTTCGCAAAATGGCTGGATCGAAAATTTATACCTTGGTGACAAAGTGACGGAACAAAAAGTAAAGGCCATCAAAAACCCTAAAGTGCTTCATATAGCTACACATGGTTTTTTCGACAATGATATTGCCAGTTCAAGAAAAGGAAAAGCCTCGTCTGTGGCTGAAAATCCGCTTTTAAAATCGGGTTTGATGCTTGCAGGGTCAGATATTACCATGCAAAATAAAAGATATGGATACATAAGTTCGTCAAGCGAAGGTGGCGAAGATGGCATACTTACTGCCTATGAAGCCATGAATATGAACCTAGAACACACAGATTTAGTGGTTCTTTCTGCATGCGAAACTGGTTTGGGCGAGGTGAAAAATGGAGAGGGTGTTTACGGTTTGCAGCGCTCGTTTCAAGTGGCTGGTAGTAAGGCGATTGTAAATTCGCTATGGACTGTAAACGATGAAACCACGATGCTGCTGATGACTAATTTTTACAGAGAATGGATGAGGTCAGGAGACAAAAGGGGAGCATTCAAAACGGCCATGAGCTCGGTGCGGAAAAAATTCCCACATCCGTATTATTGGGGACCTTTTGTGATGATCGGAGACTAAATTATTTGGTAATATTTTTGTAATTTATTTTTGCGTAAATGGCATCACATCATTCAATATTTTTGGCTCGCAAATGATCTGAATCGTCTTTGATATTTGATACTATTTTTAAGTAACTTACATTCAATTCAAAGCCAAGTAAAATAACAAACGAAACAATATACAGCCAAAACATCAGAGCCATGATGGTGCCTATTGAGCCGTATACTTTATTGTAGGAAGCAAAATTTTCGAAATAGATCGACATCAAAAAAGTAGCAAGTAAAGCCAGCACTGAGGCAAACAAAGCCCCGACAGAGAAAAAGCCCCAAGTTTTCTTTACAGTGGGGCCGAAATAGTAAATGGCCGAGATAGAGAGATAAAAAAACAAGAATACAGAACCTAGTTGCATTAAAACAATAAAATTGTACGTGTTGACGGCTACGAAATGCAACGCCATAAAATAATTTAGTGCAATTTTGCTCACAACTAATACCAATATTGAAGATATTAAGCAAAAAGTAAGCAATATATTGATGAATAGGGCTAATAATTGGGTCTTGAAAAATCCACGCTTAATATTGGTTCGATAGCATTGGTTGAAGCCATCCATCATTGATAATACGCCACTGGTAGACGAATACATGGCAATCACAAAGCCTAAAGACAATAAACTGCCTCGCTGCAAACTGATAATATCGGTAATAGAATCGGCTGTAAACTGGTAAATAGTTTCTGGCAACACACTTTGCAAATAGCTGAGTATGTAGGTGTTTAAATCTGCAATAGGAATATAAGGAATAAGGGTAAAAAGAAAGATAATGCCCGGAAAAATGGCCAAAGTAAAGCTGAAAGCCATCGATTTGGCTATGCCCGTCAGCTCATCATCTTGCACTTCTTTGATAAAAAGCTTTACTAAATCGAGCAAAGTACTATCTGTATTTCTGATTTTGCGGTTGGCTATTCTTTTTAGCATAGTCTTTTTTAATTAATCCATCGCTCTAAAATTTAGCGATGGATTGAAATTATTTCTTCACATTAAACCAGTTGGCATTTTTGCGAAGTTTTTTTAGTTTGCAGGTAGGCTGGCTTTAAAAATAGCATATTCTGCTGAGCCACTTGGTGTAGTGCTACATTGCTTTTCAGTAGCCTGTTTGTTGATATTTGCAACCCTGTTTTCTGGGCATGGGTGTGTACTAAAAAAACCAGTAATGGCGTTGCAATCTGCCTTTCCGCCATCTACTAATTTTTGAAAAAACGCCCCTGCACTGTTGCATGCATATTTTGGAGTGGCTGTTCCAGATAAATACTCCACAGATTTATTATCTGCGTCTGTCTCATCGGCTCTGCTATAGGCTAAAGAGGAAGCTTTGGATATAAAGTCGCCAGCCAATTGCCCGATAGCGCCTTTGTCGCCTGCTACCACAGAAATTAGAAATTGCGTAGCGCCATTTTTTATCTGTTGATTTACATAATGTCTGCGATCGGCATGGGCAATTTCATGTCCCATTACTCCAGCTAGCTGATCTTCAGTATCTAAATATTTGATAATACCAGTATACACATATATATAGCCACCTGGCGTGCAAAAGGCATTAAGCGTAGCATCGTCTTGAATAATTTTTACTTTCCAAGGAAAGACAGTTTTGTGAAAAACTTGCCCTGAATTAAGGATATTGTTTGTAATTCTTTGTATTTGTGCATAAGCCGCTGGATAAGCTGCTGGATCCAACACTTTGTATTCGGCTGGCTTGCTGGCAATCTCGGCTTCTACTTGGGCACCCAGTTTTACATCGTCAGACACTGGAAAAACAAAACCAAGCACTTCTTCTTTTTTACAGCTATTGAAGCCGAATAGCAATATTGTTAATAATAGGGAAATTTTTAATGTTTTCATCTTTTGGAATATTTAATAAAAAGTTTATCGCTATAAATATAAAAAAATATTTGTACGAGAATACTTGATTTCAGGTATTTTCTTTTCTTCGCACTCCATTTCGACCGTTTTTTGATACTTTAAAATAAATGTTTATTGGCGTTGCTACAGTTATTATCGTCTGCCAGCATACACCATGGCTCAGCTCAAATCAACTTTTGCGTCTTTATCTTCGGCAAAACTGTAGAATCCGTAATCGGTAAAAATAACATGATCTAATAGTTTAATGTCGAGTAATTCGCCTGCATCTCTTATTTGAGTTGTTATTGAAACATCTTCTCTGCTAGGTTGAAGATTGCCAGATGGATGGTTGTGAACGAGTATCACAGAAGAGCATAAGTATTGTAGGGCTTGTTTAAAAACCAAACGTTTATCGACCATTACGCCCGCTATTCCCCCTCTGCCAAGCATTTCCTTAGCAATTACTAGGTTTGACCTGTTCAAAAATATGATCCAGAACTCTTCAAATGGCAAATCTGATAAATGTGGTTTCATTAGCTCATAAACGGTGTTTGCGTTGCTAATTTTGGGTTTGTCCGCTTTTTCGATATCAATTCTTCTCCTTCCCAATTCCAATGCTGCAGCTATCGAAATGGCTTTGGCTTCGCCCATGCCTTTGAATTGCACCAAATCTTGAATGCTCATTTTGGCAAGTAAATTCAGATCGTTGCCCGCTTTTTTTAATATTAATTTCGATAAATCAACGGCAGATAGCTCAGCATTACCCGAACCGATCAAAATCGCAATCAATTCGGCATCAGAAAGCGAAGATTTCCCTTTCAGTAAAAATTTCTCTCTCGGACGGTCTTCCTCAGCCCAATCTTTGATATTGAGGCTCTTTTTAGATGGCAGTTTCTGGTATGGGCTCTCTTTTTCTTCCATATTGTGCTAGGGATATTCCCAAAATTATCACTAATCCACAAATTATTTTCTGAAAAGTCAGTTCATCTTTACCTAACGCCACTGCCATGATGGCCGTCACGAACGGTTGGGCATACACATACACGCCCATAATATAAGGCGAAGTAATCGTAGGCAAATAATTGGTGATGGCATAGGCAATAATGGTATTGAATACAACAATAAATGCGATTGCCAACCAGGTTTCAATGCCAATAACTGACCAATTGGTTTGAAGCAAAGGCATAATACTAAAAGGAGTCACAATAATGAAGCCCACTATTAACATGGCCGAAGAAACTAAAAAAGGATGAAATTTGCGTGAAAGTGTGCCCACCAAAACGATGTAAGCGCCAAAACTAATGGCATTAATCAAAATAAAAATATCGCCCCAAAATGTGCTTCCTGAAACATTAAATTGCTGAAAATCAAGCAATAGAAAACAGCCTGCCAACGCTGTGAAAAAGCCGAAAAGTGTGATTTTGGTTGTTTTTTCTTTTACTAAAAAATAGGAAAGAAGAATTATTGTGATTGGATTTAGCAAATTGAAGATAGAAGCATTGATTGGGTTGGTGATTTTCATGCCATAATAGAAGAATACTTGATTTAAAACAGTGCCAAATAACGCGCAGAGCACTAGTGTGATGACATCGCTTTTTTTCCATCTTAATTTTGGTTGTTTTTTTTGAAAGGCAACCAAAGCAGAGAAAAATAAGGCAGCACATGATATTCTTAAGAAGATGACAGCTAATGGATCGATACCCGATTGCATCACAATTTTCACGGCCAAATAATTAAATCCAGAAATGAAAACGTGGAATATTAATAGAGAATGTACTTTGGTAGTTGGTTTGATGGTGCTTTAATTTGAATTGAAAACCAAATTTAATGCTAAAAATCAGAACAGGAATAGTATATCCTAAACACAAAAATATACAGCACCAATAATTATTGACCAAGAAAAAAATAAGGTGAATGGATTTTTCATATCAAGTAGAATAAGAAGACACAATCCAATGGGAATGGAATGATAGAAAACATCTAAACCATCAATAGTGCCAGCTTCATCGTGCAAGTGCTCAAAAAAAATAAGAATACAATGAGCTAGGTAAAAGCGTAAAGTTTCGATGCCCGTTTTTAGGATCGAATAATGAAAAGCTAGGGATAATTACCCAATCTTTTTGCCTTCGTAGAACGAGGTCATGAATAAATACAAGGACTAGACCATAGTAGAAAAAAATGCGGTTTAATTCTTTCTACTAAATAACGCACTAGAAACAATAGCCAGCACCCCCGAAGGCTGAATACCTTTGGGAGTACTGGATATTTTTTTAATTTCTCAATGGCTTGCCAGTAGTCAGCATATTCTGAATACGCTCCAATGTTTTTTTCTCACCACAAAGCGAAACAAAAGCCTCACGTTCCAAATCCAACAGGTATTGTTCAGAAACCATCTGCGGATACGATAAATCGCCACCACACATGATGTTGGCCAATTTGCGTGATATTTTTTCGTCATGTTCTGAGATATAATTACCTCTCAACATAGACGAAGCCCCAGTGTAAAACATTGCCAAACCGCCTTTGCCTAACACTTTGATATCTGTCCTTTCTACTGGGCGGGTGTAACCAGCGTTTGCGAGCTCAATGACTTCTTCTTTTGCAACAGCTATTTGTCTGTTTCTATTTACCACAATTTTATCTTGAGGGCGAAGAATTTTCATTTCCAGAGCTTCGTAAGCGGAAGTGGCTACTTTTGCCATTGCAATATTCATATAATAATTTTGCAGAATATTGTTTTCCATATCGCCTTTTTGGAATGAATCACTGGCACGTAAAGTAAATTCTTTTGTGCCACCGCCTGCAGGAATTAAACCTACTCCCAATTCAACCAAACCTATGTATAGTTCTGCATGTGCTACAATGGCATCGGCATGAAGTGTAATCTCACATCCACCACCCAATGCCATATTGTGAGGGGCAACTACCACTGGAACGCCTGAGTAACGAGCCCTCATCATTGTTTTTTGAAAAGAGGCTACCATCATATTGATTGCATCCCACTCTTGTTCCATAGCGTACATGAGCAACAATGCCAAATTTGCTCCAGCAGAGAAATTGGCACCTTCATTGGCAATTACCAAGCCCCTGAAATCCTTTTCAGCAATGTCTATTGATTTATTTATGCCTTCTACCACTTCACTTCCCATGGTATTCATTTTTGAGTGAAACTCAAGATTCAACACGCCATCTCCAATATCGTGAAGTGTTACGCCAGCATTGCCAAATACTTTGTTGGTTTTCCTAAAGCTATCTAAGAATATAAATGCCTCAGTTCCAGGTATGACCTTAAATGACTTAGAAGGGATATCGTAATAAAGTTTTTTTCCATTTTCCCATTTGTAGAAACTTGTATGTCCGCTAGCTAAAAAATCTGAAACCCAAGTACCTGCTTTTTTACCATTTTGCTCGATTAAAGTCAAACCTTCTTTTACACCGATAGCCTCCCAAATTTCAAAAGGCCCAACTTCCCAGCCAAAACCAGCTTTGAGCGCATCGTCAATTCTATATAATTCATCTGATATTTCGGGGATACGATTACTTACATAGCTGAATAAGCCTCCAAAAGTCAATCGGTAAAATTCACCTGCTTTGTCCTGACCAGCTACCAATACTTTGAGTCGATCTTTTGGCTCTTCAATGGTTTTGGTTTGATCTAAAGTTGCAAATTTAGACTTGGTTTGGGGTTTGTATTCTAATGTTTTTAAATCCAAAGAAAGAATTTCAGTTTCGCCTTTTTCATTTTTGGTTTTCTTGTAAAATCCCTGTCCAGTTTTATCGCCCAACCATTTATTCTCAATCATTTTTTTCAAATATTCAGGAAGAATAAATAAATTTTTCGATTCATCATTCGGCAGACCTGCATTCAAATTATTGGCCACATTTACCAATGTATCTAAGCCTACAACATCGCCCGTTCTGAAAGTAGCTGATTTTGGCCTTCCTAAAACTGGACCTGTAAGTTTGTCAATATCTTCCACGGTAAGCTGCAGTTTCTCTGCTGCATGCAATATTTCCATTATGCCATAAATACCTACTCTATTGGCTATAAATGCAGGTGTATCTTTACAAAGTACAGTTGTTTTACCTAAAAATAAATCGCCATAATGCAAGTGGAATTTTATGATTTCAGGATCTGTTTTTGGTGTTGGAATGATTTCCAATAATTTTAAATAACGAGGGGGATTGAAAAAATGGGTACCGCAAAAATGTTTTTGAAAATCTTCGCTTCTGCCTTCTGCCATCAAATGGATAGGAATACCTGAAGTATTAGAAGAAACCAAAGTGCCAGGTTTACGAAATTGCTCTACTTTGTCGTATACAATTTTCTTTACATTCAAATTTTCAACCACCACTTCAATTACCCAATCTACTTGAGCAATTTTGGACATATCGTCATCGAAATTTCCTGTTTTTATTCTAGAAACGAACCCAGATTTGTACAGCGATGCAGGATTTGCCTTCATTGTGGCTTCCAAAGCGGCATTTACGATCTTGTTTCGAATCTTTGGGCTTTCTAAGCTCAAACCTTTGGCTTGCTCTTCGGCAGTAAGTTCTTTTGGTACAATATCCAATAATAGGACTTCTACGCCAATGTTTGCAAAGTGGCAAGCAATGCGACTACCCATTACACCAGAACCTAAAACGGCTACTTTTCTAATATTTCTGTTCATTTTTAAAAATTGTATTTGTTTAAAAGACTTAAGAGAGATGTTAAGATCTGAAATTAATTCTTTCCTTATACTGCAAATACATGTATTGGGGTTTTATAAAATGTATATTTTTTATACTTAAAGTTATACTTTAACTTAGGTAAGTTTATCTTATTATAATTTAAACCTAATGTGGAGGGGTGTCGTTAAGCTATTCACATTCAAAATATATAGATATGGATATGAAAATAACTATTCTGCTTGTATTGACGCTTTGCATGTTGATGTATGCCGTATTTACCACCTACAAGCTCTTTGCTCCCAAACTTAATAAGTCTGTTTAGTACACGCATTATCACAAATGCTATATTTTTTGCTAGTTTTGCGATCCGATTATGGAAATAGTGATTGGAATTTCGCATGATACTAACTGATACGCAAATTTTAGAGGAAATAAAAAAAGGTACCATTGTTTTAGATCCTTTCGATCCTTCTTGTTTAGGTACAAACTCTTACGATGTACATCTAGGCAAATATCTAGGCATATACAAAGATCATATCCTCGATGCCCGCAAACACAATTTGATTGATGTTTTTGAAATACCAGAAGAAGGGATCGTACTTTCTCCTAGCACATTATATTTGGGCGTAACTAAAGAATATACCGAGACCCACGCACATGTACCATTTTTAGAGGGCAAGTCAAGTGTCGGTCGATTAGGAATAGATATTCATGCAACTGCTGGCAAAGGTGATGTTGGTTTTTGTAATAAATGGACTTTGGAGATATCTGTTCGCCAGCCTGTGAGGGTGTATGCGAATATGCCGATTGGTCAGTTGATTTATTTCTTGGTTGAAGGTGAAATTGAAAATCTCTACAATAAAAAACCAAATGCTAAATACAATGAGCGTTCGGAATATCCAGTTGAGAGCATGATGTGGAAGAATAAATTTTGAGTATTCCGTTGGCTGAAGCCAACGGCAATTCATTCAATATCGCAACAAGAAAATCTTACAATCAACTCAAAAAAATATCTCTTTTGCTAATATTATAGTACCTGTTGCCAAGGTGATCCAGCCGAAAGTAGGTTTTAATTGCTCATTTTTAATGTATTTTGAAATAAAACTTCCAAGCAAAACACCTATTAAGGCAGCGGAAAGAAACTTCGCAATAAAGAACCAATCGATTTCGAATTGACCAATGTCGCCCAAAAAGCCAAAGCAGGAATTGATGGCAATAATCATCAGTGAAGTGCCAACGGCCATTTTCATCGGTAAGTTTACAAAAAGGGTAAGTATCGGAATAATCAAAAAACCGCCACCCACACCCACAAAGCCCGTTAGCGAGCCCACCACCAAACCCTCCATAAAAATAGTTGGATAATTTATTCTTTTTTTGATAGCTTCGATATTGTCTGTTAGGTTTATTTGGCTTCTAATCATTGAAAATGAGGCCATTAACATCAATATTCCGAAGCAAGTCATTGTGAGAGTATTCTTAAATATAACGAATTTTTCAGTTTCAAATACGATATTTGGTATGCTTGGCACCACATACTTTCGCATTATAAACACCATCACAAAAGAAGGAAAGGAGAAAAATACGGCCGTTTTAAAACTTGCCAAGCCTTGCCGAAAATAATTGATGGAGCCAGCCAGAGATGAAATACCTACGATCAACAGCGAATAGGCTGTGGCATACCGAGGTTCGAGGTTAAAAACATATACCAGTACCGGCACGGTAAGAATGGAGCCTCCACCACCGAGTAAACTTAGCAATACGCCAATCAAAAAGGCAAAAGCATAGCCAATTATTTCCACTATGTCCTTTATTTACAATGAGTTACGATTCATTAGCGTCTTATTTATTTCTCGAATAAGTGACGGTCCTTCGTACACAAAACCTGTGTACAATTGCACCAACGAAGCTCCTGCATTGAGTTTTTCAATCGCGTCTTGAGCCGAATGTATACCTCCAACCCCAATAATCGGAAAAGCAGCCTTTGATTTGGTGTGTAGATATCTGATAATTTCGGTTGATTTATCTTTCACTGGTTTTCCGCTCAAGCCGCCAGCACCTATTTCTTCGATTTCAGCACTACTTGTGTGCAGGTTTTCTCTCGAAATGGTGGTATTTGTTGCTATAACACCATCAATTTTCGTTTCTACCACTATTTCGATAATATCATCGAGCTGGCTTTCTGTCAAATCTGGTGCAATTTTCAATAAAATCGGTTTAGGATTTACTTTTTTGCGAACAGCCAATTCATTGCCCAATATTTTCAATTCAGTCAAAAGCAATTTTAGCGGTTCTTTTTCTTGCAATTCTCGCAAACCTGGTGTGTTTGGCGAGCTCACATTCACTACAAAATAATCTACATAATCATAGAGCTCACGAAGGCAAATCTCATAATCGTCAAAAGCATTCTCATTAGGTGTCGATTTATTTTTGCCGATGTTGCCACCAACGATACTATTTTTATTTCTATTTTTAAGTCTCTTGCCAATGGCAGCAACGCCATCATTGTTAAATCCCATTCTATTAATAAGTGCTTGGTCGGAAGGCAGGCGAAATAGCCTCGGCAACGGATTTCCTAATTGGGGCTTGGGAGTAACAGTGCCAATTTCGATGAAGCCAAAACCAATGTTGGCCAACTCGTTGAATACCAGTGCATTTTTATCCATACCAGCAGCCAAACCAATAGGATTTGGAAATTTTATGCCAAATATTTCACGCTCCAATTTTTTTGATTCTACCCTGTAAATGCTCTTTAAAAACAGACTTGATAAGGGAATAAATCGGGTTAGTTTTAGCAAAAAAAAAGTAAAATGATGTGCCTTTTCAGGCTTCATTTTGAATAAAAATGGTTTTAGAATCGTTCTATAAATATCTGCCATAGGTTTTTAAGAAATTGTAAAATATGATTAGTGATAATTACTTATATATTTGTATTTGTGTTTTGATAAATACTACTACTAACTAATCTTTTTGTAAACGTATGCAGCTTTACGATTCTCTACAAAAAAACTTCAAACAAAAGGTAGGAATTTTTGATCTATTTACATTAGGCTTGCTATTTTTTATATGGGGCTTTCTCACGCAAATGAACGATATTTTATTGCCTCGTTTGTATGAATTTGGCCTTAGTTATTCTGAAGCTTTGATGTTAAATTTCACTTTTTTCACCACTTATCTTATTATTTCGTACCCTGCAGCCAAATTTATAGACAAATTTGGGTACAAAAACGGAATAATGTTTGGCTTGCTTTTAGCAGCCGTGGGCTGTGTTGGGTTTTACTACGGCATGGGCGATATGCACTTTATTACTCTATTGGTATCTTTGTTTGTGGTAGCCTGTGGCATTACATTTCTACAAATTGCAGGAAATGGATATGTAGTATTGCAAAGCACACCCAGAAAAGCAGCTTCAAACCTCACTTTTGCACAATCTCTAAATTCGTTGGGCAGAATTGTAACGATCATTTTTGGAGCTTACCTGATCTATATTTTATCGGATATTTCGCAAGAAGGCTTGGCGTTGCTTTCACCAACTGAGTATATCAAAGCCGAATCTACAGCTTTCAAAACACCTTATTTACTGATGGCAGGGCTGATAGTGGTGACTGGAGTGCTTTTTTACACGTCCAAACTGCCAGAGTACAAAACGGAAGGCATGCCAGTATTGGTAAAAATGGATGCCAAAGAAATCAATAACCTATTCAAAATCAAGCATTTGCTATTGGCTTCCATCGCCATATTTGTGTACGTTGGTGCAGAAGTTTCTATTGGTTCTAATTTGGTAAAATACCTTACTCTGCCAAGTATTGGCGGAGGTATTATCGATGAGCGGAAAGCCATCGAAATGCTCCAATACTACTGGGGTAGTCACATGATTGGGCGGTTAATTGGGGGCTTTGTCATGCGCGATTTGTCGCCACGCAAGGTGGTGGCCGCTTTTGCTGGTGCCGCGGCAATATTTACATTGGTTTCAATATTTTCCACTGGCAATATTGCGGTAGTGTCGATAATAGCAGTGGGCTTTTTTAATTCCATCTTGTTCCCTGCCATTTTTACGTTGGGGATCAATGGGTTAGGTCATTTTGCTGAAGAAGGGTCAGCAGTGCTTATTTCATCGATTGTGGGTGGAGCTATCATACCTTTGTTTGTAATTACAATAGCAGATTTTGTAGGCTTGCAATATGCGTTTTTGGTAGTGACTGCCTGCTACTGCTATATTGTGTATTTCGGCTTTGTGGGTAGTGGTTTTGAAAAAACACGACCCTCTTCGTGATTTCATTAAAAATAGAATTTTTTCTCTGTATACTTTTTGTGTTTCAGACGGTGAATTTGGTGGCATCTGCACATCCTAAACAAGCATCCGATCTACCTTCGCTTCATGGTATTTTGGTGTTTGGCAGCCTTCATGTTTATGCCTGGCATCTGCCCATGTTTCATACTCCACTCTTTCGATGGAAATACACTTTTTCAGACACCTTGCATTTTTTGGCATGGTTTTTTTAAGCCATTGTGAAATTCTAAACAAGAAATCGATGATGATCTTAAAATCTATATTGCTGAGTGTTGCTGCTGGTGTGGTTTTGGTCTTTTTATCAAAATTAAATGAGGAACTACCAATAGAAGAAAACCTCCATGCAAGCAATGGCCTTCGTCAGTATTCGGGCGACTTGGTATTTGAAACAGATATTTATTGAAGAGTTGCAAAAAGGTGTTTTGAATGACAGGTTTTAGCCAAACTGTAATTTTCTTGGAGGCGTGCTACGAAGTTCACTTTACATTCCCTTATTTGTAGATGCTTTTTAATTTCAAATATATGCCATTAGTCCAGCCGAGGTCATCGGCACATCTATAAATAAATGGTCGTATTTCGCATCTGACCCATTGCTTTGAGCAAGACATAGATTCATTGTCATAAAAACTTACAAATAGAAAACCGTATTTTCTGCCTTTGGGCATCGAGTTGTTTAATTCATCAGTACATTTATGTGTGCTTGTAAAGTAAATGCTATTTCAACGTCAAAAAGTTTAGGCAATTCCAATCGTTTGGGTATTTCTCAATAATTTTATGGTATTGTGTGCCTCTTTCAATTCTTTTTTTTGCGACAGTACCAATGCCATCAAATCGGAGGTAAGCGTTGCATCGCTTTCAATGGCATCGTTGTAGGCTTCGATGATTACGTCTTCGCCATATTCGCAAGAATCTAGCGTTGCTTGATGGTCTTTGCCGGTGATCGTGGTTTTTATTTCCATCCATGCCCTATGAAATTTGCCAGAAGTAGAAGTTGCAGTACTTGCTTCTTCCCCCAACTTTCTAATTTCGGCTCCTAATACGGTGGCAAATCCTCGACTTTGCTGAGCAAATTTATCAAAAATCCTTTTTAAATCGTGTTGTAAGGTCTCTTTGCTGGCAAGTTCGTAGCCTTCCACACGGTCGTTGTTCATTATTATCAAATTGTCGATCATATCTATTTGACCTTTGTAATTGGTTTCCATGGTTCTCTACAGTTTATTTTTAACAGGGAATCCATAAAACTGTGCCAACATTGCTTTTTTAGATGGTCGTGGAAGCAATGGCACTATTTTTTTGAATGATAGTTTTTAAAATTGAAGTTCCAAAATGAATCCATTCCATCAGAAAATAGGTGCTTTTTATCATATTGATGCCTGCTTTTTTAATTTGTGGGCACCTTTGAAAAAAAAAGTGGAAGTAATATTTGAAGGAAGAGAGCCTCAGATTTTTGAGATGATATCAGACGACTTTGGCTATTGGAGTATTGCCCTTCAAAATATCTTGTCAGGTTCGCGCTACCAATTTCGGCTTAATGGAGAAATTATTCGACCCGATCCTGCTTCAATTTCTCAAGTTGATGGAGTACACGCTGCTTCCCAGATAATTGATCGAGATGTTAGTTGGGGCGATAGTGCTTGGAAAGGCTTACCATTGGCCGAGCTTGTTATCTACGAGTTGCATATTGGCACATTTTCTCAAGAAGGCACTTTTGCTGCGGCCATATCAAAATTGCCATATTTAGTAGAATTGGGCATAAATGCGATAGAACTAATGCCAGTTGCGCAGTTTCCTGGCACACGCAATTGGGGCTACGATGGCGTCTATGCATTTGCAACGCAAGAATCTTATGGCGGAATTGATGGGTTTAAGAGATTGGTAAATGAAGCACACAAAGCAGGAATGGCTATCATTTTAGATGTAGTTTACAATCATTTAGGTCCAGAAGGCAATTATTTGAACGATTTTGCACCTTATTTTAGTGAAAAATACAAAACACCTTGGGGCAATCCGTTAAATTTTGATGAGGCATACTGCGATGGTGTTCGCAATTATTATATTCAAAATGCCCTTTTTTGGTTAGATGAATGCCATGTGGATGGACTTAGGTTAGATGCAGTTCATGCTATTTTCGATTTTAGTGCCAATCATTTTTTAAAAATACTTAGTGATGAAGTAGAAAACCTTTGCGTTTCTACAGGGAACATTAAAATACTTGTTGCTGAATTTGATCTTAACAATCCACAATACATAAATTCTAAAGAGAAAGGTGGTTATCAGCTCGCTGGACAATGGGTAGATGAATTTCATCATGCCTTGCATTGCGTGCTTACGAATGAAAAAGATGGCTACTATGAAGACTTTGGCACATTGAGCCACCTAGAAAAAGCTTTTAGAGACACTTATGTCTATGATGGCGTTTATTCGCAGCACAGAAAAAAACTTTTTGGTGCCAGGGCCAATGAGAATTCTTATGCCCAATTTGTGGTTTTTTCTCAAAATCACGACCAAATTGGCAATCGAGCTTTGGGCGATCGGCTTTCAAATTTGCTAAATTTCGAGCAGATGAAGCTGGCTGCTGCTGCCGTCTTGCTCTCGCCTTACGTGCCTTTATTGTTTATGGGCGAAGAATATGGTGAGCAAAATCCATTTCTCTTTTTCACAAGCCACAGCGATGAACTTGGAAAAAAAGTAAACGAAGGCCGGAAAAAGGAGTTTTTATATTTTAATTTAAAAGATCAATTTTCAGAACCACAAGCGTTGGAAACTTTTCAAAAATCGAAACTGTCGTGGAATATCAACACTGCCAGAGCAGCTTTGCTGTTGAAATACTACAAATATTTAATTCAATTTCGAAAATCGCATCCAGCCATGCAGTCGAAAGAGAGAACTAGCGTATTTGTTCAGCCTGTGCAAAACGGCAATATTTTGGCTTTTGAAAGAATGAATGAAAACGATAAAGTGATTATGATTTTTAATTTTGGACTAACAAATGAGCCGTATTTCAACCATTCTACCCAACCATTTCGAAGAATTTTCGACTCTTCAGATCCGAATTGGCTCGAAACACAAACGCCAATCGCTACCTTACTTTTGGAAAGCCAATCGATGCAGATAAAAGCCCAGTCTTTCGTGATTTTAGAGAAAAAAATGGCTTAAAAACGACATTTTATCAAGCTATTGAAGACAAGTTTTAAATGTTTTTTGGTGCTGGAAAATACAAATTTGCAACGAGTAGTTTTGCCTTGGTCTGCTAAATAAAAGTAGAAAAAAATGAGGATGCCTGAAAGAAAATTTCTCTCAACTACTAAAAATAAAAAATAAAGTTTTGTAATGAAACGCATTTTTTATAATTTTGCACTCCTTTTTTGGGAATAGTCTGTTTTGTCTATTTTACTAGGTATTTCAGCATTCGACTTGATTGTCAAGCACCCGATTTCCCATCCGACATTAAACCCATATCTACTGATGAAGTTGTCAGAATTCAGCTATACTTTGCCTCCCGAGCTCATTGCACAATATCCTACTGAAAATCGAGACGATTGCAGGTTGATGGTGATAAACAGAGCTAGCAAAACAATTGAGCACAAGACTTTTAAAGACATTCTCAATTATTTTGAAGAAGATGATGTAATGGTAGTAAACGACTCGATGGTATTTCCAGCCAGATTGTATGGCAACAAAGAGAAAACGGGAGCCAAGATTGAGGTGTTTTTATTGCGTCAATTGGGTAAAGAGGCACATTTGTGGGATGTGTTGGTAGATCCGGCACGTAAAATAAGAGTTGGTAACAAGCTGTATTTTGGCGAAGGCGAGCTGGTAGCCGAAGTGATCGATAATACTACATCGAGAGGCCGTACGATTCGTTTTTTATTTGATGGCACTTCTGAAGATTTTATGAAAGTGATCGATCAATTGGGCGAAACACCCATTCCCAAATACATAAAAAGGAAAGTAGAGCCTGAAGACAGAGAACGTTTTCAAACTATTTTTGCAAACAAATTGGGCTCTGTGGCAGCACCTTCTGCGGGAATGCACTTTACAAAGCAACTTGTAAAACGATTTGAATTGAAAGGCGTGCAAATCGACACTATGACATTATATGTCGGTCTTGGCTCCTTTCGTGCCGTTGATGTGGAAGATTTGACAAAACACAAGATGGATTCAGAACATTTTATTATTCCTGAACATACTGTCGACAAAGTAAACGTAGCACTAGAGGCAAAAAGAAGAGTTTGTGCTGTAGGAAGTACTGTTTTGAGGTCGATGGAATCGTCTGTATCGGCCAGCAATCGGTTGAAACCAAATGATATTTGGACAGACAGATTCATTTTCCCACCATTCGATTTTAAGATTTGTAACGCTTTTATTACCAATTTTCACGCGCCCGATTCTACTTTATTAATGATGGCAAGCGCTTTTGGTGGTTTTGAATTGATAAAAGAAGCTTACGATGTAGCTATTAAAGAAAATTATCGCTTTTTGACCTACGGAGATGCGATGTTAATTATATAAGCATCTCACTCTCCGATCTCCAACTTACGAAAACTTCCCAAAAGTTTTAAACTTTCGGGAAGTTTTTTATTTAAAGGTGCTTTATTTGAAAGTAATTTAATAGTTGGTTTAAGCGAAAATCGTACACACGCGAAAAATGAGTTTTTATGCTTGCAGAAATAAATCTAGAAGGACTTGAATTTTTTGCCTACCACGGCTTTTATAGCGAAGAGCGGAAAATTGGGAACAAATATGGAGTCGATATTTGCATTACAGCCAATGTTGGCGATTCGGCAGCCAATGATGATCTCACCAAAACGATCGATTATGAAACAATGTACAGAATTGTAAAAGAAGTGGTGGCCATGCCGACCAAATTGCTCGAAACAATATCTTTACGTATTATTGAGCGTGTTTTTTTAGAATTTGGCGATGTTTTGGCCGTAAAAGTAAGCGTGGCTAAATTCAATCCGCCAGTGGGTGGTATTTGCCAAAAGGCAAAAGTGACAATGGAAAAACTCAGATAGCAATTTTTTTTTCAATATTGAACCTTTGAATTCGTATTATTGTAATTATGAATGAATGTTAACAAAACCAGAAAATGACAACTGATACACACAAGGCAGTCGAAATAACGGACGCAAATTTTGAAGAAATAATAGGCTCTGGCAAACCAATACTAGTAGATTTTTGGGCAGAATGGTGTGGCCCATGTAAAATGATTGGCCCTGCTGTTGAAGAACTAGCAGGCGACTACGAAGGTAGAGCCATAGTCGGCAAGGTAAATGTAGATATGAATCCAAATACGGCCTCGAAATTTGGCATTCGTTCAATTCCAACTTTGCTATTTTTCAAAAATGGTGAAATAGTAGATAAGCAAGTTGGAGCAGTTGCAAAAGCTGCTTTGGCTAAAAAATTAGATGCTGTTTTGGCATAATTTATAGCTTTGTTTCAATTTATAAAGGGAATCTCGAAAGGATTCCCTTTGTCTTTTTATACTAGCTAATATTTAAAGTAAAAATATGTCATCAGGTTTTGCTCGCATTTCACTTTCAAGCACAATTATCGTTTTTTATGTTTTTACTGCATTTGCTCAACTCAAAAAGTTGACTTTAGAAGATATTTGGCAAAGCAATAAACTTCAAATGAGATCATTTGAGGGCTTTCAATGGATGAAATCAGGTAAGTCTTACTCAAAATTGATTGACGCCAAAGACGGTTATGAAATAAATGAATACGATCTATTGACTGATAGAAAAATGAAAACCATCGTGCGATCCACCCAATTGGTGACGGCCATCGATTCTCTTCCTTTGGCTATTGACGAATATAGCTTCTCGCCAGACGAAGCAAAAATATTAATCAAAACGCATACAGAACACATTTATCGCTATTCAGAAAAAGCCCTTTATTTTATTTTTGATCGTAAAACAAAGACAATTTTTTACGTAAGCAAAAGGCAAAAAGTTGGCAATGTTAGTTTTTCTCCCGATGGCAAGAAATTGGCTTTTACTAAAGACAACAATCTCTATATCAAAGACTTGTCTACTCAAACTGAAATAGCAATTACTAATGATGGGGAATATAACAAAATCATAAATGGCCATAGCGATTGGGTATACGAAGAAGAATTGGAGCTCACTAGAGCGTACGAATGGAGCAATGACAGTAAGAAAATTGCTTTCTTTAGGTTTGACGAATCGCAAGTAAAAGATTACAACATACAAATTTGGGGCAAATTGTACCCACAAGATTACAAATTGAAATACCCAAAAGCAGGAGAAAAGAATGCAGAAGTTTCTATTTTGCTGTATGATATCGACACAAAAACTACTACCACTTTAATAAATGGAAAAAACAATGATCAATATATCCCGAGAATAAATTGGACGCAACAGCCTGATATTCTGTCTGTTAGAGTTCTGAACAGAAATCAAGATAGCCTTTCAATCGTGCATTTTGATATAAGTTCCTCCAAAGCCAATCCGATACTAACATTTACTTCAAAAGATTATGTGGAAATTGATGATAATTTTCAGTATCTAAAAGTAGATAATTCATTAATGGTGACAAATGAAAATGATGGATTCAGGCATATTTACAGATATGCTGTTGATGGGAAATTAATAAAACAGATTACCAAAGGAGAATGGGAGGTATCTGAAATCGTGGGTATCGATGAAGCGAAGGGATTGGTGTTTTACACTTCAAAAGAAGCATCTAGCACCGAAAAACAATTGTATGTAATTGATTTTGAGGGGAATAAAAAGAAGAGATTGTCAGTTGGAGAGGGAGAACATACCATCGTGATGAATGAAAATGCAAATTTTTATCTCGATTATTTTTTTGAAATAAACAAACTGCAAGTGGCGCTTTATAATTCGGACGGAAAAAAATTGAAAGATTTGGAGCAGAATATCTCATTTCAAAACAATTGGAGCGAGTACGAAAAAGGAAAATTTGAATTTGGTGAATTTGCCATTTCTACCACCACCAGTTTGAATTTTTGGACATTAAAACCTGCTAATTTTGATAGTACTAAGAAGTATCCAATTTTTATGTTTTTATATGGCGGACCTGGTTCTCAGCAAGTATTGAAATCGTGGAATGGACGAAATCGACTCTGGTTCGAGCTGTTGGCACAAAAAGGCTATATAGTAGCTTGTGTTGATAACCGTGGTACGGGCGGCAAAGGTGCTGAGTTTAAGAAATTGACTACCAGACAGTTAGGTAAATTTGAAACGGAAGATCAAATTGATTTTGCCAAATATATGGGCTCAAAACCTTGGGTCGATTCCAATAGAATTGGAATTTTTGGCTGGAGTTATGGCGGTTATGTGTCTAGCTTGGCTATACTTTTCGGGGCTGATGTGTTTAAAATGGCCATTGCAGTAGCTCCAGTTACCAGTTGGCGCTTTTATGATTCTATTTATACCGAGCGTTTTTTGAAAAATCCACAAGACAACACTTTGGGCTACGATGCCTATTCTCCACTTCAAAATGCCAATAAACTGAAAGGAAAATACTTGCTAATACATGGTACTGGCGATGATAATGTACATTTTCAGAATGCTGTTGAAATGGAAAATGCCCTCATCAAAGCTGGAAAGCAGTTCGATTCTTTTTATTACCCCAATAGAAATCATGGCATATCAGGTGGTAATACGCGAATGCATTTGTACCAGATGATGACTACTTTTATAGAGAAGAATTTGTGATTTTAATCCAATATTTGAGAAATCGATCAACTCTTTTTTAAATAGGCAAGCTAATTATTACAGCAAAATATATATTTCTTCTTTATGGATCTGATATTAACGAGCTGAGACGACATATTCATGCTATCTACGTAAGAAAAGGTTACAAATCCTCCTGCAAATTTTGGCTAGAGCCAGACATTTTGCTTGACAAAAATAAAAGAGGTGATTTTACTGAGAAACAATTGAAGGAAATTGAAGATATAAATCAAAAAAATGAACCTCTTTTAATGGATTTGTTGAATAAATTCTATAATCAAGATAAAATTGAAGCTGTAAGAATATGACCGAGGTAGTAGAAGAGGAGTTAATAATGGAGAAAATCGATTTTATTTCTCACAAAGAATTATTGATAGAACTCAATAATGGAAGACATTTTTTGTGCCTTTATTAAAGTTTGAAGCTATCAAAGCTTTTAGTGACCAAGAAAGAGATGAGCATGAAATAATTGATGGAAAATACCTTTCCTTTCTCTCTATTTCAGATATTTGTAGCATTCACGATCTGGCTAGATTGTAATTTTTTTTAATACCGTTGTCATCTTCCAGAAAGTTTTCAACTTTGGTACGAACTAGCGTACAAGCCATTTTTCCCCCCATCCTGCTACGACTTTTCGTTGCCCGATACTAATTTTCAATTTTATTCATTCAAAGTATAACCATTTTCACAAAATATTGTATAATGACTATACTAATCACCAAAATCAAAAAGATCGGAATCTAATTTTTACATTTATGGAATTTACAAGAGTATTCGAAATACTACCTTATCAACTAGCCAAATTTCCAAAGGCTGATTCACTTGCCAGCAAAGTAAATGGCGAATGGGTAAAATATAGCACAGCTGAATATTTCAAAATTGCGAATCAAATCAGTGTTGGCTTGATGAATCTGGGTATTGGTAAAGATGATAAAGTATCAATTGTTTCATCAAACCGACCAGAATGGAATTTTGTGGACATGGGAATTCAGCAGCTAGGTGCAGTAAGTGTACCAGTGTATCCAAATATCACCATAGAAGATTATAAATTTATTTTCAAAGATTCTGAAGCAAAAATCATATTTGTGGCCAATGAAGAGCTTTTTCTCAAAGCAACTGAAGCTGTGGCCGGCAGAGATGTGAAGATTTACACATTCGATGTCGTCCCTGGAGCCGTTCACTGGAAATCGATCACAGAAAATGTAAATGAGGCCGATTTTGCAAAATTGGAACCTTACAAAGCTGCCGTTTTACCTAGCGATTTACTCACGATGATATATACCTCTGGTACCACAGGCACCCCCAAAGGTGTAATGTTGTCTCATAGTAACGTAGTTAGCCAAAGCAAATCTGCAAAAGAGTTGATGCCAGTCAATTACCAATGTAAGGCATTTAGCTTTTTGCCTTTGTGCCATGTGTACGAACGCATGATGTGTTATGTGTACCAGTCAAACGGACTTTCGATCTATTACGCAGAAAGTATGGATACCATTTCTGATAATTTGAAAGAAGTGCATCCGCATATTTTTGTTACTGTGCCGCGCTTACTGGAAAAAGTATATGACAAAATTGTCGCAAAAGGTGCTGAATTGACAGGAATAAAGAAGATGCTATTCTTTTGGGCACACGACTTAGGAATGCAGTATGAACTCAATACCAATCAGGGTTGGTGGTTTAATTTTCGATTGAAGTTGGCGAACAAGTTGATATTTAGCAAATGGAGAGAAGCCTTGGGGGGTGAACTAAAAGTAGTGGTATCTGGTGGAGCGGCTTTGCAGCCTCGCTTGGCAAGGGTTTTTTCGGCCGCACAAATTGTCATTATGGAAGGTTACGGGCTCACCGAAACCAGCCCTGTAATTGCTGTAAATCACTGGGAAGAAAAAGATAGAAAAATTGGCACTGTTGGTCCACTTTTTCCAGGTGTGCAAGTGAAAATTGCCGCAGATGGCGAAATATTAACCAAAGGCCCCCATGTAATGATGGGCTATTACAAAAGACCTGATTTAACAGCCGAAACCATCAATAGCGAAGGTTGGTTACATACGGGAGATATTGGCGAAATGGTGGAAAATGGGAAATTTCTAAAAATTACTGATCGTAAAAAAGAAATGTTCAAGACTTCAGGTGGCAAATATATTGCACCTGGCAACATGGAAAATAAATTTAAAGAGAGCCGATTTATTGAACAAATAATGGTGATCGGAGAATCTCAACGCTTTCCTGCAGCCTTGATCGTTCCAGCTTTTGCTTTTGTAAAAGATTGGTGCGAACTAAAAGGCATTGATTGCAAAACCAATGAGGAGATGATCAAAAATGTTGAGGTGAAACACCGAATTCAGCAAGAAGTTGATACGATGAATCTAGGCTATGCCAAGTATGAGCAAATAAAAAAAATAGCCCTCATCAAGGATGAATGGACGATACAATCTGGCGAAATGACACCTACTTTGAAGTTGAAAAGGAGAAATATCATGGCTAAATACCAAACCTTGATCGATAAATTGTATGCTGAAAGTGTGCTAGAAACCGCTTAACAATGATGCGAGGGCGGAAAACAATGGTGATGGTAGATTTTGACTAATGTCAATCTTGGCCTTGTTAGCTAATATTGCCATCTACAAAATACATATCTACTTCTCCCTTGTTTTTGGCCATTATTTTGCCTCGATAGGTGCAAGCGAATGAAGCTTTTACCAAATTGTGGGTTTCGCTTGAAATGTTAATCTTGTTGTTTTCACTTTTAGATTCCATCCTAGAAGCGATATTTACAGCATCGCCCCAAATGTCGTAGGCAAACTTGCGTTTGCCTACAACCCCAGCAATCACTGCTCCTGTGTGAATGCCAATTCTCAAATTCCATTTGTTTGCATTGGCTATTTCCATCATTTCCAAAGCTGAACGCACGGCATCGATGGCATTGGTGGTATTTGCTGTTGGCAAGCCACCCGCAGCCATGTAGCAATCGCCAATTGTTTTTATCTTTTCAAGTCCGTTTCTTACACATATATCATCAAATTTTTCAAAAAGTTCGTTCAAATTTTCAATCATACTTTGTGGTGAATTTATTTCTGCGAAACTTGTAAAATTTACCAAATCGGCAAACAGTACTGTGGCCTGTTCGAAATATTTTGGCGTTGCTTGTCCTTTCAGTTTCAGTTCAGATGCCACTTCTTCTGGCAAAATATTAAGCAGAAGATTTTCAGATTTTTTTTTCTCCACTTCAAGTTGCGACAAATAAACTTTCAATTCATCATTCAGCATTTGCAGCTCTACCGTACGAAGCGAAACTTTTTTCTCTAGCGTTTGCTCGTTTTGAATGAGCAAATCAATTGTTTTCAGTTGTGCTTTGTTTACTTCTACCTTCGCTTGGTTAATCCGATCTGCAAGCCCCATCGAAAGCAAAAGCATTTCCAAAACAGACCCAATTTGCGAAGCATATAATGTTACAAAATTGACGGGCGCGAGATTTACCTCAACCAACGAACGAAGCAAGATGCCGATTAGTAACAAACCCCATGCTATTAAAAAGTATCTTGCAGCTCGCACCCCTTTACGATAGGCATAAACCCCAAAAAATATAATAAAAATGACACAAATAAGGATTACAAAAATGATAAAAAGATTGAGAAATGGGTCGAGTGCATCGGTAAAAAAAGTGAATATGCCACCAATAGTAGCTGTTAGCACCATAAAATCAGCCAGATACGACAATTGAGATAGTTTTTTATTTAAAAGATTGATCTCCAAAAAACTCTTCGAAAACCGCAAGGCAAAAAAACTTGCCGAAGACAATAGAATAAGATTGATGGAAAAAGTATGCCAACTCAAAACGGGCATTAGTCGAATCGTAAAACCTTGCACACTCAACTGAACCACCATAAAAGTTGACATATATAGCACATAGTATAAAAATGCTGGTTCTTTGGTAGAAAAGAACAGAAACAGATTATAAAAAATCATGGCTAAAAATATGCCTACATACAGTGCTACATAAGTATCGAATTGTGCAGATTCTACTAGAAAATTATGGTGCGAATTGATAGAAATGGGCAGAAATTTGGTATCTCTGCCTTTCATCAACATAAAATGGCTTTGCTCGCCTATTTTAGTATGTTTCACTGCAAAAACCAAGGATTGATGAGCGATAATTCTGTTTTTGAATGGTACTTTTAATCCTTGTATTTGAGTAGAAATAAGTTTTTTATTTTCTAAAGAATAGAAACTGAGGCTATCGATTTGGGCATTATCAACTACAAAAAAATAGGTTTTGTTGATGCAATGCGGCTCTCTGCAAGCCGATTTGAATTGAAACCAAATGCCATAATAAATCTGTCCAAGATTAGGAACATCACTCTCAGTAAAGGTTTTGAATTGGGTATAAGTAGGATATTGCTGAATAGAATTTATATTGAAAGCAGCACTGGAATCTACCAAATACATTATTCCATTCCCATTATCGTCTTTTGTTTCATTCAACTCAAATACTTTTTCTGCAAAAAGTGCAGTGGAAGCTAAAAACAACGAAAGGACTATGTAAAATGGAAATTTCAAAGTAGGAATTTTATGCCAAAATACATCTTTTTAACATTCAAATAATGGTAATTAGCGAATTTCAACGCTTCCATTTTTACAAAAACAGTTTCCTATTTCATTTGGCTTGCCAATAGCGCTATGCCTTCATCAAAAGTATGTGGTTTGTAGCCCAATTCGTTGATAGCCTTGTCGATAATAAAGCCAGTTTTGGGTGGGCGTTTGGCTGATTGTGTAAATGTTGAGGAATCGGCTTGGGTAATAAAAGAAATGTCGAGTTTGAAATAATGAGCTGTTTTGTACGCCATTTCTAATGGATTTAGAAATTCATTACCCGAAATATTAAAAATGCCCTCAGCTCTTTTTTGTGCGATTAGATAACAACCCATTGCCAAATCTTCTGCCAAAGTTGGGGTACGCCATTGGTCGTTTACCACTTTTATTTGTTTTTTGTCTTGGAGCGATTTTTTCACCCAGAGTATAATGTTTGTGCGGCTCATGTCTTCGGCAATGCCATACACAAGCACCGTACGGGCAATACTCCATTTCAAACCGTCCATCTTTTGGATGATTTCCTCTGCCACTAGTTTGCTGTAGCCATAAAAGCTAATGGGTGCAGGTTTTTCATCTTCAGTTAATGGCCCTTTTTGTCCGTCAAAAATAAAATCGGTAGAGAGATGTATCAAAAATACGCCATATTTTAACGAGGCTTCTGCCATATTTCTGGTGGCTACTACATTTTGCAGCCAACAATCTTCTTTATTAAGTTCGCATTGGTCTACATTTGTCATCGCTGCACAATGGATGACAACGGAAGGTTTAAATGTGTCAAAAGCCAGAAAAACGGCATTTTTGTCGGCAATATCGAGCGAATGGTACGTGTATTTGTCTTGGTATTTTGAAAGTCGATTTTCTCCTCTTCCTGTGGCAATCAGTTCAAATTCGCCTTTTTCTACGATCAATTCCACCAATTTCTGCCCTAAAAGTCCATTAGAACCAGTTAGTAATATTTTTTGTGCCATTGCTTTCTATTGTGCAGCAAACATACTGTTTTTTTCAAAGAAAAGTATGTTGTGGGAATGAATAATGAATTTGTCGATACTGAAAAAAAATCTATATTTGAGAAAGAAAAGTTGTTTATAAAATGACCTTAGAAGAAAAAATCAAACACGCCATTCGCGAGGTAAAAGATTTCCCCAAGCAGGGTATCTATTTTAAAGATCTTACGCCTATTCTCAAAAATCCTGCACTTTGCCAGGAAATAACACGCGATTTGAGCCAAAAGATTGCCATTCAAAAGCCCGATGCGTTGGCTGGTATTGAGAGCCGTGGCTTTTGGTTTGGCATGCTCATAGCCCAAGAACTTCAAATTCCGTTTATTCCCATTAGAAAAATGGGCAAATTGCCCTACGAAACACTTTCTTACAGTTATTCGCTTGAATACGGCACTGCCACGATGGAAGTGCATACCGATGCTTTTAAAAAAGGCTGGAAAGTGATGGTTCATGACGATTTGTTGGCCACAGGTGGCACTGCAACGGCTGCATGTGAACTGGTAAAAATGCAAGGTGCTACTGTGGCTGGTTTTGCTTTTGTGTCTGATTTATCTTTTCTGAGTGGCAAAGAAAAATTAGCCAAATATTCGACCGAAGTATTTAGTTTAGCTACATATTAGTATTTACATTTATCTATAAACATTCGACCAAATATGAAATTATTAACAAAAATTGTATTCGTCCTTTTGTGTGGTGTAATTTTATACATCGTAGGTCCTGCTCCTAAAACACCCATTTTAAACGAGACGCTACCCATCGTAAGCCAGGATTTGGAGCAGCTTGAAAAAGACGTGGCTGCCACCGAGGCACAACATCCAGTAAAGCCTGATAATCAGGCTCGTATCGTGTGGGCAAACGATAGTGTGAAGCAAAAGACAAAATACGCAATTGTGTATGTGCACGGCTTTTCAGCTAGTCAAGAAGAGGGAAACCCAGTCCATAGACGAATTGCGAAGGCTTTTGGCTGCAATTTGTATTTGTCTCGCTTGGCCGATCATGGATTAGATTCTGCCGATTTGATGGTAAATTTTACCTGCGATAGGCTCTGGCAAACGGCCAAAGAGGCATTGGCAATAGGTATGTCGCTTGGCGATTCGGTAATATTGATGGGCACTTCGACAGGCGGCACGCTCAACATCTTGATGGCAGGTAAATACCCAATAGTGAAGGCAATCGTAAATATGTCGCCCAATATTGCCATCAACGACCCTACCGCTGTTATCTTGAACAACCCTTGGGGCTTGACATTGGCTCGCATCGTAAAAAATGGCACTGATAATGTGATCGAAGGGCAGTCGGACGAATTCAAAAAATATTGGTATACCAAATATAGGCTAGAATCGGCTGCCGAACTCGAACAACTTCTCGAATCTACGATGAAAGACCACTATTACGCCAAAGTAACACAACCCACGCTTAATTTGTATTATTACAAAGATGAGCTAAACCAAGACAATGTGGTGAAAACAACTGCCATTATAGAAATGCACAAAAAACTGGCTACGCCTGAACCTATGAAAGTACTGAAGGCCATGCCAAACGTGGGCGATCATGTAATGGGTTCGCC
>JBJXGB010000195.1:0-36482 GCA_046152935.1 Cytophagales bacterium
TTTATTGAATAAAGTGCTGATTGCCACTGCCGTCTGTCTGAAATGCACCAGCATCTTTTCCTGGGGGTGTCACTGTAGGTTTTAGCGCTTGAATAGAGATATTCACATTATCGAAAGGCGCAAAATCGGTCTTTCCTTTGCCAATACATGGCGAATCGCTTTGCAATCGGAAATCGGAAGTACCCACCATATTCATCGCTTCATATTGCGAAGAAACTGCCGTAGGGAACGAATTGAAAGGAGAAACATTGAAATCAGGTGTAGCTTCTACATTGAAGTTTTTGAATTTGGGATCGTTTTCTTTGGCCGCACCTTGCACATCGTTCGGTGCTTTTGTGCCCACACCAGAGGTGGCGTTAAATTGTCCAACAATCAAATTGGCATTGCCGTAATAAAAATTGTTGTCATATTTGACGTTGGCAACATCAGCATCTCGTACTATCCGCAGACCAAAACGACAATTTACGATCAAGTTGTTGTAATATTCGCCCTTAGCATTTTGCTCTACATTGATCGAACCGCCCCTGCCTGCCTGAATTTTTCTGGCACCACCATTTATCATTGTATTATTGTAATATTTGATGTTAGTCTGAATCGTTGTGCCACCAGAGTTTGAATGTTTAAGTCCATTGGTACAAGCACCAACCATCAAATTGTAAGCAATATTGCCTACAGTACCACTTTTGATGTTGATGGCCTCGCCACCCGATTCGCCATTGTATTCAAATGTGTTTCGCATAATGTTTACCTTTCCGCCACCTTCTACACGCATGCCATCGTCTTTTGAAAATCGAATCCATGAATCTTCAAGCACAAAATTGCCGTTGATATTGCTATAAGTAATGGTGTAGCGAGGGTCGCCATCATCGTACAGAGCCGGATTGGTGTTGGGACCGGCAGGGCCGCCTGCATATTCCAATCTTGTCCATTTTATGACTGCGTCTGCACTATTTGGGCCATAGGCGATGCCACCCCAATACCCTTTAAATGCATTTTGATAGCCTCTATTTTTTTCTTCTACAGAAATAAGATTTGGCTTTTCTTTGGTGCCTAAGCTGAAAAATGCCCCATTTACAATTATCATCGGACTTGTGGCTGGCGTAGCCCCATCGCCAATGGCGATCAAAGTGCTTCCAGGCTGCATAAATAAAGTGTCGCCTTCATTCACAGTTAAATCAGAAGAGAAATAATAAGTTTTCCCAGATGCCATTGTGCCTTTTACAGAACCTGCAAGTGTGGTAGTAGATATTTCTTCGCCTATTTTAAATTCTGCTTGCGAAATTTGCACTTCTTCATTGGTGCTGCACGACATCCAAGTGGCTGAAATAGCCGCATATAGGGCTATATGTTTGAGTTTAATGGTTTTCATTTTTAAAGAAAGTTTGAGTTTGAATAAAGAAAGTTTGAGTTTGAATAAATAATTACTGGAGTTTAAATCTTAGCCCTGCGAAATACGATTGGCCGTAAAATTCTTGTTTAATCAATATGTCTTTACCTTCTGACTGAAATGGAGCTTGCATAGCAGAACTTTCAGCAACAAATGGTTGATAAATCACCACCTCGTAAGGCGTATTGAGGATGTTGTTGACCTTCACATACAAGGTTAGCATTTTAGAAATTCGTTTCTCTGCCGAAAAATCCAGTTGTATAAAATCTTTCTGCCAAAAATCTCCATCTTTGTAATTTGATACTTGCACGATTCTTCTGCCAGTGTATACCATAGCCAGTTGAGCATCAAAACCGCTTTTTTGATCTTTTAACAATAGAGATACATTTCCATTGTGCATTGATTGCCCTTGCAATGGTCTGGTTTGGTTTTCTTGCCTCGACCGTTGGTTTGTACTACCATCGGGGTTGTTTTCTGTGTATCGATATGTTTTAGAGGTGGTGATTTCCGAATTTGTAAAGGTGTAGTTTGCTCTGATTCCGAAAATTCTAAAATACTTTGTAAAATCGATCTCAAATCCATAGTTGGTGGCAGTTCCAAAATTACCAGGTTGCAATTGTATGGCTGCTTGCTTTTCTACAAAAGCGTATTCAATCGGATTTTTGATTATTTTGAAAAATCCACCAATCAATAGCTGATCGAGTGGCTTTGGGAAAAACTCATACCTCAAATCAAAATTATCGGCTGTGGTGTGTTTCAGTTTAGGATTTCCAGCCTCAATATAATCATCATTATTATCTACATAAGGGGTAACTTCAAAAAATCCAGGGCGACTTATCGAGGCATAATAGCAACCACGAAGGTTTGTTTTGCTGTTTAAGATATACCTGAAATGGGCTGAGGGTAGTAAATTATTGTACTTTATGGCTCCAGTTTTTCCCTCTGTCGATTTATCAGCCTCGCTTTCCCAACCGAAACTTGTGATTTCATTTCTTGCACCTGCAATAAATTGTACATTACGTACTTGCAATTTTAGCATTCCGTAAATGCCAGTTACATTTTCATAGGCTGTATAATTGTAGGCATTACCAATAGATCCAATTCCTATGTTTCCCGCATAAGTAAATGTTTGCAGATTACTGCCAGTGTAAGCCTGAATGGTGGGATCAGGCAACAATTTATATTCATTAAAGAAATTATCTCTGTTTTTAAATCTTTGCAGTCCACCAATAGAAAATTCAATTTTTTGGCCAGCAATGGTTGGGGAATAATTAATGTTAAGATAAGCTGCCACGTCTTGGTCAGAATTTCTGGTCCATCGTCTTTTGTTGCTGGCAAAGTTGGGAGTCTCAATTGCGATCGCTCCTGAATCTAAAGTTCTACCATAAGTAGTTTCAATATCGCTCTGCTCTGGATTTAAAAATGTGGCGAGTGAATACACTGCCGACCATCGCACTTTCAAATTACTAATGATTGAATGGTCGCCCTGCAAAGTGGCATTGTAAATCGATTGATTTTCTAACCTGCTTCTAAATTTATTGCTGCCACGTCCTGTTCCTGCACCATTGCGGCTTATTACTAAGTTAGTATCAGAAGAAATTCTCGATTGGATATCTTTCAAATTAATATAAGAAGCAACAATACTTATTTTATTGGAAGGATTGAGTTTATAGTCAATTTTCGCGTGAACACCACTTCTGATTTGCTGTGCCGAAAATTTGCGCACATCAATTTCAGTAATTTTAGTAGCATTATTATTGTATTGAGTTTCCACTTCAAAAAGCTTGCTATCGGCACCTCTGTAAGTGTTTTGATAGCTTCCGGCCACAATCACACCCAATTTATTATTCAAAAATCGATTGCCAATAGACAACCCAAATACAGCGTTTGGCGCGGGTGTAATATCACTAAAATTCAGATTTTCGGTTGAAAAGTCGCTTGGTTGAGCTGAATAGCTAGTTCCCCTTTTTTCAACTGGCGATTCATTTTGAAAGTTTTTTTGGTTGAATGAAGTATAGCTTTTGTCGAAAAACAATTGCCCATAACCTGTCCCAACATTCGCATTCACCATAAATCGAGCTGGTGCATCTTTCATCACCATATTTATCACGCCTCCTATGGCATCGCCTTCCATATTGGGCGTAAGTGATTTTGATACCTCAAGCCTATCAAGCAAATCGGCAGGGAAAATATCAAGTGGTACGTATCTATTTTTACTATCGGGGCTTGGAATTTTAATTCCATTTACCAGAGTGTAATTGTATCGTTTATCCATTCCACGGATAATGGCATGTTGCCCGTCACCATTTTGATTTCTCTCGATCGTTACGCCACTCACCCTTTGCAACACATTGGCCACAGTAAGATCGGGGCTTACTTCTATTGTTTTGGCGGAAACTACATTTAGCACCTGCAGCGAGTTTTGAATGCCTTTAGAGGCGTATTCATCCGTAGTTTTGTCTACCTCGCCTTCTACTACTACTTCGTTCAGGTCTGTATTTTGCTCATTTATCTCTATTTCTACAAATTTTGTATCAATTTCGTTTTCAACTTTAATTACTGATAAAAATGGCTTGTATCCTATATAACTTGCATTGATCTCATATTTGCCAGCAGGCACATTTCTAATTACGAAACTGCCATCAAGCCCAGTTTGTGTGCCATAAGTAGTTCCCGTTAAATAAACAGTACTCCCAATAATTTGCTCATTTGTTTTGCCATCTACCACAGTTCCCTTGATAGTTGCAGCGTAGATTTCGCAAACATTTAGAAAGATAAAGACCAATAAAAGGTATTTGAAAATATTTTTCATTTGAGCACAGATTTTTCGTTTCGATGGCTCAAAACTAGAGTGCAAATGTTGTCTAATTGTTAAATGTAAGGGGACAATTGAGGGGACAATATATTAATTTATTGATAATCAAATAGTTACAATGTTGATTTTGGTTTGTGTTTAAATCAAATTTTTTAATTTAATTTAATTTTCATCTATTTTATTCCTTTTAATACAAGAACTTCGCTTTTTATTTGTGGCAAAAAACGACTAATTTTGCAACATGAAAAGAGTCGCTTTTTATACACTTGGCTGCAAACTTAATTTTTCTGAAACTTCAACCATTGGGCGCCAATTTGAGCAAAATGGTTTTTTAAAAGTAAACTTTGAAGACAAACCAGATATTTATGTCATCAATACTTGCTCAGTGACGGAAAATGCAGACAAAAAATGTAAAAAAGTAGTAAAAGAAGCCCTGAAAATATCACCTAGTGCATTTATTGCCATTATTGGTTGCTACGCTCAGCTAAAGCCACAAGAAATAATTGATATTCCTGGCGTAGATGCAGTATTGGGTGCTGCCGAAAAATTCAGGCTTATAGAATTGCTTGGCACTTTTGAAAAAAAAGAAAAAAAGATTTTCGCTTCAGAAATCGATCAAGCCACCATTTTCAACACAGCCTATTCGCTCAACGATCGCACGCGTTCATTTTTGAAAGTGCAAGATGGCTGCGATTACACTTGCTCTTTTTGTACAATTCCGCTGGCAAGGGGCAATAGTAGAAGCGATTATATTGAAAATATTGTAAAATCGGCCAAAGAAATTGCCCTCACACAAATAAATGAAATTGTAATTACGGGCGTAAATATTGGCGATTTTGGTTTGCATAATGGGGTCAGACAAGAAAAATTTATAGATCTTATCCGAGCTTTAGATGAAATAGACGGCATCAAAAGATTCCGGATTTCTTCTATCGAGCCCAATTTACTTACCGATGAAGTGATTGAATTTGTGGCGAAAAGCAAACGATTTGTTCCACACTTTCACATACCCTTGCAATCGGGCAGCGATAAAATACTAAAACTCATGCGTAGGCGATACAAAACAGATCTGTATGCCGAGCGCATTGCAAAAATCAAGCAATTAATGCCGCATTGCTGCATTGGTGCAGATGTTATCACTGGTTTCCCTGGCGAAACAGAGGCCGATTTCCTTGAAACTTTCGCTTTTTTAAACCAACTCGATATTTCGTATCTGCACGTTTTCACTTATTCGGAACGAGAAAACACACATGCTATCAATTTGGGAGAGATTGTAAGTCAGAAAGGCAGAGACGAACGCACCACCCAACTACGGAGTTTATCTGAGAAAAAGAAACGCTACTTCTACGAGCAAAATATTGGCAATAGCTTTGCAGTTATCTTTGAAAATGATATTGAAAATGGATTAATACACGGTTTTACCGACAATTATATCAGAGTGGCCGTAAAATACGACCCTATTTTAGTAAATGATTTGAAGGAATTAAGACTTACAGGGTTAAATAATTGGGGAAATATGGAAGCTGAAGAGGTCGAAGTAGAAATGCTCACACATTAAGATACAACTTTCATTTTTTTAGTAATATTCAAATTTTATTGCCGACCAACCAGATGCACAAAATAGCGAGCCCGATACACGACCATAGCCATAGCCACGATCATTCTCACGAAAATACCACACAAATTGGCAAATTTCAATACAAAACTGCTTTGGTTGTGGCTATTACTTTTGTGACAATGGTGGCAGAAATAGGCTTTGGATATGCTTCAAATTCTTTGGCGCTTTTGGCCGATGGTTGGCACATGTCGTCACATGTTTTGGCTTTAGGGATGACTTGGTTTGCCTATTTTCTCGCAAAAAAATTTTCCAAACAAGGAGATATTAACCAAAGTAGCAAAAAAATTCTATCACTTTCAGGCTATACTAGTGCCATTATTTTACTAGTTGTGGCTGTAATAATGGCTGTAGAATCATTTGATCGACTTCTCAATCCCGAACGAATTGCTTTTAAAGAAGCCATTTTTGTTTCTATTATTGGGCTCATTGTCAATGGATTGAGTGCATTTTTGCTACACGATGGGCACCAACACCACGACCACAACATCAAAGCAGCCTATTTGCACGTGTTGGCCGATACCATCACCAGCTTGGCCGCCATCATTTCCCTTGGAATTGGTATGTATTTCAATATTTTGTATCTCGATGCACTTAGTGCCATCGTTTCTTCCATTATTATTGCAAATTGGGCTATTTCACTGGCTTGGACTTCTGGAAAAGAATTAATTGGCTATTTTAGAAACTAAAGGCTTTTTCAAAAAATAATATTTTAGTAATAAACAACTAGCATGATTTATCGTGTTATTGCTTTAGATTACGAAACGAACTTAATATTGTAGTCTCAAGCCAAAGTATGAAGTACAAAACGATTCAATACCAAGACATAAACGATTATTTCTTAAATGAAAAACGCTTTGTTTCAGATTCTTTTGCTAATAAACTGGCAGAAAATATTTTTACAGAAGCCAATCCTCAAGCTATTTTAGAGCTTGTCGCCTCTATTTCCAAAAATTCTGACCCAATTCCAGACCAGCTGCCCCAATATCTAAACGAATATTTTAGCCAAACCTTCGATACAGCCGACTGGATCACCAAGAGGCAATTAAACCTGAGCTCGCAATTATTTGCTGAAAATGCACAGCACATACTTATGTGCCTAATGATGCTTTCCCTACCTTATTGCTATGCCGCAAGCGTAGACGCTGGCGTGCTACTTTTGTCGCAAAGAGTAAAAAACGATACCCGCAAAAGACTCTCTGAAACTGGGCAATTTGTGTTTGACGTAATGGCCGATGATGCTTTTGAGCCCACTGGCTCTGGCATTAGAAGTATTCAAAAAGTGAGGCTGATGCACGCTGTGGTAAGATACCATTTGAAAAAAAACCATCAATGGGATATTTCAAAAGGCTTACCAATCAACCAAGAAGCAATGGCTGGAACCAATTTGGCTTTTTCGCTGATGATTTTAAGAGGGCTGCAGAGGCTTAATATTACCACAAGTTCAGATCAAGAACAAGCCTATTTGAACAGATGGAATTTGATCGGCCACATCATGGGAATAACCGAAGATTTGCTTTTTGAAGACATCAAACAGATTATTGCCCTTGAAGAACGCATCAGAAGGCGACATTTCAAAAAAAGTGATGCCGGTGTGCAGCTCACACAAGCATTGCTTGATACTGCCAAAGATTTTTTTCCAGATAAATCTCCAAGCGATTTTCTATATCCGATCATGAACCACCTTTTGGGCCGCGATGTGTGCGATATTCTTGCGATTCCCTATTCGGTAAATAAAACTGAAATAGTCGCTTTGTTGAAGATGAAAAATGCTTTTGAACAAGTTTTTAATATTCAATCTGGTAGAGTAAATATGGCAATGAAAAGCCAAATAGTAAGTGAAACTGGCAACAAGAAAGCCGATTTTCAATCACCACTTAGTTTGTAATTTGCTTCTAAATTTGAACAAGTACATTTGCAGTAGCGCACTCTTTTAATGAAAATATCGCTTATCACCGTTTGCTTCAATGCTGGCAATACACTTGAAAACTGTATTTTATCAGTAATTAACCAAAATTATGAACAATTAGAATACATCATTATCGATGGTGGCTCTACCGACCATACGCCTCAAATCATTTCAAAATATCAATCTTTTATTTCTCACAGCATTTCCGAACCAGATGGTGGGCTTTACCATGCCATGAACAAAGGCATAGCTTTGGCCACTGGCAAAATTGTGGGTATGTTAAATGCAGACGATTATTTTGCACATAATTTGGTTTTAAGCAATATTAGCAAGGCTTTCGCCTACCACAATTCAGACGCACTGTATGCAGATTTGCAATATGTTAAGGGAGATAAAATAATAAGACATTGGAAATCAGGTAATTATGATATTAAGAAATGGTACTTCGGCTGGATGCCACCACACCCCACTTTTTATGTGAAGCGCGACTTATACCAAAAATATGGCAATTTTAACTTAGATTTTAGGTTAGCGGCCGATTATGAACTCATGCTTCGTTTTTTACTGAAAAATAGAGTTTCTGTTTGCTATTTGCCAGAAGTGACAATAAAAATGGCTGTGGGTGGCGAAAGTAACAAAAGCCTTAGCAACAGAGTGAACGCCAACCTTGAAGATAAAAAGGCATGGATAACAAATAATTTATCCATGCCTTTTTATCTTTCTTTATTAAAGCCGCTAAGGAAAATAGGGCAGTTCATTTTCAAATAGACTATTTCCTTTGGAATTGGTGATTTCTTGTACCTTTTCCTTTTTGAAAATGTTTGTGTGTTTTTTGAGAATCAAAATTCACAGGATTTGCCATTGTGTAATCTATATGCACATTGAAAACACCATATCCATCAAAAAAAGTGGCATTTCCACTTCTTCCAGCACCTTGCTCTGGTATTCCTCCAACGCTGGGAGCTGTTTTCTTGCCAGAGGCAAAACCAGGATCTGCCAAATTTTCTGCAGTTGTGCGAAGTGAGCGAACTGCATTATTTTCATTTCCAACAGGATATGCCTGTTTGGCACCCAAATCATCTAAATATTCAGTAAAAGCAACCGTGTAAGTAATATCTGCACCAATGTCAAAAAACTCGCTCACTTTTATCCTTGTGCCGATGCCTCCATTTACAAAAGGCACCACGTTGCCGTAGTTTTTGCCTTCAAATGTCTTTACGCCAACGGTAGATACATATTTATTTGTAGAATAATCTAAAATTTGTGGATTAAAGTACATTACGCCCGCCCCCACAATTACGTAAGGCACAAAAAAGTTTCTTCTGTTGTATTGATCCGATTTATCACCCATAAATCTGCTGATAGAAGGAATGATATCGAAATGTCCAAAAACTGAAAATTCTGCAATTTCCGTAATAAATGAAATGTCTCTGTTTGGTCTGCCTGTACCCTCTGGTGAATTTTTATCGTCAGCACTCATTCTGCCATATCTCGCACCTACACCAGCACTTATCCTGTTTGTAAATCTGTATTTCAATCCCAAATTGAATTGAAAATTATTAATATTTTTGAATGGACCAATAAAGCAGTCGCCAGTTTGGCACAATTGTCCAAAATAAGACATTGTTCCTGTACCTACAGTCCAGGTCCAAGGGTAGGCAATTTTTCTTGAAATTGGGATGTTTGAATTGGCTCGAGACCGTGTTTGGCCTGGATACAATTTTCTTCCTTGCGCAAAGACACCAGAAAATGCTAATAATGCTATTGAAAATATAAGTAAATTTTTTGTAAACTTCATGGGTAGATATTTGACGTAATACTAAAAGATCATAGTCTATGAATTACAAATTTAAAAAAAAATAGACAAAAAGAAAAACATTATTTGATTTTAGGCGTCAATTAACAATTTGGCAATATGCCATTTACTGGTTTTGTCTCAATTCAATTTTATTGAAATAGATAATTGTTCCCGTGCTTTTGGTGTAATCTGTGTTGAGATTCTTAACCTTTTGAGCCCCATACGCGATAAAGAAATTGCCATACCAATATTCTACATCGCTGGTGTATTGTTCTTTTATTCGCTCGTAATCAGTATCTATCTCCACAAAAGTTCGCAATTTTTCTGTCTTAGCGGTATCTCTCGATAACATCTTATATTGTATCTGACCACCTTGGCTATATGCAGCTATATATTGGTTTTTATTATACAAAATTTTAATTTTTTCATTTAAAGCATAAGTCAAAATATCTTGGATTACGATCGAATTATCCCACAGTAAATTGCCTTTTTTGTCCATCCCAGCGATGATAGCGTGCGAATATCGCCAGCCATCAAATACATCTACTGCTGTCTCAATGGGGCGTCCGTAGTAAAAAGAGGTGCGAAATTCGGTATGATATTGGGGAAAATATGCCTCTGCAACAATGATAAACTCATTTGTATCAGACAATATTGGCTTATGCACCAATATTTGGTAGCTAAGGTCGAGGTCTTTGCCTCTCGATTTTTTTCTCTCTATCTGTTTTTGGAGTTTTTCTTGCTCATTCTTGGGCAAGTAATCGAAGAAGTTTTTGAACTTAGAAAAGCTCTGGTAATTGATGAATTCTTGTTTTCCATTTTCCAATTTGCTCAAATACAAGCCCTGCGCTCCAGTAAATCCTTTGCTTGCATACGAGCCAATTACAAATTTTGTATTCACATCGACACAATTTATTTTACCATCTATAAGTTGATATTGATCGGTAAATGTTTTGATGGAAGTTGCTTGGGCTTTACCGCCACTGTATTTCAATTCTTGGATAAATAAATCTGATTTTTTACCAGTTTGGTTTTTTACCATCGCATTTAGCCTGCCATTTAAAGTGTCGTTATTGAAATTTACCACTTCAGATTTTCCTTTCAAATCGAGCAATATTTGTTTATTGAGCTTGGTTTGCAGGGAAGAATGGCCAATGTATACCGTTTTTTCTGGCAAAAAATTGGGTATGAAGAGCAACGGGAAGCAAGCAAAGCCAAGGCAGGTGCGGTAAAAAAGTGTGGCATCGTGCGGAGCAATAGTGCCGCCCATAAAGGCATTTTCGCCCAAAATTGAAAAATGATTTATTTCTACGTTTTCTTTTGGCAATCGCCCCTTGTTGATGAATATTTCGCCTGTTTCTTGGTCGAGTTTCACAATTTGGAATTCTTTATTTTTTGAAAAAAGAATGTACACAAACAGCTCATCAGAAAATTTATTTATGAAATTCAAATTGTTCAACAAGGGGTATTCGGTGGTCCATTCTTCGGTAAAAGTGGTATCAAATTTAGTAAAAGTCCATCTTTCGGTGCGTGCTCCAGGGCTGATGGCCTTATTTTCATAAAATACAACTACACCTTTTTCCTTGAGCGGAATTACATGGTACTGGTCGTTTGCCGATTTCACTTGAATGGTAACCCTCACGCCTTGCGACACCGCCTTTGAAAACGAAAACATCAAAATGCTGATCGTAAAATACAATATTGGCAGCTTGAAAGGCGGCAAAATAGACCTAAAAAAAAGGGGCGTTACTTTTACTGAATTAGTGTAGGGCAAGCCTTGCATTGGGCACAACAGATTGAGATTCAAATAGTTGGTTTTGGTATTTAAAGTGAGCGGTCATGGCAATCATGGCTGCATTGTCGGTGCAATATTCAAATTTAGGAATAAAAGTAATCCAACTCGATTTTTGTTTTTCTTCTTCAATTCGTCTTCTCAATTCGGAATTGGCTGCAACACCTCCTGCGATCGCAATTTGGTTGATTCCTTGCTCTTTTACCGCCTTTTTGAGTTTTCGCATCAATATTTCTACCAAAGTACATTGGATAGACGCACAAATATCATTGATGTTTTCGTCAACAAAATTTGGATTAAGTGCTTTGTTTCTTTGCAAAAAGTACAATATTGATGTTTTAATGCCGCTGAAAGAAAAATCTAAGTCTTTGACATCTGGCATTGGAAATTTAAATGCATTTGCATAGCCATTTTGAGCAAATTTATCTAAGACTGGCCCTCCAGGATATGGCAAACCCAGCAATTTGGCCGATTTGTCGAATGCTTCCCCCACAGCATCATCGATTGTCTCGCCCAAAATTGTCAAATTTCCGATACCATTTACCAGCACAATCTGCGTGTGCCCACCACTAACAGTGAGACATAAAAACGGAAAACTAGGTTTGGGTTCGTCAATAAAATGCGCAAAAATATGGGCTTCGATATGATTGATACCTATTAATGGAATATTCAAAGCCATTGCAAATGCTTTTGAAAAACTGCAACCCACAAGTAATGAACCCAATAGGCCAGGTCCTTTGGTAAACGCAATTCCTGAAAGCTCATTCTTTGAAGTATCAGCCACTTCTAAAGCCTCATTCACCACAGGAATAATGTTTTTTTCATGAGCACGAGAGGCTAATTCGGGCACCACGCCACCATATTGGCTATGAATAGGCTGCGTGGAGATAATATTTGACAAAACTTTGCCGTTTTTAATTACTGAGGCTGCAGTCTCATCGCATGAGGACTCGATCGCTAGTAATATGACGTTCTCAGAAGGCATTGGTTGAAGTTGATTCATTTTTGCGGTACAAAATTACAAATTGAGAACCAGAAAAAATTGAAAGTTTACTGAAACTGGTCATTGGCAGATAAATTCGTTTTAATACGTTAATTTTGCCTTTGATTTATTTTGTAGAATTTTAATTTAACCAAGTCTAAATAGCGAATTGGGCACAGCAAGCACGACAGGATTGGCATTTTTTCAATGGATTCGCAAATTGCTTATTGTCGGGTTTGTATTTTTTCTATTTGCATTCACACTCATTATTTTTGGTATTCAAATACCATTGATCCAGAAGAAACTGGTAGATTTTGGCACCGTTAAGCTGTCGAAATTGGTAGATTATCCCATAAAAATTGAAGGTGTAAAAATAACTTTTACAGGCGGTTTGATACTCGAAAATGTAACAATCGAAGACGGAAGACGCCTCGATATGATAACCGTGAAGCAAGTGCGGGCAAGTTTTAAACTTATTTCGCTCTTTGGGCGAGACATTATTTTGCAAAAGATTACACTAAAAGATGCCAATGTAAAACTGAGATATTACCCAGAAGTGCATGACGTAAACCTTTCCGATTTTATTTACCGTCTGCAGCATATTGGCGAAGATTATACCGAAAAAAACAAACCCAAACCAATACACAACGGCAGATACGTAAATTTTATTGTGAAAATAGTTGATCTTGAAAATGCCAAGTTTAGCTTTCAAGATGTTGATAAAGAGCATGTTAACGATCGATTTGATTTTTCAAAATTTGCACTCGATAGCATTTTTATGTCCGTCTCAAAATTTAAAATTGTGGCAGATACCATTTCGTTCAACATCAAAGACTTGACATGTATTGATGAATTTAGCAAGTTGAAAGTGCATAAACTAGATGCAGATTTTGGCATCTGCGAGCACTATATGAAACTTCAAAACTTAAATGCTGATTTGGGGTCGAGCCATATTGCCAATTCCATTATTTTCAATTACAAAGGCTTCAAACAGCTTTCGCACATAGCAGACAGTGTGTTGCTAGATTTGGGAATTGAAAAATCTAGACTTAACACCAAAGATGTGGCCGTGTTTTTTCCAGAATTGAAAGCTTTGAACGATAGATGGCTGGTTTCAGGCAAATTGAAAGGCTTTTTTCACGATTTTGAAGTAGAAGATTTTGATTTGCTCTTTGGCGAGAATAGTAGGGCAGAGGGCAATGCAGCTTTCAAAGGGCTGCCAAATATCTACAATACAGATTTTAAAATAGAAATTGGCGAATCTACTATTTGGCCCGCTGATATAAAAAAGTATGGTTTAGCTGAAAACTTTTCTGCCATCAAGCCTTTTGGGAAAAGCTATATTATTGGCGTTTTTGAAGGCAGATACCACAATTTTCACTTCGATGGTAGTGCAATTACTAAGTTGGGAGGCATAAATGCCGATTTTAGAATGCAGTTTGATGAAAACAATATATTAGGTACAGCTAAATATAAAGGTGTATTGGCGCTGCAAAACTTTGATTTGAAACCCTATGGCACGCCAGATTGGCTGCAACGAATTTCTTTTAATTTGAAAATTGATGGCAATGGCTTTGAGCCAAAAACTGGCAACATCAATGCAAGTGGCTTTGTAAACAGAGTAAATTTGGCTGGATACGACTATAAAAATACCTTTATTAGCTTGCGATATGCAGATCAGAAAGGGCAGGCATCGCTTGATATTCAAGATTCAAATTTGGTAATGGACGTGCTATTGAAAGGCGATTTCAGACAAAAAGAGCAAAAAGTAGACTTAGACGCACATATTTTGAAGGCAAATATCAATAAATTAGGATATTACAATACGCCATTAACAATAGCCACCGACTTTCAATTTAGTTCTGTTAAATTCAATAAGGAGCATTTTTGTTTCAATCTGGAAGGCAGCGATTTTACTTTGTCGACAAATAAATCGAACGCGAATTTGCGAAAATTTGCCATCAGTTACGACAAGAAAAAAAATGGTGAACGATTATTAAACATGGTTTCAGATGCCATCGACATGAAAATTGACGGTAGTTTTGAGCTTTTTTCACTCAAAACTGTACTCGACTCATTGAGAAATAACATCAGCCATTCTTTTGATGGCGGAAGAAATGTAAGTCAGCGTTATTCATACCAAAATAAAACAGTGGACGCAGATATTGCCATTGTACTGAGGAAAATAAATCCGTTTTTGGCTATTTTCGTTCCCGAATTAAAACTTTCTGAATTTGCCAATTTTCGAGGACATCTGAATACAAAAAAAGGACTTTCGCTGGGCGTTCAGGCCAATTTGGATTCTATTCTTTGGCAAAATATTTTGTTGGTCAGTAATAAATTCACGCTAAATTTAGAAAAAAGCAACGATGCCGCGCCAATCTTCGCTTCACTTGAAGCAAATTCATTTAATCAATTTGTTGATAATGAGCCTATTACCGAAAACTTGAGTATCAATTCAAACTGGAAAGACAACGTGATTTCTTTTGAAACTTTGGTGAAGCAACAAAATGAACCCAACAGCGCGCATTTGATTGGCAATCTTACAGTTGGGAGTGCAGAAAAACAACTATCATTTAAGAAATTTGAATTAAACATTCTGGACAATAAATGGAACATAGACGAAGGCAATAAAATGTCGCTCAAACCAGCATTTATTGTCTTCAACCAATTTGATATGCGCAGCGATACCCAATTAGTGAGCTTGCAGGGCGAGCTTTCAAGAAGCCCAGAGAGCAAGCTAAGCCTGACCATGAAAAGTTTTAGAATGCAAAATCTGGAAAAGGTTTTCAACAAAAAATTGGAAGGCACAATTGAGGGTTTTCTTAGTGTGGAAAATTACTTTACAGAGCCTAAAATTAATAGCACATTGAAAGCCAATAATCTCAAAATCAACAAATTATTTATCGGAAATATTTTGGGAGAAGCCAATTGGGACAATCAAAATAAGAAAATAGACCTCAACTTAGAGGTAGAAAGATTGGGTAACAAAATGTTTAGTCTGCATGGTAATTACGCTCCGAATCTACAAAAAAGGGAGGAGAGATTGAATATTGTGGCCATACTCAATAAAACTAATTTGGTAATTTTTGAGCCATTTATCAAAGATATATTATCCAATATTGAAGGCGATGCCACAGGGCTAATTACATTGCGTGGCAGCTTATCAAAACCAATCATTAATGGGGAAATAGACGTAGATGGAGGTGCTTTTAAGGTAAATTATCTAAATACAACCTATTTTTTTAATGATAAAATAGCAATGAATCCCACAGGGTTTGTACTCAACAATATTGTATTAGACGATCGAAAAGGGGGGTTGGCAGTGGTAGAAGGTGGCATTTACCACACCAATTTCAAAGATTTCAGGATCCGAATAGATGGCGAATACAAAAACATCGAATTGCTAAACACCACAGCCAAAGACAACGAAATTTACTATGGCGATGCCATTGCAACTGGCAATTTTTCGTTGAACGGCAACTTCAGCGAACTGGACATCAATCTCAAGGCCATCGCTCAAAAAGGCACGAAACTTTCTATTATTTACAATTCGGCTTCAAATACCGAGGGCCAGTCTTTTATCAGATTTGTAAGCCCCAAACCAAGAAAAAATGGGCCACAGCAAACCAACAAAACTTCCAAAGCAACCAATTTTAAAGTGACTGCCAATTTAGAAATTGATATTACCGATGATGCCTTTGCCGAATTTGTGCTCGACCGAAACACTGGCGATAAAATAGCAGGTTATGGCGATGGCAAAATCAAATTATTTTTCAATACTGATGGCGATTTTACTATGAACGGCAATTATACATTTTCGAGAGATAGCTACTATTTGTTTACATTCTTAAATGTGATAAATAAAAAGTTTACCATTCAAAAAGGAAGCAGGGTGGAATGGAATGGCGATCCGTCAGCTGGCATTTTAGATGTTACGGCAAGATACGAAGACCGAATTCCACTTTATCCGTTGGTAGATTCTGTATATTGGAGCCGGTCGGGTATCCGCACACCGTACCCAGTGGCCACTATTTTGTACGTAAAAGGAGAAATATTAAAACCCGAAATAAGCTACGATATTAAAATTTACAATTACCCTGCTGCGATTGCAGACGTACCACTTTTTAGTTACATTTCTGCTTTTGAGAATAAAATCAAAAACAATGTAAATGAGATGAATACGCAAGTATTTAGTTTACTCGTTTTTAGACGGTTTCTGTATGGCACATCGGGGCTGGAAGGAGCTGCCGGTAGTACAGTAAGTGAACTGCTTACCAACCAATTGAGCCAAATTGTCTCTGAATTAGACAAGAATTTGCAAGTAGATTTGCGCATGAATGGGCTCGATCGGGCTGCATTAAATGCTGTACAGGTACGCATAAGTTACGAATTACTCGATGGAAAAGTCCGCATTACCCGCAGTGGTGGTGTCACCAATTCGCAGAGCCAAGCCACCACTTCGAGTATTATTGGCGACATTTCTATAGAGTATATGCTGACCAACGATGGCAGATTTAGATTGAAAGGATTTACCAGACAAAACCCTAACTCATTGAGTATCAGTTCTGGTTCGCAAGGAAATTCATCAACTGGTGCCAGTCTGTTGCATACCACCAGCTTCGATTCGCTCAACCCATTTGATAAGAAAAAGAAGAAAAAATATGCCCAAAAAACTTTAAATAAAACTACACCAAAACCAAACGCAAATTGATATTGCACAATCAGAACATTAGATTTATATTTGTCACTGTCAAAATTTTACAAAGAATTAACATGAACAAAATAATGTTTCTCGCTCTTTTGTCAAATCTCTTTCTGCTAGATTGAGGTTTTTTGGGCTTTAGAAATATTTGTACTAACATAATATCTTAGCCCAACGCACTGTGTTGGGCTTTTTTATTGGTTAATTAAGAATTAAACATCACATTTTACCGTAAGAAGTAGAAAATAACACATTATTATGAAAGACAAAGTTTATATTTTCGATACCACATTAAGAGATGGCGAACAGGTGCCAGGATGCCAACTTACTACTTTAGAAAAAATAAAAGTAGCCATTGAATTGGAGGCTTTGGGTGTGGATGTAATCGAAGCTGGATTTCCAATTTCTAGTCCTGGCGATTTTAATTCGGTAGTGGAAATATCGAAAGCAGTTTCCAAACCCATTATTTGTGCACTTACAAGGGCAAGAGAGGGCGATATCGATGCTGCTGCTCAAGCTTTGCAGTACGCAAAACACAAGCGAATTCATACTGGTATTGGTTCGTCAGATATTCATATCCAACACAAATTTAACAGCACAAGAGAAAAAATACTTGAGCAAGCTGTCGCAGCAACCAAATATGCCAAAAAACAAGTAGAGGATATTGAATTTTATTGCGAAGATGCAGGCCGTGCCGACAATATTTTCTTGGCTCAAATGGTAGAAGCGGTGATTGCCGCAGGTGCTACAGTAGTAAATATTCCCGACACCAATGGCTTTTGCTTGCCAGAGCAATATGGAGAAAAAATAAAATTTTTGTATGATAATGTAAAAAACATCGATAAAGCTATCATTTCTGTGCATTGCCACAATGATTTAGGGTTGGCAACTGCCAATTCTCTCATGGGCGTGCGCAATGGTGCTCGTCAAATTGAATGTACCATCAATGGAATTGGTGAAAGAGCGGGAAATACTTCGCTTGAAGAGGTGGTGATGGCTATCAAATTGCATGGCAAAGCATTGGGCGTATTTACAGATATTAACAATAAGAAAATATATCCCATTAGCAAAATGGTGTCGAGCTTAATGCGGATGCCAGTGCAAGCCAATAAAGCAATTGTGGGTAAAAATGCATTTGCACATTCGTCTGGCATACACCAAGATGGTATTTTGAAGAATAAAAACAACTATGAAATCATCGACCCAAAAGATGTTGGAATTCAGAATAACTCTATTATTCTTACCGCACGCAGCGGAAGAGCAGCGCTAAAACACCATTTGGAAAGATTGGGATACGATTTGACAAAAGAAAAACTTGATGAAGTTTACACACGTTATTTGCTGGTAGCCGATGTAAAGAAAGAGGTGAAAGATGAAGATTTGTATGAAATAATGGGGGCTGAAAAAGGCGAGCAGGGTATTCAATTGGAATTATTGCAAGTATTGTGTGGCAACCCAACCACGCCTATGGCGACAGTAAGATTAAAAGTAAATGGCAAAGAAGAAGAAGCAACGTCAACAGGTAATGGGCCAGTAGATGCTGCCTTTAAAGCAATCGATAAAATACTAAAACGAAAGGTAAAAGTAGATGAATTTTTGATTCAATCAATACATGGCGGCAGCAGCGATAGTTGCAAAGTAAATATGGAAATTCAATACCAAAACAAAACACATTATGGTTTTTCGCAAAGCACAGATATTGTGATGGCATCTGCCAGAGCCTACATTGATGCTATAAATAAGTCTTATTGAGACAGTTTGTGTGGGTAGGAATGTGTTTTGCACACCTTCCTACTTCCTTCCACCTGTTTTTATTTGTGATTCTTCTTCCACATTGTCAGAACCAAATCTGTTTCTGCCAAATTTCCACGAAAATGATAAGGTAACAATTCTATTATCCCATCTGAAATTATTGGTAGCATCTAAGCCGCCAAAATTGGTTTCTGTGTTGTAAATAAAAGTGTAAAACACATCTTGAGCCGCCAATTTGATCGTTGCATTTGATTTTATCAAACTTTTCTGCACACCCAACGAGAGCATTCCCATCGATTTCACCAAAGTATATCCTTCTAAAGTAGGAGATAAATAAGTTCCCGAAAGTTCTACACTCCAGTCTTTTGGCAGAGCTAAAGATTGAGTCGTGTTGGCCAAAAAGGCCCATTTGGTGATGTTCAATTCTTCACCAAAAATATTGCCCGAATATTGGTTTTGAAAGCCGTTGACAAATATTTGCGATGTCCAATATTTAGTAATAGGAACATATAAAGAGACCGATATTCCGACATTTCGAAATCGAGGAATATTTATCGTGGTCATTGCCTGTGGTTTGGTGCTATCACTGTTGGGTATTAAGGCAAAATCTATGATATAATTTGAAATTTCGCTATAATTTAACGTTGTTATCAAAGCACCGTCCATAAAAGAATGCGACAATTCAAAATTGTCGGCTAATTGTGGTCGCAGTCGTGGGTTTCCTTGAAAAACCGTATAAGGATCTGAATAATAGGAGATTGGGTTTAGCGAATTATACTCAGGTCGGTCTATTCTTTTGTTGTAATTTAGGCCGATTTCGTGCTTTTCAAATATTTTGTATTTCAAAGTGGCCGTTGGAAATGGCACAATACTATCTCTTCTAAATTTTTCATTGCTGTTCAATTGTTTGCCTTCCGCTTGCCACCATTCTGTACGTAAACCTAGCACAAAACTCCATTTTTCTCGTTTATAATCGATGCTTGCATAAGCAGCCGAAATATTTTCTTGATACACAAAATGATTGCTTGTTGGTAGATTTAGCACCAAAGGTCCCGATTGAGAAGCTATGTACTGCACATCGCTATCAATCGAAATATCAATGTGTTTGAGCCCAATTTCCAATTTCAAGTTTTTAGAAATGGGACGTACATAGTCAATTTTAGCTGCAATATTGTACACGTAAGTAGGCAATTGTCCGTCCCAATTTGAGATATTGGAAGCAACTGGGCTGCTATTTTCATATAAAACCGAGCTAGTGGTTTGGCTAGATTTTTGATGGTAGTAAGATAGATCAACATCGGCCGACAATTCGTGTCCAGAAGAATCAATCTTGTATTTAGAGCCCAAACCTCCAGAAAAATTGTAATATCGATCAGGATTGTGGTCGTTTGAAATCAATTTTTGTACAACTTTTTCTTGCGCATCAACTACCAATCCTGTATTATTATTCCCATAATATACATCACTACTTACTATTCCTCTGTGGGTTGCCGAGAAACTCAGTTTATTATTTGCTTGAAAATCAGCACTTAAGCGATAGGTATTGCTGTAGAATGGCACATCGTATCTTTGTACCATTCTATACCTTTGATTTGAACCAAAGCTGCCGAAGCTTCTATTTTGCGTATAAATATTGAAATCTTCATTGGCAGTAAAATCGTAAGCTGCACCGAGAGTCCACTTTTTTGCTCCCGATGTAATGCTTGCCCCTACATTAGATTTTGGCTTAAATCCGTGCCCGAAACTTCCATGCACCGCGCCATTGAGCCCACTCAACGAGCCTTTTCGCAAATTAATATTAATCACTCCCGCATTTCCCTCTGCATCGTATTTGGCTGGAGGTGTGGTCATTACCTCAATATTTGCAATCTGGTTTGAAGGCAAACTTTTCAAGATCGCAGCCGCTTGTTTGGCAGAAAGATACGTTGGCTTTCCATCAATCATTAGCAATACATTTTCTTTGCCTTTCAAGCTAATGTTGCCATCATTGTCGATTACTACGCCAGGAGTTCGTTTCAAAAGCTCGATTGCCATCAAGCCTTGCGACACGATCGAGTTTTCAACATTTACCACCGTTTTTCCCGCTTCTTGCTCAAATATTGGCTTTTGGCTTCGTACTTGAACTTCTCCAAGCATTTTTGAGTCTTCTTCCAATTGAATGTAGAAAGGGGAATTTTCTGCGGGAATTACTAATTTTTGAGAAATATAGGTTTTGTAGCCCACCACGCTCGCATACATTAAATAATTGCCTTTTTTAAGGTCTTTGAGCTCAAAATTTCCATTTTCATCGCATATAGTGCCTGTTACAAAACTGCTATCGCTGTGTTTTTTCAGCGTAATGGTCGCAAAATCTATCGATTTTCCTTTGCTATCGGTTATTTTACCAAAAATGCTTTGAGAAAATGCAATTTTATTCGACAAGATAATAAATAAGAGAATGAGGATGCGCAAGGGCATTAAGAGACAGTTTAATGGATATTTTACAAAATAAGAGGTAATCTTATTACCGACAAAGTTTTTTGGAAATTAGCTTCACCATAGTAGTGGACTGTGTTTTTAGTTGCCAATAAGATTCGCGATTCTGCTAAATATTCCATCCAATACAAAATCACGCATGTACTTTTTTATTTCTTCTCTTACCCTGCGAAATTCCAGCATTATTTCCGTTTCTGTGCCTTTTACCTTGGCAGTATCTTTAAAATTATGATGCAAAATTTTCACTTTTGCAGGAAAATAGGTGCAATTTTGTTTAGCAAGGGCGTAAACTGTTATTACAAAGTAGAATTCTAAAGCAACATATTTCATAATATTATTGCAAGTGCGATTTGAAATATCAAAATGATCTCCTTTCATCTCGCCTATTGCTCGTGGATTTATGCCATGCGTTTCAATCTCAGCACTCTAAATTTCAGCTTTTCCTGCCGCAAAAAAATCTAAATATCTTGGTGCAATCTTGCGTTCCAGTACAGAGTACGAATATTTTTTTCGTTTTTTAGGATGAAAATTCAACAATTACTTCTGTTTATCATCTTACAATTACTGAAATTTATGAAGTTGGCCATACGTTCAAAAATTGGCTGTTTCAGGTAGACAATGAATCAAAAATGGTAAAAAAGTGGCGATTGACCACTAAAATTTGCTTGAATTGCAACAAATTTTTCAATTGGAGGAAAAGATGGAAAAGATGGAAAAGATTAGGAGCAGGTAAAATATTGCAGTGATAGATGCAGAAACTATCAAAAGCGAAAGAAAATGATCTTTTTTACATCAATTTCTTGAAATAATCTTCTTTAAAAAGGGTAATGGTGAATATAGTACCTACGTTTTCTGTCGAGTTTACCTCAATGATGCCCTTGTGAAGTCGTATTATCCGATCTACTAACGACAAACCAATGCCATATCCAACCACAGATCGTGACTTTATCGATCGATAAAATGGCTGAAAAACATACTGAATATCTGCTTTGGGAATTCCAATGCCATTATCCATGATTACGATCTGTACTTTATTAAAAAATAAAACTACGAGCAGTTCTGCCGATTTAGTATTTGAAAATTTGCAAGCGTTTTCCATTAAATTCAGAAAGGCAGTTTTTAGCAAGTTTGCATTGCCTCTGATAAATAGTGGCTGTTCATCGTCAGGAAAGTTCTGAAACTCTACTTTTACATAATAATTTGGATTTTTCTTTGATAAATCTGATCTGCTGGCCCAAATTAATTCGTCTATTCTTAATTGCTCTTGGCTAAAAGCGTTTTCGTTCGCATTCAACCTAGCCAATTCCAACAAACCATTCGTCATTTGAGTAAGGTTTTTTGTTTCGTCTAAAATAGATGAAAGTACCTTTTCATACTCCTCCACAGGCCGCTTTTGCATCAACGTCACTTCAATTTCACCAGTAATGGCAGTCATGGGAGTACGCAATTCGTGCGAGGCATTTGAAACAAATGTTTTTTGCATCAGAAATGCTTCTTCTAGCCGCACCAACATGCTATTAAAAGTTTTTGCAAGTTGAGCTATTTCATCTTTTCCATTGCCTTCATTTACCCGCAAATTTAGTTGTGAAATAGTAATTTTATCCACTTGCTCCACCACATCAGCTATAGGTTTCAAGGCACTTTCCGAGTAATAAAATCCAATGATAAAAACCAGTAAAACTCCTGTAAACCAGCCAATTGATAAGATGAGCAGCAAATTATCAATTTTTTGATAGCCATATTTGTCGATGGCTGATACGATAATAATAAACTCCTTGCCCAGATCTTGCAGTTTTATTCCAATGGTTTCTCGGCCGCCATTGTGCAATCGTATTTCTTTTTTGATTTTTATGTCTAGTAAGAATGAAACAGGAAATTTCACATATTCCTTTCCGCTTTTATAGAGCAAATTCAAATCAAGATCGTACATCATTACTTGTTCGCCATACAAGGTAGTAAGATCGTGCCTGTCTATGATTTTTAGAATATTTGCGTCAATCGTTTTTATTTCAGTCAATAGTTCTACTGTTTCTTGTGCCTTGTCTTTCAGTCGACCATAAAACTCAATTTCTCGAAATAAAGAATAGAAATAGAATATCGAAAAAGAAAAAAGCAATAAAATGGCTCCAACCAAAATGCCAAAAATTAAAGTAAGCTTTATTCTAATTTTCATACTTTATTTATTCGATTAATGCAATTTAATCCAAAGGTAAATATCTGTAAAATCAACATTTCTCTCCAAGATTAGAACTTAATTTACATTTCGCTAGTTAAATCTGTACTTTACTTTTTATACAGTTTCAACGCATGTTTACTTCAAAAGCAATCCCTTCGATCGTTACTTTAAAACAACTGAAAGAAAGTGGTTATAAAACACGATCTATTAAACAAGAACTTAGGGACAATCTAATTCAGAAACTTAAAAATAAAGAAAAAGTATTTGAAGGAATTTGGGGCTATGAAGATACAGTAGTGCCAGATGTGGAACGTGCTTTGCTGTCGATGCACAATTTTATATTACTGGGCTTGCGCGGACAAGCGAAGACGCGTATTGCCCGACTGATGGTCGATTTGCTTGACGAATATGTGCCTTACATTGCTGGCTGTGAGTTGTTTGACGATCCATTAGCACCGCTCACGCGCCAGGCCGAAGATATTTTAAAAGAACATGGCGAAAAGACACCCATCGCGTGGCTGCACAAATCTGAAAGATATACAGAAAAATTAGCTACGCCCGATGTGTCGGTTGCCGATTTGATTGGCGATGTAGATCCGATAAAAGCCGCTTCTTTAAAATTGCCTTACTCTGATGAAAGAGTAATTCACTTTGGGCTTATACCCCGCTCACACAGACAAATATTTGTAATCAACGAATTACCTGATTTACAGGCTCGTATACAAGTTGCATTGTTCAATATCTTACAAGAAGGTGATATTCAGATACGGGGATTTAAAATGCGATTGCCACTCGATATTCAATTTGTGTTTACTGCAAATCCTGAAGATTATACAAACAGAGGTAGCATCGTAACTCCTCTTAAAGATAGAATTGAAAGCCAGATACTTACTCATTATCCAAAATCTATCGAAGTTGGGAAAAAAATCACCCAACAAGAAGCACACATCAAGCCAGAGCAAAAAGAGAAAATAAAATACCACGAACTTGCCATCAATTTAATAGAACAAATAGCAATTGAAGCCAGAAAAAGTGAATTTGTAGATGTAAAAAGTGGTGTTTCTGCGCGATTGACTATTTCTGCGATGGAAAATCTAATAAGTGCCGCAGAACGAAGAATTATTATCAATGATGAAAAAGATACATTTGTAAGAATGTCTGATTTTTGGGGGATAATACCTTCCGTAACTGGAAAGATAGAATTGGTATACGAAGGAGAACAAGAAGGACCGTACATTGTAGCGCAAAGTTTGGTAGGAAAAGCGATCAGAAGTTCGTTTTTGAGTTATTTTCCAGATCCAGAAAAATTCAAAAAGAAAAAGCCTACCAAAGCACAGCTTGAAAAACCGATAGTTGACAAACCCTCTCCTTATCAACCGATTGTGAGCTGGTTTGGCGATGGAAACCAAGCAGATATTTTAATAGATTTTACCAATAAAGACTACGAAAAAATACTGAAATCTGTACCTGGCTTGCAGGCCTTGGTAGAGCAATACCAACCTGGATTAGATTACCAAACCAAGCTATTTTTTATGGAATTTGCCTTGTATGGCTTGGCAGAATATTCGCTAATTAGTAAGGGCAGGTTAGAAACAGGACATAGTTTTAAAGATTTGTTTTCTTCGATGTTCAACCCATCAAATACCGATGATGACGATGACGAGTTGGAAAATATGCCTTTTAACAATTAGTTGTTAAACAATTGATTTTCAGTCACATAGTGTTAGGTGATACATTATTTCTACGAAAATAATGTATCACTTTGGTACTTTTACCTTGAAACTAAGCCTGTGCAAAGGCGAAAAACCATGTGTAAAAATAGCTTTTCGATGCACGATAGTAGGGTAGCCCATATTTTTTTCCCAACCGTAGTCCGTATATTCTTTAGAAAGATTTTTCATTAATTCATCTCGATAGCACTTCGCCAAGACGGAAGCAGCCGCAATTGAAAAATATTTTCCATCGCCTTTTACTACACATTCATAAGGTATAAATTGATAGGGTTTAAATCGATTGCCATCAACCAAAATTAGTTCGGGTGTATTGGTAAGTTTATCTAGTGCATTATGCATTGCTAATATACTTGCATTCAAAATATTGATTTTATCTATTGTTTCGTGTGAAACTTCCGCAATTGCATAAGAGATCGCGGCACTTTCAATATCGAGCTTTATGCTTTCACGATCTGATTGAGACAGTATTTTAGAGTCAGTAAGCTTTGGATGAGTGAATTTTTTTGGTAAGATAACAGCTGCAGCTACTACCGGACCTGCCAAGCAGCCCCGACCTACCTCATCGACACCAGCTTCTACTAAATGGGACGTAAAAGATGAAATAAGAGCCAATTTTATATTTTTGAAGTGATTAAATGCCGTTAAGATATTCCTCTTCAATATTGTTTCCAAACCATATTGCATTTGCTAATCTACGGTATTTTAGGCAATTTGGCAGCTAAAATAGCAATAATGCACACCGAAACAAGCTTTGAAAACCCTTGGACAACCATTGCCAGTGAATTAAAATATGAAAACCCTTGGATAAATGTGCGAGAAGACAAAGTGCTGACGCCCACGGGAAAAGAGGGCATTTATGGCGTAGTTTCTTTCAAAAATAAAGCGATTGGCATTGTGCCAATCGATGAAAATAACAATGTGTACTTGGTGGGGCAATGGCGCTACCCACTTGAGGCTTATAGTTGGGAAATACCTGAAGGAGGTGGCCCAGACGGGGAAGATCCGATGGAGACCGCGAAGCGTGAATTGAAAGAAGAAACAGGTTTGCTAGCCAAAGAATGGACATTTTTAGGAAATATTCATACTTCAAATTCGGTTTGTGATGAAATAGGATACTTGTATTTGGCTCAAAATCTTACGCAGGTAGAGACTAGTCCAGAGGAAACAGAGGTGCTGACCATTAAAAAAATTAGCTTAAAGTTGGCCATTGATATGGTAATGGCATCTGAAATTACAGATAGCTTAGCTATTTCAGGGCTAATGATGGCAGCAAGAAAACTTGGCATTTAAAGTAGAGCCAGCCACTCATTTCTCCACTAGTTTTGGTCATTACCAGTATTTTACTATTTTTACACTCTAAAATACATTTTTAATATGAAGTTCACTACTGAAAGAACCGAACAATACACGTTGATTCAAATTCATGCTGAAAAAATTGACGCTCTACGGACACCACAGCTCAAAACCGAAATCACTACATTGCATGCAGAAGGGACGAACAATTTTATTATTGATTTTTCAGATGTAAAATACATCGATTCTTCGGGCATTAGTGCCATTTTGCTTGCTAAAAGAGTTTGTGAAAATGCTGGTGGAATTTTGGCCATCTTTGGTTTGAACGAAGGCGTGAGAAAGGTACTTGGTATCGCACAATTGGATAAAGTACTTACCATTTTGCCAACCTTAGCTGAAGCAATCGATGCTATATTTTTGCATGCAATAGAAGCCGACTTACAAAAAGATTCTGAATAACAACATGATTTTCAAGGTTTTAGGTGCAGGATCTGCCACACCAGTCTTGGGAAGGTATCCATCTGCTTTTGCACTTACGCTTGAAAATGAAACTTTTCTTATCGATTGTGGCGAAGGCACGCAATGGAGGATGCTCGAATATGGTGTAAAACATTCCAAAATAAACCAAATATTCATTTCACATTTGCATGGCGATCATTTTTTGGGATTGGTCGGGCTTATTTCTACTTTGAATAGCCTTGGTAGGAAACAAGAACTAACCGTTTTCGCGCCAATTGGCTTAAAAGAAATACTCTCGGTACAATTCAAATATCAAGGTACAAGATTGGAATATGGTTTGATTATCAATGAGTTAGATGCAAACACAATCATTCGAATTGCTGAAAATAAGAAGATCGAGATATTTGCATTTCCACTAGTGCATCGCATCGAAACTTACGGTTTTTTATTTAAAGAGAAGCCTAAAGAACGAAATTTAATAAGAGGAAAATTACCAGAAAATATACTGCTGCTGCATATCCATACTTTAAAAAATGGACTTGATGTAATTGATGAAAATGGCAACATTATTTACAAAGCCGATGAATTCACTTTACCTCTAGAAAAAGGTAAATCTTTTGCTTACTGTTCCGACACTGCTTATAGCGAGACACTATTGCCCTTTATAGCGGATGTAGATTTGCTTTACCACGAAACTACTTTTTTGGAAGAAAAAGAACAAAGAGCCACAGAAACTTACCATTCTACTGCTATGCAAGCAGCCACCATCGCACAAAAAGCAAATGTAAAGCAGATGGTCATAGGCCACTTTTCATCTAGATACAAAGATGTTGAACCCTTTTTATCAGAATCAACTTCCATATTTCCCAATATCACTTTGGCTTACGGTGGGCTCGAAATACATTTCTAATAACATAAAAAATGAAGGCGTTGGCAGATGAAATAAGGGAAAAACTTTCTCAAGATCCCGTTTTATTGAAATTAATAAATGAAATACTGCCCAAAGTGGAAATGACAGCCTCAACGCAAGCTTCTACAGATATTTATTTCGCTTTACTCGATTCCATTGTATCTCAACAACTTTCGGTAAAAGCCGCAGACACAATATTCAAACGTTTTTTAAGTCTATTTCCCAATCAATATCCTAGTGCCAAATTATTGATTGAAATGCCAACAGAGCAACTTAGAAGTGTGGGACTTTCTTTTCAAAAAGCAGGATATTTGAAAAATACAGCCGTCTTTTTTACGGAAAATGATTTTGACCATGCTAGTTTGCAAACATTCTCTGATGAAGAAATAATAAAAATATTGACCCAAATAAAAGGTGTAGGTCAATGGACGGTGGAAATGTTGCTGATGTTTGTAATGAACAGACCAGATGTGTTTCCGTATGACGATCTTGTAGTTCGTAATAATGTAGTAAGATTGTACGAACTAGAAGGCAAAGGAGTCGAATTGAAGAAAAAAATATTAACAATAGCGGAGCAATGGCGACCCTATCGCACTGTGGCTTGCAAATATATTTGGAGATGGAAAGACCAAAAGTGAAATGGTATAAAGTGCTCATTACCAATACAATAAAGATTGCACTTTGGTTTTTTGCGATCAGCATTTTATGGGTTTTGATCTATAAATGGGTCGATCCGCCTATTACTCATTTGATGCTAAAGCGTAAGATGGAAGCTTTTATAGACGGTAAACCACATGAAATACAGTACAAATTTGTAGCTTTTGAAAACGTCTCTTCAAACTTGAAGATGGCCGTAATTGCAGCCGAAGACCAGAAATTTGACAGCCATTTTGGCTTTGATTTTGAGGCAATCGACAGTGCCATTGACCACAACAAACGAAGCAAACGAAAAAGAGGCGCCAGCACCATAAGCCAACAAACAGCAAAAAATGTGTTTTTGTGGGATGGCAAAAATTTCATTAGAAAAGGATTGGAGGCCTATTTTACGCTTTTGATTGAGTGTATTTGGGGCAAAGAACGAATACTAGAAGTGTATTTGAATGTAGCCGAAATGGGAAATCTGACATTTGGGGTCGAGGCAGCTAGCAGAAGATATTTTTATAAGTCTGCAAAAGCTACTTCTTTAAGCGAAGCGAGTGCCATCGCAGCTATATTGCCAAATCCGCTATTATTCAAGGTGAAATCTCCTACTAAGTACATAATCAAGAAAAAAACCTGGATCAGAAACCAATATTACGCGCTAGGCGGCAAAAAGTATTTGGAAAATTTGTAATTGAAGCCTAGACTAAAATCCATTTTGTCAGCCATTCAATTGCCCAACTTTGAAATATTGTTGAAAATGATGTTCAAATCGGTACTGGTGTTGTAGTCTTTCGCGTACAATAAATTGAGTTTGTGAATGGTAGCGGCATCTAAATTCATGCTTTCAAATTCAATAGTTGGCGATAAAATGCCAGCTTTCAACCGTGGCAATTTATGAACAGACAAGCTTGAAAAGCCTACGAAAGTCTTGCTTCCAAAAAGGACGGAAATCATGTTTGGCAAAAAGGTCATTTTATTTTTGACAACCAATAGAAGAAATGGGTACAACAGCAACGACAATATTCCCAAAGAAAAATCGATTACACGCTTATTTCTGATGTTGTTTTGCTCCAAAATTGCGAGATGAATATCCAAAGTATATAGTTCACCTGCCGAGTCTTTTGAGCTGCTGCCAATAATAAAATTGCTTTCATCAGGTACAATTTTAAAATCGACCGATCGGCTGCCAATACTTGCCATCCACTCAATAATTTCACTTGCTGGAATATTTTTGGCACAAAATATCACCTCGTTTGGCTTGTAAATATGTATAATATCGGCCATTCGAGCCAAATTTCCCAAATAATTTTCATAATCGGCTTCGTATTTTTCTGTGGAGATAAAACCTAAAATATTGGCTTTCATGCCCGTTTTGTTTATCAACTGATATACGCGTTGTGTTTCCGAATTGTCGCCAACCACAATCACTTTTTTGATCGATTCATCTGCGACTTGTATTTTTCGGTTTTTGATAAACTGCATCAAATATTGCAATCCAATCATAACTATTACCACCCATATAGCCCCAAGCAGCATGATAGCCCGGGAATAGCGGTATTGGTCGAGAAAATTGAGCACAGCCGAAATGAGAATTGTACCTATAAACACGCCTCTCAACACTCGATGCGCTTTAAATGGCTTGTCGAAACCACCGTTGTAATAAATAGAAAGTAGCCACGTAAAAATATAAAGTGGAATATTGATGGCGATGTAGCTCATTGGATATAAACCTGGGTTATCCTTTACCTGGGTTTCCCAAAATGTCTTGATAAAAAAAACACCTACATATATAAGTGCAAAACTTACCACAGGTAGAAAACTAACTTTTGCAGCCCGATACACGATCGAAAAAATGGCTCGTGCGTAAATTGCAAATTGTATCAACGATGTAAAAAAGCCAGTGAATGTGCCTTTGAAATGCTTGTTGACAAAAATATTCATTGCCCCGTAAAAAACCAGCACATAATTAACAGTTGATTTTTTAGTGCTTTCTCCTTTATAGTGGATAATTCTAGTCTCAGGAAAATAATAATTTTTAAATCCTCCTTTTACAATTCGGTAAGATAGATCAATATCTTCTCCATACATAAAATAGTCTTCATCGAGCAAACCGACCACATCTAATGCTTTTTTCCGCATAAACATATAGGCACCTGAAAGCACTTCTATCTCTGCAACTTGTTCATTATCAACAAATCCTAAATGATACCTTCCAAATTTTTTTGACTTAGGATAAAATTTTGAGAGCCCAATAATCTTGTAAAATGCTACCCAAGGAGAAGGAAAGCTTCTTTTTGATTCGGGTAAGAAATTGCCTTTCCCGTCTACCATGTACACGCCCAAACCACCTGCATCGAGATGGGAATCCATGAAAGCGATGCATTTCACGAACGTGTCTTCTTGCACCACAGTGTCGGGATTGAGCAGCAAAATATATTCTCCTTTCGCCCTCACAATGGCTTGGTTGTTGGCTTTTGAAAAACCAGCATTTTCGGTATTTTCAATTAACATCGTGTGGGGAAATCTGTTTTTCACCATCTCTACAGAGCCGTCTATCGAAGCGTTATCTACTACAAATACCTCACTATCAATTCCTTGCAATGCTTTTTCAACGGATTTCAGTGTTTGTTCTAAAAAGTAGCAGACATTGAAATTGACGATAACAACACTTAATTTTTTCAAAATAAATATTTATTGTGGTGATAAAACTGCAAGCGTCTGTTTGATCTTATGATTCTAAAATCATCCCAATACACGCCAATGCATCAATGCAGCTTTGAACCATGTTGCCTACTTGTTGAATTTGGAAGCATTTGACGGACAAAGATGCACTTCAATCAATTTTTTCTAGAACGTTTCATCTCGCAAATTATTGGCTCGAAAACTAGTGCAAAAGTCGCATTTGAAATATAAATTTTTGAAAATTGAAACATAAATGTCAATTGTGCAAACTTGACACTTGCATTCGGAGCCATTATGAGGTAAAAAAACCATTTTTCGCTGAATTTTAGACAAGTTTGTCGCCTAGGCGACATTGCACCACAAAAAATACGAAGACTTTTGAAAGAAAACATGAAAATTTTCTCTATAGTATCAATGAGCCTAGGGCTGTTGGCTTCTTCCTTTGCCCAGACTGGTCTTAAAGTGGGCGATCCTGCACCGCTTTTTACTGCCAAAAATCAAGCGGGAACAAAGCTTGAATTGGCAAATTTACTTACCAAAGGGCCTGTAGTCCTGGTTTTCTACCGAGGACAATGGTGCCCTTATTGCAACAAACAGTTGTCAAGTATCCAAGATTCTTTGGGTTTGATTACTGGCAAAAATGCCACTGTGATAGCAGTATCGCCCGAAAAGCCAGAATCTGTGTTAAAAACAATCGAAAAGACGAAAGCCAGTTTCAATATGGTAAGCGATATTGGGGTAGATATCATGACGAAATACAAAGTCGATTTTGGTTTGGACAAAAAAGCACTAAATCAATACAAAGGCTATGGCGTGGATATTGTAAAAAACAATGGCGATAATGGAGCAAAGCTACCTCTACCGGCTACTTATGTAATAGGAACAGATGGAAAAATATCGTTTGTGTACTTAGATGGCGACTACAGAAAAAGACCCACAGTGAAAGCAATATTTGAGGCTTTGAAATAAGAAAAAGAGTATCGATTTGAACCACAGTACAAATCGATACTCTTTTATTGGCTGCTAGTGCCTTTTACACCCAAAACGTAGCAATTCTTAACGCTAAATATTGTCAAAAAACGAGCCAAGCGATTTTGCTGAGGTATTTGAGCTATTGCTTTGCATAAGTTCGCCTGATGGCTTTTCTACCGAGCTATTTGATTTGCTGAAAAGAGGGGTATCGGCCAAACTTTCAGTCAGTTGGTTTTTTTTAGATTTGCCAGCAATTTTAGTTACTTTTTCCAAAGTTTCGTTGGCAATACCTCGCAACTCTATCAACATATTTTCTTTGATAGATTCTACTTCTTGAATATCTCTTTTTGAAATTTTCACCGCATCTTTGGCCTCTTCAACCATTGTTTTTACCTTCAATTCCGCCTCTTCTTGCAAATTTTTGGTATTGTATTTGGCATCGTTAAGTAAGGCATCGGCATTCATTTGTGCCTCTCTCAATATCAATTCGGCCGATTTATTGGCTTGTTCAATTACATGCGTTCCTGTATCTTCGGCAGTTTTCAAGGTGCGATACAAAGAAGACTCAACTTCTCTCATTTTTTGCACTTCTCGTTCCAAAGACTCAATTTTATGCTTTTGTTCACGCTGATCTTCTTGCATTTTCTCCCATTCTACAGATAAAGTGAGCAAGTAAGCATCTACTTCTTCTTTTTCGTAGCCCCGAAAACCCTTTTCAAAGGTTTTTTGTCTTATTTCTAGTGGCGTTACTTTCATGGTATTTAGGTGCTCACATTCCCAAAGTGAAGCGGGGTTTGGTTAATTTATAAAAGCGGTTTACAGTTTTTTTACTACTTTCGTATCGAAAAAGGCCTTTGACGGAACGGTATTTCCTATTTATCATATACGTAAGAATTTTTTAATAAACCGTGAAAACAAAAATACAAAAACAATTTAAGTATTTTTCCCCATTACAAAATAATTAGGCCATTGCTATCGTATTGATGATAGAAACAGTAGAAATTATCATTTAAAATATAAATTGATGCAACAATACCATATTCTTTGGGCCGATGACGAGATAGACATGTTGAAACCCCATATTTTATTTTTAAAAGCCAAAGGCTACGAAATAACGGCAGTGAATAGTGGCATTGAAGCGCTAGAAAAATGCCAGGCTGAAAACTATGATTTGGTGTTTCTAGATGAAAATATGCCTGGCATGACGGGGCTCGAAACCCTTTCTCAGATAAAAATACTCAAGCCTACATTGCCCGTGGTGATGATTACCAAGAGCGAAGAGGAGCGCATAATGGAGCAGGCCATTGGCTCCAAAATTGCCGATTACCTTATCAAACCGCTCAATCCAAACCAAATATTGCTGTCGGCAAAAAAGATTCTAGACAATAAAAGATTGGTGGCGGAGAAAACAAATCTTGATTACCAGCAAGAATTTAGGAATTTGAGCATGACGCTTTCAGATCGATTGACGCATGACGCTTGGGCAGATGTGTATAAAAAGCTCATTTTTTGGGAGTTGGAGATCGATCAATCCGAGTCGAAACAGATGCAAGAGGTGCTCGAAATGCAGAAAACAGAGGCCAATCATCAGTTTTGCAAATTTGTGATGGAAAACTACGAAGGCTGGCACAACGACCCAAAAGCTGACAGACCTTTGCTTTCGCATCAGCTAATGAAGAAAAAAGTGTTTCCATTGCTAGACGAAAAAGACCCTGTTTTCTTTATTTTAATTGATAATTTGCGATTCGACCAGTGGAAGACACTTGAGCCAACCATCAATCAATATTATAGTGTAGCTGAAGAAAGTACCTACTATTCTATATTGCCCACCACGACCGAATTCGCTAGAAATTCTATTTTTTCGGGGCTAATGCCTTCCGATATGGAAAAATATCATCCCGATTTGTGGGTAAATGAAGATGAAGAACAAAGCAAAAACGCCAACGAAGACAAATTTTTTGCCCAGCAACTGAAGCGCAATAAACTGGACATAAAATTCTCTTACCACAAAATTCTAAACCTAAACCAAGGTAAGCAGTTGGCCGATAATTTATCGAATTTGATGGGAAATAAGCTCAATATCATTGTTTACAACTTTGTAGATATGCTTTCGCATGCCCGCACCGATATGGCTATGATTCGCGAATTGGCTGGTGATGAATCGGCCTATCGTTCGCTTACTAAATCTTGGTTTTTGCACTCTCCACTGTTTGAAATCATTCAAAAATTAGCAGAAAAGAAGGTGAAAATTGTAATTACGACCGACCATGGCACTATTCGGGTGCAAAAACCCTACAAAATTGTTGGGGATAGAGAAACGAACACAAACTTAAGATACAAGGCAGGTAAAAATTTATCTTTTGATGAGAAGGGGATATTTTTCACCCGAAAACCAGAAAAATTTGGGCTGCCGAAAAAAAATATATCTACCGCCTATGTTTTTGCACTTGAAACGCAGTTTTTGGCCTATCCCAACAATTACAATTATTATGTAAATTACTATAAAGACACCTTTCAACATGGCGGATTATCTCTCGAAGAGATGATAATTCCTTACATCGAACTGCATCCAAAATAAAAAAGAAAAAAAGGCGGTTTGCAAATGCTTCATTATTGGGCTACGTTCAATTTTATTCTACCTTACAAATCCATTTTACAGTCTGCTTTGAGTGCCGTATGGCTAAAATGTATCTCATTTGACATGCTTGCTGGCAAATTGAGCGTAGCTGAGGCTCGGCTGGGCTGCCCAGCATACAGTTTTGCTCAGATGAGGCTCGGCTGAAGTGCCTACGATTCAGTTCTTCTCAGCTGAGGCTCGGCTAGGTTGCCTAGCATTTAGTTGTGCTTAGCTGAGGCTCGGCAGCGATGCCTTTTATGCCGTTCAGCTTAGATGAGGCTATTATAGAAAATATACATAAATGAACTAACTACGAAAAGGCTCGCCATGCTACACGTGTTCAAGCCCGTGCCAGCCTTGCTTGTCGATGAAAAAAAACAAGCAAGGCGGTGAATAAAAAGCCCGACCCTACGATCAAACCTGTTGGAATATCTTGGGTTGTCTCCAAATCTACCTTGATTTGGTTTACATTTTTGAGGTGAATGAGTAAGAGTGTAAAGCCATTGTTTACAAAATGCCCCGTCATGGGAATGAGAATATTGCCCGACCATAGATATAAGTATCCAAACAATGCTCCCAAAAACATACGAGGAAAAAAGCCATAAAACTGCAAGTGAATACCGCTAAAAATAATGGCAGCTAACCAAATTGCTACGTGTTTATTCTTAAAAGCATCGTTAAATAAATTTTGCAATCCAGCACGAAACAGCAATTCTTCACCAATGGCTGGAATCAAGGCTATCACCACTAAGCCTACCAAAAACTGTGTGTTGGTTTGAAAGGTAGTCAAGTATTCTGTCAAGATTTTCAGTTCAGCTTCCTTGCCGGCCATCCAGCGTTCCATATCGATCAAAAAAGCGGGCAATTTCATTTGCATATTTTGTTCGGCAATCCAAGCATTGGCAGGCATAGAAACAATCACCAAAATAGCAGTAAGAAAAAAGAAAATCTCCCTTGGCATATTCACAAAATAATTGATTTCATGTTTGTAGAAATATTGGAGAAATAAAATCGGAGCCAATATCATTGAACCAAATGATGTCATGCCTTGTACATACAGTAGTACATATTTGTACTCCTGATACTCATTGGGATTGGCAACAATGCTAGCCAAATCCATTACTTTATCGCCAATAAATGGATAGAGCGAGCCGAATATTAGAAATTGGGAGATAAATAAGCCTGCTATAAAAAACAGCAGCAGCACAATTATTAGAACCAGTGGGTGGCGTGAAGATTGGTTTATTAGCATTAAATGTGGTATTTTTGTATCAAAAGTAACTGAAAATTGGATTGTAAAAGCATAATATTTAGCGGCCACGCAATTCAGAAAATGTTTGAAAGAAATATTTTGGTCGAAAATATTTTTGAACTAATTCAACTTGCAGAAATTGTTAAAGAATATGACGATGATAAACCATTTCCGAGTAAACTTTTGTTATCGTTTGTCGAAACACAGCCACTACACATTGTAGTAGCCTATAATATTGTTGCTCAGCAATGTGTAGTAATAACAGTTTATAGGCCAGATATTTCGATTTGGAATGCAGATTTTAAAACTAGGAGGTAACATGAAATGTGTAATTTGTAAAACGGGAGAAACATTTAGCGGCCAGACCAATGTCACTTTGCAACGTACGCACTCTTTAGTAGTAATCAAAAATGTGAAAGCTGAAATTTGCGATAATTGTGGCGAATATTATCTTGATGAAGCTACTGCCATAGAAATAAATGCAAAAGCAGAACGAGAGATGGCGAGTAGAGAAGT
>JBJXGB010000212.1:0-3186 GCA_046152935.1 Cytophagales bacterium
TCGGATAAGAATATAGATTTAAAGCAAGTGGTAAATACTAATAAATGCATTTTACATGTAGAAAAAAATGGAGATAACCTTCTGATTTTGAGTATTATAGATAACCTTACAAAAGGAGCTAGTGGGCAAGCTGTTCAAAATATGAATTTAATTTTTGGGCTTGAAGAAACGGAAGGACTGAGATTGAAAAGTGTTGGATTTTGAAAAAATATTAAAAAATGGCAACCCAAAAGGAAAAGAAACTGGAGCACTTGCAAAAATGGCTTTTTACGTTGGTGACAGTCACACCCTTGATTATTGGCGGAACTTTAGCTTTATTGTTAGATAAGCAATTTTCAGAACGATTGTTATATCAAGCTTTGTTTGGATTTGGAATAATTGTAACTTTAGGCGTCATATATATTGTTGTATATGTAGAAAATGAAATCGCTAAAATTTTAGACAAATGGGACTTATAATCGCTTATTCAGGAATTTTCATACTGACAATCATATTTATTGCCTTTCCATTCTATATGCACAATATGATTAAGAAACTAAGATAGCCAAATGGGACTTATAATCGCTTACACAGGCATTGCATTGCTAACAATTTTGTTTTTATTGTTGCCTTTTTATTTTAATAATATGATAAAAAGTATGTTATAAAATAGGACTTAATTACTTCACCGTTCATTACTGACAAAAAATCTTTGCTCTAGAGCCATTTTTTCAAATATTTATCCTGAGAAATGAGATAATCAATAATTTTGCTCAATATCATTTTTCTTCTCCATGCATCTTTTTGACGTTTACCCCATTTACCCTATCGAAATTGTCAAAGGTTTAGGCTCTTATGTCTGGGACAATTCTGGCACAAAATACCTAGATTTATATGGCGGTCATGCCGTAATTTCAATCGGCCACACCCATCCGCATTATGTGGAAAGGCTTACAAATCAGCTCAATAAAATTGGTTTTTATTCCAATTCGATCAAGATTCCCATTCAAGAAGAACTGGCTGAGAAATTGGGAAAAGTATCGGGATATGACGATTATCAACTTTTTTTGTGCAATTCGGGTGCAGAAGCCAACGAAAATGCGCTCAAACTAGCTTCATTTCACAATGGGAGAAAAAGGATAATTGCTTTCAGCAATGGTTTTCACGGAAGAACCTCTTTGGCGGTGGCAGCTACTGACAATCCGAGCATCGTTGCACCCGTAAATCAAACAGAAAACGTGATTTTTTTGCCATTCAATGATGAACAAGCACTTGAAGAATGCTTCGCCAAACAAGGAGATGAGATTTCTTCTGTAATAATTGAAGGCATACAAGGTGTAGGTGGCATAAATGTGGCTTCAGACACTTTTTTAGATAAAATAAGATCGCTTTGCACACAACACAATACAGTTTTTATAGCCGATTCGGTACAATGTGGTTACGGCAGAAGTGGCAAATTCTATGCACACGATTGGTCGGGTGTAAAAGCTGATATTTATTCGATGGCAAAAGGCATGGGAAATGGTTTTCCAGTGGCTGGGATTTCGATTGCTCCCCATTTGAAACCCAAATACAGCATGTTAGGTACTACTTTTGGTGGAAATCATTTGGCTTGTGCCGCAGCTTTGGCAGTGCTGGAAGTAATTGAAAAAGACAATCTGGTTCAGAATGCTCAAATGATGGGCGAATATATTGTGAATGCACTAAAAGGAAATCCTAAAATCAAAGAGATTCGCGGTAAAGGGTTGATGATTGGCATTGAATTGTTTGAACCTTGCGAGGAAATTCGCAAAAAGCTAATTTTCGACCACCATATTTTCACAGGCAGTTCTTCCAATAAAAATACCATTCGTCTACTACCTGCATTAAATCTAACAAAAACGGATGCTGATATTTTTTTAGAGGCTTTTGGGAAATTGTCCAATGGATAAAGCTGCTATTAAAATAACGGATGCATTTGGTTCTGCTCAAACATTTGAATTAATAGGTAATAATTTAACGATTAACAAAATGGGTCTTTTTATGTTTACTTACAAGGGTAAGGTCATTAAATTGATCGTATTGTAAGCGTATTTTAAAAGGTTTTGTTTTATTTTAACAAAAACCACCCATACTACGGGTGGTTTTTGTTTTTAAAGTCAACAGAAAATTAAACAAATTGATGATAATAAAATATACACTACTAAAAAATTTTATGAATAGATAGAAATTAGTTTTGACAACGGTATATACATAATTGATATCGGTGTTTTTAATATTAACATCGGTGTCTTCAGTTATAATTTTACCGTCTACAGTTTTAATTTTTGTGTTTTTAGTTTTAATTTAGGTATCTACAGTTTTAATTTTAATGCTTTATGTTTTATTATTTGCATTGCCCATTAAAAAATATAAATGTTTAATTCATAAAATTATCAATTTTAAAATAAAATCAAACTGTTTTGCCATTACCTTATCTTAAATATTAAGAACAATATCTAAAATGGATAAATATGTATAATATTTTATCTGCTAAAAGATATACTATGTTTCATTTTTTACTATTTATGTTATAGTTACACCAAAATTAATAGATACGAAGCTCATTTATTCCAATTATATTGTGTTGCTACACTAGCAACTTTTCAAAACCCATTATGCTCACACAAATACCATTGACATACCAAAATCATTATTTCTATTTTGTTTATCTGTTGGCTTACCTTGAATCGTTTTAAAAGCATCCATTTCTTTTGAGAGGTAATCGCAATGTTGTTCCTTCAAAAAGCTTCTGATATATGTAAAATCTCCAGATTCTCTAGTTTTCACAATGGCCAAAATATATTCATTTTTCATCTTGCTATTTATGATAGTAATAGGTTCGTTGTGAAACCATTGAATGTAATTCATCATAAGTCTCGAAACCCTACCATTGCCGTCTCCAAATGGATGAATGGTTACTAAATTGTAATGAAAATCGAAAGCCAAATTGTGAATTTCTATGGGTGTCTTTGCCTCAGTTAAAAGTTTATTTCCTTCTGAAACCAATTTCCTTAATGCGTCTGGCACTTTTTCATGATTCAGATAGTAACCACCTGAGCCCGATAATACAGCAAATTTTCGAATATCACCATTTGAAGTATCAGTCGAACCAAGTGCAGTATTAATAATGCTTCCCGAATTTTTCATCAATCTTCGATTTAACTCTTGAATGAATTGTATCGAAAT
>JBJXGB010000008.1:0-7996 GCA_046152935.1 Cytophagales bacterium
CAATCAGAAAAAGTAGTGATTTACAAAAACTACTTAGACATACGAGCAAATTGGGACATAGATGATGTGGAAATCTCGTTCTAAAACCAAGAAAACAAAATCATAACTAAACGCCACAATACAACAATCATAGAAGATTCATTGAACAGACCACCAGCCATCAAGAACTTAATATCAATACTTTATTTACCAACAACGTACAACCAAATCCGGCACCAATACACAATTATCAACAATGTTGATAAAACCTAAAAAACCACTCCACAAACACTGATGAACAAAAATATCACACCATACAAAACATGACAACAACAAGAAATGCGGACAACTACACATGTCAACAGTTATCATGTTTTCCACAGCTTAATATATTATAATAATTTCTTTTAAATAATTATAAACATTATCATTAGCCTGTTGAAAATTTAATATTCACGAAGTTTTGAATATTAAATTTCATGCATTACTTTTGCAATCCTTTTTAGAAATAGCCTAGATTATTTTTGAAAACAGCACACGAAATTATTTGTTAAATCGATATAGAAATGAAAAGAACATTCCAACCTTCAAGAAAAAAGAGAGTAAACAAGCATGGTTTTATGCATAGGATGTCTACACCAAATGGCAGGCGTGTGTTGACAGCTAGAAGAAAAAGGGGAAGACACAAGTTGACAGTATCTGACGAGAGACGAGGAAAATAGTATTTTCTAAAGCTGCAAATCACAATCCTTAACTTGGTAATTTTTTATGTATTGAGTTAAGGATTTCATTTTTTATGATAAATGCAGAGTTAAATCATACCATCATTTTTTCAAGTACATTTTCGAAGGAAAATAGACTTACTTCTAAATCGGAAATAGAAGCATTGTTTAAGAAGGGAACGACCATATTTTTATTTCCTTTCAAAGTCTATTTTAAATTTGCGGAACTAGAAGGTACCTCAGCGGTGCCTAAAGTGCTGATATCTGTACCGAAGAAGCATTTTAAAAGCGCAGTGAATAGAAATAGATTAAAGAGACTATTTCGAGAATCGTATCGAATTCATAAACATAAAATACAACAGACAACTAACAACAAAGCATTACAAATTGCGTTTCTATATGTTCATAGCTCTGCTCTGACTTATGAGGAAATAGAAAAAAAGCTAATTCTTGTTATCAATAAAATAAATCAACATCTTCCAAAAAATGAATAAAAAGTTTATCACGATCAGTGTTATTGCTTTTGCCTCTGTTTTGCTTTTATCTTTTCAACAGGCAAATGAAAAATACTTTGAAATAGCCAAAAATATCGACATTTTCGCTACGCTTTTTAAAGAGGTAAATACATACTATGTGGATGAAGTGAACCCGACTAAAATAATAAAAACGGGAATTGACGCCATGTTGGAGTCGCTAGATCCATATACCAACTATATTTCGGAAGATGATATTGAAGATTACCGAACTATGACAACCGGCCAATATGGCGGTATTGGTGCTGTAATTGGCAAAAAAGGCACAAAAAATGTGATTTTGATGCCTTATGAGGGCTTTCCAGCACATAGCACTGGTCTAAAAATTGGCGATGAAATACTTTCGATTGATGGCAAAGAAATGAAAGACAAAAACACCAATGATATTAGCAAATTGTTGAAAGGTCAGGCTGGTACTAAAGTGAAGATTATTGCTACTAGGTTTGGCAAAAAAGAACCGATCACGTTTGATATTGTCCGTCAAAAAATTAAAATTGACAATATTCCTTATGTAGGTATGATAAATAATGAGGTTGGTTATTTCCATCTGACCGATTTTACAACCAATGCTTCCAAGGATGTGAAAGATGCCATTGTGAAATTAAAGGAACTAGGAGCGAAAAAAATTATTTTTGATTTGAGAGAAAATCCAGGTGGTTTATTGAATGAGGCCATCAGTATTGCCAACTTATTTATTCCAAAGGATAAAGAAGTGGTAAGCACCAGAGGCAAAGTGGCCGAGTGGAATAAAAGCTACTATGCACAAGTTGCTCCGCTCGACATAGAGATTCCGTTGGTCGTGCTTACGAGCGACAGAAGTGCTTCGGCAGCAGAGATCGTGTCTGGCGTGATTCAAGATTACGATCGAGGTATTTTGGTTGGTGAAAAAACCTTTGGCAAAGGGCTCGTGCAACAGACCAGACCACTTTCTTACAATGCCCAGTTGAAAGTGACTACTGCTAAATATTATATTCCAAGTGGCCGTTGCATCCAAGCAATAGATTATTCGAAGAAAAAAGAAGATGGAAGTGCCACAAGAATAGCCGATTCGCTCAGAAGAGAGTTTAAGACCAAAAATGGCAGGTCGGTGTATGACGGGGCAGGCATCTATCCAGATATTACAGTGCCGAAAACAGATTTGCATCCAATTACCATTAGCCTGATAAACAAAAACATCATTTTTGACTTTGCAACGCAGTATTCTTATGCTCACGAGAAAATTGCGCCAGCCAAAGATTACAAAATCTCAGATGCAGATTATGCGGAATTTATTAAATATTTGGTAGATAAAGATTATGATTATAAAACCAAAATTGAGTCTGATCTAGAGGCTTTGACAGAAAATTCAAAAAAAGAAAAATATTTCGATGGGATAAAGGATCAGATTGAGCAGCTTAAAATGAAAATCAATCACAATAAAGAATCTGATTTACAAAAATTTAGAACTGAGATAGCGGAAGTGTTGGAGTCTGAAATAATATCAAGATATTATTTGCAAAAAGGAATGATCGAGGCTTCGTTTGATAATGACGAAGACATAAAAGAGGCGTTGAAAATATTTAAAGATGAGACAAAATACCGAAGTCTGCTATCTGGAGCACAAGCTAGCAACAAATAACTTCTTGCAAATGCCTGTTTTTTAATGTTTAATGTGTCTTCTCAGGAAGCTAAATAAAAAAAGGTGCTAATTTATAGCACCTTTTTTCATTTTTGTATGAACTATAACGACTATCTGGAACTATAATAGTTTTCTTTCTGGAGTGAGCCTTGTATTTTTTGCACAAAATCGTCCGAAAGTTCGAGTTGGTAGGCTTTGTTTTTGAGGTTGTTTTTAATACAATCGTTGATCTGAAAATATTCGCAGCATTTTTCGCAGTCGCTTATCCCTTGCAGAAACTCTGCGTCTTTTTGTTTGCATGCCATATTGTCGAGGTAGAGCTGCAAATACTGTACGCAGCCGCCATCTTTTTTGCAGTTGTGGCTGCTTATACTTTTAAATTCGGCAAGTATTTCTTCACAAGTCAGTTTTTTATCTTCGGCCTGCATTTTTGTAATCGTTTATTGTTTTTAATTTAGTCCTTATCTGCGTATCCTAATGTTTTGGCGTACTCTCTAATCTTGTCTTTGAGTGCGTGTCTTGCTCTGTGCAATCGAGAACGAACGGTGCCGATTGGAATATTAAGAATTTCAGCAATTTCTTCGTATTTAAAATCGTCTAAATCGCAAAGAATGATGATTTCTCTAAAATCTTCCTGTAAATTATTGAGGGCAATAGTCATTTCATCGCCCATCATTTCATTTACCATGTCTATCCTTAGCGCTTTGTCTGGCTCAATGGTAGCACTTTCGGCATTGTAGTATTCTTCTATTTCCTGATAATCGTATTTTATAGGCTCTTTTGCCTTTTTACGGTAGTCATTGATAAAAGTGTTCTTCAATATTCTGAACAACCATGCCTTGGCATTAGTTCCGCGTTGATAAGAATCGTAAAATCGAAAAGCCTTTATGTAAGAATCTTGCACCAAATCTTTGGCTTCGTCTTCATTGTAGGTAAGTCGGTATCCGAAATTGTATGCCTGCTTTAGAAGCGGCAAAAAATCATTTTCGAAATCTGTACTATATATTTTTGCGATTTTATTTGCCATGAAATACGGGTTTGCGTTTTTCGAGAAAGGCCTGCGTGCCCTCGTGAAAATAATCGGAGCTGATGCAATTGGCAAAGGCATTGGCTTCCGTTTGGTAACCATCTTCCTCTTTGTTGAAAGCGCTATTTACACAATCAATAATAAGGCCAACAGAAATTGTAGGTTTTTCGACTACCTTTTTCAAAATCTCCATACACTTTGGAATTAGCTCTGCTAGCGGAACAACATAACTTACCAAGCCAATTTTATCGGCTTCTTTGGCATCGATCATGTCGCCAGTAAGCATTAGCTCCAGTGCTTTTCCTTTTCCAAGCAGCCATGTCATGCGTTGGGTGCCTCCATAACCAGGCAAAATACCCAAATTTATCTCAGGTTGTCCAAATTTTGCATTTTCAGAGGCTATGCGTATGTGACAAGCCATTGCTAGCTCGCAACCGCCTCCCAAGGCATAGCCGTTTATAGCTGCAATTATCAATTTTGGGCAATTTTCGATCAATTGGTATATTTCTTGGCCCGTTTCTGCTGCTTTTCTGCCATTAATATCGTTTAATTTGGCAATTTCAGAAATATCAGCACCCGCTACAAAGGCCTTTTCGCCACTGCCGGTGATGATTGCTCCCAGAATGGTTGTATCGTCATATACTTTCTTGATGCAAAAACGCAGCTCGGTGAGTGTGTCGAAATTTAGTGCATTGAGCTTATCGGGGCGATTGAGCATGATGGTAGCTATGCCTTCTTCCTGTTCAAGTTTGATGTTTTTGAGTTCCATAGTTGCTGTAAATAAAGATTGGTAAAATTAGTGAAGTTTTTCTGTGAAAAGTACTTACTTCAATTGATAAAACATAGATTTTAGTACTTTGATTATTTATTTATTTTATTTTTGATACTGTTGCTGGCTAACTCACTTGCAAATCTCCACCATCAACCAAAAAGAAAGAAGACAGACTACCAAACTGCAAAACATATAAATCAACGCCATGCCAATATGTCCAGCTTTTATTAAATCAAAAATTTCAAAATTAAAAGTAGAGAATGTACTCAATCCGCCACAAAAGCCTGTTAATATCCATTTTTTGTGCGTGTCGTTCATTTCTATTTTTTGGTAGGATAGCCCAGTGAGCACACCGAACAACATACAGGCCAAAAGATTTGCCATGAATGTGGAAAAGGGGAAAGCAGGAAAAAAAGGAGAGAACCATCTTGAAAATAGATACCTCACTACACTTCCGGTTCCACCACCAATAAAAACCATCATCAAATCTTTCATATTTCCAGCAAAAAAAAATTCCTTTTTGAGATAGTAGTCGAATATAAAAATGGCAGCTTATCTTTGAAACACAAAGCAAATGGATAAATATTTCATAAATATTAAAGATAGTTTTTTTTCTTTATGGGCTGGTTTCGGGCTCACTTTCTCGCATTTGAAAGAAGCGAGGCATAGGCACAAGCCGACCAATGTGCAAGCATCAGATTATTTTTTGGAAAATAAGGGAATTGTGACGCTTTCGTATCCTTTTGAAGCCATTCCTCTGCCCGACAATGGCCGCTACCGCTTGCACAACGAAATAGACGACTGCATTGTCTGCGACAAATGTGCGGTAGTTTGCCCAGTAGATTGCATTGCGATTGAAACGATAAAAACGCCAGAGCCGATTGGCGAAACTTCAGATGGCTCCGTGAAGCGACTTTGGGCTGAAAAATTTGACATAGACATGGCAAAATGTTGCTTTTGTGGGCTTTGCACCACAGTTTGCCCCACAGAATGCCTGACCATGACGAAAGTATACGATTTTAGTGAGGTAGATATTCGGAATATGAATTACCATTTTACCAATTTGACTCCAGATTTGGCCGATGATAAAAAGAAATTGTACGACCAATTTGTAAAGGAAAAAGAGGAATCGAAGAGACAGCAAGCAGAAGCAAAACTTGCCACCGAAAATGAAATTGCTATTCTCCAACCAGAAAAACAACAGTTTCAGCCAGCGGTAAAAGTAGCTTACAAACCTCTAATAAAGCCAATGGTAAAGAAGGATGCAGGAGCGGACTTATCAACAAACAATGTGGATAACTATATTGATACATTGAAACCACTTGAAAATGAGATAGTTGCAAAAGGAGATATTATAGATCAGCAACAATTGGAAAATCAAACACAAACAAAAGAAAAAGCAGATGAACTCGAAAAACCAGCCATAAAAAAGCCTGTTTTTAAGCCCGTAATGAAAAAGCCAGATTGGCCTTCACATAATTAAGCCACAATAGAAATTGATAGTACAACAAATAATATTTTACATCTTTTCTGCATTGACAGTTTGCTCGGCCATTTTTTTATTATTGACCAAAAATATTGTGCACGCAGCCTTTTCGTTTTTAGCAGTATTGTTGGGCGTGGCGATTTCGTTTGTGTATATGAATGCTGAATTTTTAGCAGTATCTCAAATACTTATATATGTGGGAGGAGTGCTGGTGTTGCTAATTTTCGGGGTGATGCTTACCAATGCTTCTGCATTTATAGAAAATAGTCGGTTTTCGTTTCAGCAATTTTTTTTAATCGCAATTGCGATGGTATTTGGAGCGATATTGATTTACGCTTTACAAAAAGTAGATTTCATAAATCAACAATATTCACCAAATGCAAATATTGAAAATATAACTTTGCCGCAAAAAGTAGGCTATTTTTTGATTACAGATTTTATTGTACCATTTGAAGCTTCGGGAGTATTGCTACTGATAGCTTTGATAGGTGCAGCCACAATAGCTGGCAGTAAAAGGCAGTCAAGGTTTTAAATCTTGACTGTGTTAGGTTGAACTTCCCTAAAGTTGATAATTTTCGGGAAGTTTGTTTTTATTTCAATAACGTAACGGTATTGTATATTTTTTCGGGTTCTGAGCCTTGTACTTTGTATTGGACGATCCAAGTGTAAACGCCTGTGGCAAAGCCTTCGCCAGCCCAACCGGTGCTGCTCATTTCATCAAAATTATCCGATTCAAATACTTTGTTGCCAAGCGTATTAAAAATAGTGATCCTAAACTGGCTTTTGTCTATATCGTTATCCACATTATTGTAAAACACCTTGAAAGTTTTGTTTTTCTCATCAGCCGAGGCTGGGCTAAAAACAGTAGGCACATAAAATTTAATGATTTTACTTTTTACTTGAATATTAAGAGAAGCACCTGAAACACAGCCATCGGCATTTGTGCCCGTAAGGCTGATTGTGTAGCCGCCAGGGCTGTCGAAGGTTTGCGATAATTTTTGCAAATTGCTAATGGCAGGTGTAAAATCTGACACACCGCTCACACTTCTTATTTGCCACGCGTATTGCAAACCACTTTCATTGGCATTGAAATCGTAGTTTTCATTTATTTTCAATGTGCCTTCAGGACCTGCAATAGATATAGGAGTTGATATTTTGGTGCCGATTTTTATGTTGCTGGCACTGGAGCAGCCACTGATATTGGAAACTACGGTAAAAGTAAAAATTTCTTCTTTAGCCTCTGTTGCTGCTGTAAAAGTAGGTTTGTAAGTAGAAATAGTGTTTGGCGTCCAGGAAATATTGTTTTCACTAGCTTCTGTATCTAACAATACTTTGATTTCTTTGGTATTGCCTGTGCAGATATTTACTACACTGTCGTTTTTTACTTGCAATGTCGGTAAAGGTTTTAGAACAATACTTACCGAATCTTTATCTGTGCAACGAGAAGCATCTGCAATTGAGACCAAAATTTTCTGATTTGAGGTGATGGCTTTCGTATTGTACAAACTGTCTGTATTTTTTGTCAATATACCCAAAGGAGACCAAGTGAAAATGAAGGGAGCAACGCCACCTTTTCTCGAAATTTGCAGATTGGTAACAATTTCGCCCGAACAAACTGATACGACACTGGCAATGGGCGAAACAAAAGCCATTTCAAGGCTGGTTTTTTTAATATTTACAAAATCTCTGGCTATGCAGTTTCTAAAATCGGTAGCCGTGACAGTGTAATTGATACCAGCTGTGCTTATCGCATTAGCCAAAGGGCTCGAAATGGTGGTATTATTTAAGCCTGTGGCAGGCGACCAATTGTATTTGTAGCCTGATATGGTATTGGGCGTGCCGGTGGCTGTGCTCACTAT
>JBJXGB010000229.1:0-3747 GCA_046152935.1 Cytophagales bacterium
TTGAAGCAACAAGATATTACGAGTCTTTGTGAGTATAATGGTATTTTGATTGCGTGTAGTGCTGATGGTTTGATTCGTTCGACGGACAACGGCGCGCACTGGGAAACTGTCATCGCTGATAAAGGTGTGTTTTTTAGTACAAAGATCGTAGATGGGCATTTTGTTGCCATTCGCAGCTATGATCCGAGTAGAGAAAAGAGCTCTTTCTTTAAGCCTAAATGTTCTTTTATCTCTCCTGATGCAGGTAAAAATTGGCAATGTATTGATGCCACTTATACAACTATCGAAGGATTATACGACTTTAAAAAGATAGATAACGCTCTTTATTGTGGAAATAAAACAGGTATTTTTCGCTCTAAGGATGATGGCAGGACTTGGGAACTTATCCTACCCCTCAAAGATGCAAAAGAATTCGAGCGTTTAGAAGTCATTTCTTCCGAAAAAACGATTTTCATCGCTAAGGTTTGGGCGGGTTGTTAATTCAAAACTCATAGGGCAGCGGAATTGCTGCCCTATGAGTTTACTTTCTAAGCAAAAGGCAATATAAAATATTAATTTACATTTTTCTTACCGCCTCAATCCCGAAGTAGCGACGTTTAGGAGTTGTTTTCGTGAGTCCATTGTTCACAGTAACAGTCAAATAAAAATATGAAAATAAATATTCAAATCTGTGCGCTACTACTATTATTCCACCTTGTAAATTCCTGTAAAGGACAAGTCAAAACTAACTTACAGAAAAGTGAACCAAAAACAATTGCGGGCGGACAATCGAAAATGATAAGAACCCAAGGTATAGTGTCTGGCAATGTATATTGCAATCTGCAAGACAAGATAGGCAATATTTGGTTTAGCACCAACGGCGAGGGCGTTTATCGCTACGATGGCAAATCATTTACCAATTTTACAACGAAAGATGGATTGAGTAATAATGATGTGAGTGAAATTATAGAAGATAAAGCAGGAAATATTTTGTTTGGCACTAGAAGTGGCATCTGTAAGTACGATGGCAAATCCTTTTCTAATTATACAGAAAACGATGATGCGAGCAAAAACCCCATTTCAAGTCTTTTGGAAGATAGTAAAGGAAATCTTTGGTTCGGTGTATGGCTTGGGGGAATTTATCGTTACGATGGGAAAATATTTACTAATTTTTTGAATAACGATGCCCCTGAAAAAACCTTTCCTTCATTTCCTCAGAAAGATGCCCAACCATTTAATCTTGGCAATAAAGACCAACTTATTTTGGATATATTGGAAGACAAAAGAGGGAATATATGGTTCAGTTCTTGGAACGGCGGTGGCGTTTGGTGTTATGATGGAAAATCTTTTACCAATTATTTACCTTCTGAAAACTTCGGAGAAGTTTTAGGTTTTTAGAATTACGTTATTTATGATACCTAAATCGGCTAAAAAATCGTCAATATCCTCTTTTTCGATGTCATTTTGTTTCATCCAAACGGATACTTGCTGAAAATTAGTGAGCATTTCTAGTCCTTTGAGCAAAAAATGCAATGTAATTTTCCCTTTTGCTCTGGCTAATTTACATAATTGGATAGCCAATGGATGCGATTTGAGTTCCTTTTCTAATTCTGGAAAGAACCCAACGAGGAAAAAAGCAAGTGCCAAAAGGTTTTTGATACTGTTAAAATCTCGGATTTGAAAGGCTTCCCAGCCTAAGTTTTGTTTCAAAAATTTGAAAACGACTTCGATTTTACTACGTAATAAATAAGCCATATAGACCGATTTGGCAGCTTCGGCGCTGTTCACTTTTTGATTCGTTAGCAGTAACATGGGTTGCGGAAAAATTGGTTTTCCATCTTTTAACAAGGTTATTCGTACCGAAGTGTAGCTTTTTTGGTTGATACTCACTATTTCCCAATCAATATGCGCTTCAACATTTTCATGTTTTGTGCCTTTAATCAAAATACTTTCAATCTTGTAAATACTATTGTTAGCATACGTTTTATCAATCAATTTATAGTGTACTTCGCGTTTGGATATTTTCCCTGCTGGCGTAGATGGATGAAATGTTTGATGCGAACTACGACTGCTTTTCAAACGAGCAACGAAAGAGTCTTTTAAGTCTTGGTCAATATACTCAAAAACGGATTCGTCATCAAACTCACGGTCAAAAATATGACCAACTTGCGATTTAGGATTCGTGCTTTTGAGCAATTCACTGCTCTTTTTTAGGTTTTTCTTAAATAAGACAAGTGTATTGACATAGGTTTTTTCCAAAATCATTTGCTGTTGAGCGGCGTTTAATTCGCTCAATGCCTTTGGGTCATGGAGAGTCGTTTGTCCAATATAAGTCGGCATTTTATTACTATATAATTCATGACAAAGTAAACTAACTCCTTGATTATCAATATCTACAACAACACTATTCATCGTCTTGTAGCCATTGATAACCTGTTTAGATAAAGACATGACTTGACCCAAATACTCTAATGCTTTGCTATCGGGCTTACGGATATCGCAACCATCATGTAAGACGTAATACATCGGGCTATTGCCTAATTGAGAAAGTGTTTGTTGCTGGACGCAGGACAGCAAAATCTCGCTGTCCAGTGTGCCTACTTGTTTGCCATTAAGCAGACCTTTCAGCATTTCGTACTCTTTTTTTGCTTCTGACATACTGTAGAGGTTCAAATGCCGTACCTGAATTATTAATTGAACGACGAATACAATATTTTTTTTACCCGTAAATCTTTAAAACGGCTTAATAAAACTTCAAGATAGTTTCCTATTATCATATTCTTAAGATTTTGATGGCAAATTTAGTAATTTATAACTTTTATTCACAAAAAAACTTCTCCGAAGTTTTCAGTAATTTACAAGATGTTGATTATCAATTGTTTAATTTTCAAGGCCAATTGTTACAAAAAGGTGAAATCTTAGCCGAAAATCGCCAAACGCTTGATACTGACTTTTTGCCAAAAGGCATTTATTTCATTGATTTGAAAGGCGAAAATGGCGCTAGAAAAGTAGAGAAATTGGTGAAAATGTAGTTATCAAGCTCCTGTTTGGTGTAGAAAAAACAATTTTAAATATGAAACAAATTTCAATTATTTTAATTATTTTCTTTTTGGCAAAAAGCCTTTTGGCACAGCCAATTCCAAAAGTATATTATACCACAAAAGCTAATGAATTGAACCTAGCGCATGGTGTTGCTGGTGGTATTTTGGTAGATAGTGTAGCTTCTTTTGCTAAGCTAAAACCAACGGTCGTCTATGGCACAGGGCTTTGGATAGGAGGATTTAAGTCCAAAAATCAGCTATTAACTGCCTTTGCAACTTATTCTCAAAACCATCAAGACTTTATCGCTGGGCCTTTGGATTTGACATTAAAAGCACTTGAAAAAGGGGCTTTGTCAAAGCATTTTGACAAAATATGGAAAGTTTATTCATCTGATATACAACAACATATAGCTGATTTTCAAGATGGGAAAATAGATAATCCACTTCAGCGGATTATGGCATGGCCTGCTAAGGGGAATCCACAGTTTGAGCAATATAATGGTTTCAAAAATGAATATGACAAGCAAGATATGGCAGCATTCAAAGATATCAATGGAGATGGCATTTATACACCTTTGTTAGGCGATTATCCGATTGTAAAACAGGCTGATGAAATGCATCAGCCTGATGAAATTTTTTGGAGCATTTTTAATGACAATTTAGCGCGATACCCAGAAGATACGGTTAAGCTGAATCTTGAAATTCAGCAAACTGGTTGGGTATATTC
>JBJXGB010000233.1:0-2651 GCA_046152935.1 Cytophagales bacterium
TATTAGCAGCTTTATTGCAAACCCCAGAATATCAATTGATGTAACAACTATGGAACGTAGAGCATTTATAAAAAACCTTTCGCTGGCAACAGCCGCACCTATTGTACTTGGTGGTTTGCCTATCAATCTATTGGCATCAAACGGGCGTTTGCAAGCAGCTGCTGGCACATCCGAAAACAATAAAGTGCTGATTTTGATACAAATGCACGGTGGCAACGATGGGCTGAATACCATTATTCCCATCAACCAATACAATGAGTATTACAATCTACGCCCCAATATTGCTATTCCAGATGCGGGAGCTAGAAAGTACATTACTCTAGATACCACCCTTGCAGAAAATATGCAAACTGGGCTGCACCCAGACATGTTGGGCGTAAAACAACTGTACGATCAGGGTAAAGTGTCTATTGTTCAAGGCGTTAGCTATCCGTTCAACAACCAATCGCATTTCAGAAGTCGCGATCTTTGGTTTATGGGGGCCGATGGAAAAGCAAATTTATTCCCCGGCTCTGGCTGGGCTGGGCGAATGCTCGACAGCGAATATGCTAATTATCCAGCTTCGTATCCAAATACTGCCATGCCCGATCCATTGGCCCTAGAAATTGGGACCAATGTTTCACTTTTGTACCACCGTTCCAACGGCATTCCTGTAGCTATTTCGATTAGTAATCCCGAGCAGTTTTACAATCTGATCCAAACCGTAGGCAATTCAGCATTGCCAGAAGCCTTGGAAAATACCTACTATGGCACAGAATTGAAATGGATAATGGAGATAGAAAAAAAATCTGATCCTTATGCTGCGCAATTAAAAGCGGTGTTTGACAAGGGTAGCAATAGTGCCGTCACCTATCCAAGCCTTTATACTTTAAATGCCCCAAGCAAATTTTTGAAAAATAATTTGGCGCCACAATTGAAATTGGTGGCAAGACTGTTGGCTGGTGGCATCAAAACAAAAGTATTTGTGGTAAGAATAGGAGGATTTGACACCCACGCCAATCAGGTGGAAAACTACAATTCTACTTATGGAAACCATGCTGCATTGTTGTACCATATTTCATCGGCAATGAAGGCTTTTCAAGACGATTTGAAAGAACTTGGGCAAGAAGACAGGGTAATGACGGCTACAGTTTCTGAATTTGGCCGTAGACCACAATCAAACGGTAGCTATGGAAGCGACCACGGAAGTGCAGCACCTATGTTGCTTTTCGGAAAATATGTAAAGCCAGGCGTAATCGGCACAAACCCAGATTTGAGCAACCTAAGCAATGGCAATCTGCCGATGCAAAACGATTACCGTTCGGTTTTGAGAACAGTACTAGAAGATTGGCTGCAAGCCTCTCCAGAAGCGGTGGCAGCTACTGGATTCGACAAATTTGCCAAATTAGATGTGGTAAGCAGCTCAGCAACTGCCACCAAATTCGATTTTCAATCGACCCGATTTGCAATTGGAGCATGCACTCCAAATCCTGCAACAACAGAAACAAGTTTTTCGCTCAAAATCAACGATAAATCAAAAGTTTTTGTACAATTGTATAATACTGAAGGAAAATTACTGTCTGTAGTGGTTGATGACGAATTTGAAGCAGGCACACATCAAATAAATGTTCCTTTAGAAAATTTATCGTCTGGAATTTATACCTTGAAAATAGATGCTGGGATAGCAAAAGGCGTCAGCAAAGTTAATGTGATTAAATAAACTTCATACTTAATACTTTTTATATGTTGCGAAATATCACAGCAATATTATGTTTCATTGCACTTTCAGAGGCATTTTCGGAACCCATAAAAGGAGGCGGAAAACAATCTTTTCCACAAACCAAGCCTTTTGAAAAGTCCCAATACTGGTTGGGTGCGAAAGGTGGTGTAAATTTCACGCAACCAGCGCCAGATGAGCGATTTACCGTATTTGAACCATTAGATGGCAACTACGATGGCTACAAAAAAGAATACCAATCGTTTAATAAAATAGGCACCCAATTTCAGTTTGTATTTCAATTTAGCTACCGCAGATTTTCAATTTATGCTGCTCCAGGCTACAAAAGCACATTATTTACTTACAAAACAAAGTATAAATGGCAAGATGTAGATAAACCAGCCAATTCTGTAGAGCTTAACTACGATCAAACCCAAACTGTAGAATACGCTTATTTGCCTTTAAGTATTAAGTTTGAATTTTTAAGCAGCCGATTACGCCCGTATATACATGGCGGAGGCTTCATTGGCTATAAATTCAATGCCCAAAAATCGCTAAAGATAAGCGGAACAGACAATGCGAGTGGCGGCTCTACTAGTTTTGAAAACCAACCTATTATTATCGGAGCTACTGCACTTTTCAATCCATTGTGGTATGGTTTAATGGGTGGAGTAGGGGTCAATTACGATCTGCAAACGGTGCGAATATTTGTAGAAGGCAACTATTTGTATGGATTTAATAACATTACCAATGCCGATACTCGTTACACAGAAAATGCACTTTCTGGTTCGGGCGATGCTTTAGACAACTTAAAACTATCAAATATAGAAATAAGTGCAGGCGTGCTATTCCCACTAAAGTTCTTATTAACAGGAGGTTACAAGTCGGTAAGACCAAAATAATTACTGGTTTTCGCCAAATTATAAGGTTTACAGATAAGTTAAAAGCTTACAAA
>JBJXGB010000254.1:0-2573 GCA_046152935.1 Cytophagales bacterium
TTTTCATTTTTTTTTAATTTTTCTCCAACATTAGCAGATACTTTTTTCAAAATTTTGCAAATGTGACGGAACTGTAGTTTGGTGGGGTAGAAAGGTGTAATAGTTTAGTATTTAAAGATATATATTATTAAGTTTAAGTTACTTTATTCTTGGTGGACATTCCTATGATTATAAAAGTGAAATTCAGGTGGGATAATAGAGTAGGAACTCAACTCATTTTTATTCACGATTTTTTGAAGAAATTTCCTTTCGAAGATCAAGATGTTTCTATTGATTTTGCAGCTTTAAGTTATGTTCCTCCTCTGATTTCTACCTTTTTTTCATCGTTTCTGGAGAAATTCAACTATGTTAAGATAATTGGAATTTCAGAAGGAAGTTACCATGCAAACATTAGGTTCCCTACAGGTCTTAAACCTGAAAATGAAGATGATTGGGAACTAAAGATGAAATATTATGCAACAAAAAATTATTTGCCTTTGATTCATTTCAACAATTCCAAAACAACAAGTTTAACCAAACAAAGAGAAGGTGTTATTTCTCAAAGTTGTAGAATTATACGTCAAGTTGCTGATATGCCTTCTAATATTTATAATGGATTTATGTATATGGTTTCAGAGTTGTCTGACAATATCGTGGAACACTCTAAAAGTGAAAGGGGATGGTTTTCTTATCAATACTATCCAAGTGATAATTTTATTGATTTATGTATATCCGATTCTGGCATTGGTCTGCTCCAAGCATACAAAAATTACAGTGGAACTCAAGATTTTTCATCGATAACTACCCATCTAAAAGCTCTTGAATCAGTAATTAAGGGGTTTTCTACAAAATCTAATGAGCGAGGTTTTGGAGTTCACACATCAAGAGAAATGTTGATAAAGGGATTGGGAGGCAAATTTGTAATGTTAAGCGGAAATGCGCTTTTGTTTAACTATACGCTTACAGATTTTAAAGTTGAAATTTTTGGTAGCCTAATTTTGATTAGAATACCAAGTAACACATTCGATAAAAATTTTTCGTACCAAGATTTTGTCGAATAAAAATATACAGATTTTAGACATTAGTTTATATCTTTGAATTATGTATACAATCAAATTATCCAATACAGTAGGTAATCATATTCTCAGCAGAGCAAGTATTGAATCTATTTTCTCCAAATTAGACAGTTCGGATGTGCAAATTACTTTGGATTTTAATGATGTTCAATTTGTATCTCGTGCTGTAGCTCATGAGATTGTTTCTGGAATTTCAACTCTTTCCGCTTCTGGAGTTAATGTAGATTTATTAAATATTAATTTTGAAGTTAATGATTTGATCAGAAAAGTTGTCGCTTCTCAAAAACACAATGTTAAGAAAGCTACTTTTGTTGAAAACGTTGCTTTTCGGGATGAAAAAGAGCTGAAAAGATTTTTAAAAACCATTTAGGTCACTTCGATTTTTTGCAACCTCCATGTTTGTTGGTCGTCCCCGCCCTTGTTGCGTGTTCTACACCAACAAGCCAAATAGCATAGAAGATACGTTTTAATTTTGCAAGTAGTTGATTAATTGCTTGTTGGTCGAAAGAACTCCAAGGGCAAAAAGTACATCTAAAACCAGTTTTAATAGGCTTTTAATTCTGTATCATTTATATCTATCAGATTGCCCTTTTGCTTGAGTACTGCCATGCCATTTTGTTTGGCCAAGTTTACTATTTCTTTGGGAATACTAAACCCTGCAATGCCTAAATAGAATTTATAGTCAGCATAATAAGGAAAAAGTCGTTTGAAATTTTGAACCTTTTGTGTTTTTAATATCTCAATATCATTGGGATGTACCTTATGTTTCACTTCGATCAATGCGATCGAATTGCCATTGTAAAGTACAATATCGAACTCATCTTGTACCTTGCCTACTTTTGCTTTTACATTGGGTTGAATGTCATCAAACTTTATGTTTCCCAATAGCATACTGCTTTCAAGCGAATCAAAAAAATACTCTTCTGCTACCACGCCTAAGTTTACACCAATGTTGCCGAGTATTTTTTCCGCTTTTCTTAGTTGTGCATCGGTTTTCTTTTGCTGCTCATCGGTTTTTTTTTGCTGCGAGGCAATTTCTTTGAGCGAGTTTTGAATCTCAATGCTGTTGGCTTCTATAATGTCTAATCTATCCATATTCACTTTTTTACAAAGATAGCTATTCTTTCATATTGATTTATCGCTCACTATTTGTCTACTAACTTAGGTAGATGTAAAGATTACAAAATACAAAAGGAGTATTCTACCCAGGCTCGAAACTTGTTTTAGCATCTATAGGTCGTGTAAAACGACAAGCATCTGCTAGTTTTCAAAATTTATTTGTCGTTTTTGCACCTTTACTGTATTTCAAAACCAGCCAATTTCAGATCCTCCCAAAAAGACGGATACGATTTCACTACCACATTGGGGTTTTCGATTTCAATATTGCCCAACAAAGCCAAAGGAGCAAATGCCATAGCCATGCGGTGGTCGTCATAGGTATCAATAACCTGCTCATTTACAGTCGCTTTGCCCGAAACGGTATAGGTTTGAGGGGAAGTTTCTTGCACTACTACCCCA
>JBJXGB010000257.1:0-26192 GCA_046152935.1 Cytophagales bacterium
CGCCATAGGGATTGTTGAATGCAAAAAGATTGATCGTGGGTTCTTCGAAAGCCATACCATCTGCTTCAAATTTATCGGAGAATGCTTGCTTTTCTTTTCCCGCAAAATCAATGATACAAATGCCTTCTCCTTCAAAAAAAGCCGTTAAAATTGAATCTGACAATCGAAATTGACTCTCTTCATTCTCCTTGTCTACCGAAGTTCTGTCGATTAAAAGCGCAAAGGGTTTAATTAATGAAGTATAATCTTTGCTTTCCAGCAATTCTTCGATTTGAACCAGTTTTTCATTTACCCAAAGCCTAGTAAAGCCTTTTTGCAATAAAATATTGAGTTCATCTTCTGATTTTCTTCCTTGTTTGATTTGATAAGGTGCCAATACCATAAAGCGTTCAGCATCAGCATGTTGGTTGATCCAAGCGATAACATCTGTAACCGTATCTTTTTTTACTTCAATGCCAGAAATGGGTGAAAAAGTACGCCCAATGCGTGCAAAAAGCAATTTGAGGTAATCGTATATTTCGGTTGTTGTCCCTACGGTAGAGCGAGGGTTTTTGGAAGAAACTTTTTGTTCAATAGCTATGGCTGGCGAAACGCCTCTGATATAGTCGACATCAGGCTTTTCCATTCTACCCAAAAACTGGCGTGCATACGAATTTAAACTCTCGACATACATTCGTTGACCTTCCGCAAACAAAGTATCAAATGCCAAAGACGATTTTCCAGAGCCAGAAACACCGGTTACCACCACCAATTTGTTTCTTGGAATGGACACACTTAGGTTTTTAAGATTGTTTACCCTTGCATTTTTGATGATGATGTTATTTTTGGGGTCGATGGAGTCGAAATCTTCTAATACTGGCATGATGATAGGTTTGGTGCAAAACCAAGACTGCAAAGATAAAACCTAAAGATTTGTTTAAATCAAAAATTTATGAATTGTAATGATGGTAAATTTCAAAGCAAATGTTTAGTAAATAAATCTCAAAAAATATAAATGAAAACCCTTTAAGGTAATCGATATTTATCTCACCATTATTTTTTGATAATGTGTTGAATTGCTGAGATTGAAACTAAGAAAATAGACCCCTGCATTGGTATTGTCGATTAGTAAGTGCTCTTCATTTATTCGTAAAGCAACATTATTTCCCAATAAATCTACCATTTGCAGATCGGAAATAAGTTCGCTCGACTGTATGGTTAATATTTCTCCATTAGAAATGGGATTTGGGTAAATATTTATATTTTCAGTAACAAATTGATTTATTGGCGTTGCATTTAATTCGTTCAATACCGCTACAGCATCTAAATCGAAACCTGCAGATGGAAAATTGGTGGGCCACGGATCGTTTACTTTCGCGCCTCGACTGTCTCTAGATGCATATTGATTGTCGATACTGCCAATCACATCTATTATTTTTACGTGGGTAATGCGGTCTACATCCAATCCAACCACCGTTTTCAATTCCTCCAGATCGAAAGGGGTGCCGTAAGCGAATATATATTTCCCAGCCAAATTATTCAGTTTTCTGGCGTCTAATACCTGAAATGACCCTGTCTGCGTGGTGGTATCTGTATGTGAAATGGCAGGAAAACGGTAGTAATTTGTGCCATCTGAACTCACTTCGACAAATGCTAGTTCTAAAAATGCATTGCCAAGAGTTTGAAAAGTAAATCCATTTTCATAGACCGCAAAATCTGGACCTTCACCATTGGTAACTGGTTTTGCAAACTGAAGAATGGCAAACCCGCCATCGCCCAAACTTACCACACCATCGGTACCAGCTTTTCCCAAGGCACTAATTTCATTTCCTGAGTTTACCAAAGGAGAACTTGGAAGAGAAATATCTCGTTTTCCCACATTCAAACTACAACTGGTAGCCCACGATTTGATGATGGAACTGTCTTTGTAAATGGCTCCATTTTTACCGTAGCCAATCTGAGGATCGAATTGTGCAAACGCAAAATTATAGCAAAGTGTTGAAATGAAAAGTACGAAAATATGCTTCATGGTGCGCCTAAAACTGTATTCTTGATTTTAAATATCTCGTCAAATTGAAGCAATTAAGCATCCAGAAATTCATGCCAAACAAAGGATTGAATTTTGAAGTGCGAAAATTTGCATTTATATAGAACCTTGTACCAATACCGATTAAGAGAAAAGCAGAAAAATTGATGTTGATAGTCAAGCCTGTTATTGTGGTCAAAAGGACAAAATGTGTTTTTGGTTGAATATCTGAAGTGCAGTGCAACAAACCACATTTTCAACCTTGCAGCAAAAACGCTACTGCTCTTTGGCGATAAAATCGACAAATTTGCCGACTGCCACAGCCCTATGGCTAATTTTATTCTTAATTTCCCAATCAATCTCAGCAAAAGATTCGACATATCCATCGGCAACAAAAATAGGATCGTACCCAAAGCCACCACTACCCTTCTCTTCATTAATAATACTGCCATTCACAACTCCTTCAAAAACTTGCGGTTCGCCATTGGGGTCAATATAGGTAATCACTGTTTTGAAATGGGCTTTTCTGTTTTCAACGCCCGTCATTTTCTCCAATACTTTTTGAATATTAGCTTTGTCATCGCCATGTTTCCCTGCGTATCTGGCCGAATATACCCCCGGTTCTCCATTTAGAGCCTCTATTTCCAAGCCGGAATCATCGGCAATGCAAGCCAATTTGTAGTTATCAAACACAAATTGGGCTTTCTGTAGCGAATTAGCTCGAAAGCTATCGCCAGTTTCTGGCAAATCGACACTGCAGCCAATGGCTGTCAAACTCACAATTTCTACATCGAGCGTAGCTAAAAGTGACTTTAATTCCCTAATTTTACCCTCATTATTGGTAGCCAAACATATTTTCATCTTCAAAATAAACCATTTTTATTTGCGTGATAACAATTTGTTGTCAGTAAATGTGTTTTATTTTTATCCTTTCTTTATTTGAATCGTATTACAAAATTCCTGCTTGCATTTTATATTCTATTTTTAATCATCCAAAATAGCTTTGGCCAACACATTGAAATAAAGGGAGTTGTGATGCGCGATGATAGCCTTACACCCATTTATGCGGCCGTGATATTCAATAAAAACAGCTTTTTGGGCACCATTTCAAATAAAAACGGAAATTTTAAGATGCGTGTTAAAGTGGGCGATACTTTGCAAATCACCCATATTGGATTTGTAACGAGTTTGGTAATATTCGACCGCTTGGATTTTGATGTCAACGAAAAAATTCGCATCAACATGGAAAGCCGCTCCTACGAACTGCCAGCCATTGAGGTGAGGCGCTACCGAATTCGAGACAAAAACAACCAAAAACCTTTTTCGCTTCGCAGAACTGATAATATTGTGTACAACATGGGCACGCTGCAATTGGAAAACGCTGGACCTTATTACTACAACCCAAACAGTGCTGGCATACCAGGTGCTATGCCCTCTTATGGCTTATTTATTCCTGATTTTAAACAAATAAAAAGGCAACAACAGCTCGACAAAATAGCCAGCTTAGAGAAAAAAGACTTGGTAAAAAAATACGTAAAGTATAAATACAGCAAAGCATTAGTAAATAAATTGACCGGACTCACGGGCAATGAACTCGAAAATTTCATGAATTACTGCAAGCCTACAGAAAAAATGGTGATCGATGCCAGCGAGTATGAACTTACATATTTTGTATTAGACTGCTACGAAAAATTCAACCAAGAAAATGAGTAAAAATTTCTCGCTGGTTTAAAAACCAAAGAGCGCTTTTGAATACTCTTCAACAGCTCTTTCAAATTTGCCCTTAAATAATTGATATTCAACAGGTTGCACCAATGGCTTTAACGATTCCAAACCGTTTTCACCGAACTTTGGCAAGCCGTAAGCCACACTTTGCAGGCAGTAAGCTTCCCAAAGTGGCACAGAATACGGGTTCATTGCCACGCCATCAAGCAAAATATTGAATGCTTTTTTCTGATCGTTCATTTTATTTGCAAAAAAACCAGCGGCTTGCAAAACCACCTCTTCATTAAAAGCACAATTGGTAAAAGCCACTGTATGTTTTTCAGCAGCCGCTATATTGTCTCTGGCATTTTCCGCTGCAATCGCTTGAAAGTAAGGTAGATAGATCAGTTCCTTGCCAATTAGTTTGTGTGAAGCAGTGGCTTTTGCCAATTCGACAGCATTATTCTTGAGTGCCAAATATTGCAACAGTCTCAAATTGAGCACAGAAAGCGTAGTACTGGGATACGACTCTTTGGTAAGTTCCGTTAATATTTCTCCACAAATTTCAATATTTTTCTTTTGGTAATAATAGTCGAATAATGCAACTCCTGCTTTCAATTTAGCATTTTTATCATAGATACCGTAAAACAAATTTTGCTTTTCGCTATCGCTTAGTTTATTGCCCTGATAATGCAAAAAAGCAGCTTTTACTTCATCTTCGCTTATTACCAATTGGCTGTAAGTGAGGGGTTTAGCGATCGCAAACAATTTTTCTACAATTATTTTTACACTTGTATCTGTGCTATTTTGAAGCCCTTGCAAAGTGCCAATCATATCCACAAAATTGTGCAATTCGGCTTGTGCAATGGCTTTGTTTAATGTCGCATCTTCAAAGCCTTTGTCAATTGCCAACTGAAAAATATTACTGGCGAATCGAAAATTTCTTTGTTCCAAAGCCCACAATCCCATGGTATTTAGGTATTTACCAGCACTATACTCGTTGCTAAGCTGCAACAAATCTACTGCTTTGGCAGCTTCATACGGTTTGTTTCTGTAATTATCGGCAATCGCTTTTATGTAAAGCAAATCTGTCTTAAATACAATATTGGTATCGCTTGCTATCATTTCGTTGAGTGTGCCCATCGAAGAAGAATCTGCATATTCTGCCTTCGTCTTCAAAATAAAGTTATTTACCAAGGCAAATGTTTGTTCATCAACAATGGTATCTTTCAGTAAACTCCTCAAACTTACTTTCTCAATTGGTTTACCCACGATAAAAGTATGTGCCAACTCATTGGTAATAAACTGATTACTTTTGTTTTCAACCGAAACACTTTCATCCTCGTCTTTTGGCACAATTTTGTATTTTGCAAATAAGGCCTTTTGATTGCTCGATGCAAACTGCTGCATCGAGATGTCTTTTTCTGCGTTTTTAAAATAATAAAAAGAAGAATCTGGAAAATGAATGCGCTCGTAAAAAAGACCCAAATTTATTTTCAAAGCCCCATCATTTGGAAAAGCTGCAATACCATCTTTTATGTCGAGAATCGACTCTAATTCACGCCCTTGGAGGTATTTCATCACTGCCAAATTAGCAAAAGCATAGGCTGAAGGCTGTTTCAAATTGGCTCGTCTGTAAAAGTTCAATGCCTCTGGAAGTCGATTTTGACGTTGGTAAATAGTAGCCAAAGCATAGTTCGTTTTATGATTTTGAAATTCCCAACCTTCAGCATCTTTGTAATACCTTTCGGCCACTGGCAAATCACTTTCGCGATAATATATATCGCCCAAAAAATTGTGGTACCCAGCCTGAAACTGCCTGTATATGAACATATTAGAATAATAGAAAAAAGCAAGCACCACTACCGAACCTATCGCATATACAATCAAAAATGTTACCCAACGAAAGCTGTATATCATTTTGTGCACTTGGGCTTGCTTGTTTATCCATTCGTAATAATTCCAAGCCACATATAAGAAAAATCCAAATCCGAAGCCAATATGTGTAAATAAAATAGTGTCTTCAAAAACCTCAATTACGGGGTCGTTGGCCGAAAAATAGCAGTACCCAACTGTCGCAGCAGCAATGATGGCCCAGCTAATGTAAATAATTGCCCCTGTGGGCGAAAAAGGAAGCGTGTTTTTAAACATTTCGCTCCGCTCTTTGAAGCCCCAAATTCCGACTATACTTGAAAATAAAAGAATAATAAACGGATTGATAAACACCAAATCGAACTGAATTACGCCTCTGTTTTTCAGGTATTGCATCAATAGATTTAAGCTGTAAAGCACATACACCAGCACAAATTGCAAAGTACCGTTGCGTGTGCCTGCCCCTTTTGTATTTGAAATTACGAACAGAAAAAAATACAATATTTCAAAGGAAACCAAGAAAATAAAACCGATAGCGATAATGACGAAAGCCATTGTGCCGTAGTTTGTCAAATACAAGATGCTAAGCTGATTATGGGCAAAATAAAAAATACCCGAAAAGTATAAGACTGCAACAGCAGCAATAATTAAAAAGCGATTGGTAAAAGATTTTGCGTTTGAATACGCAAAGAAATAATAGCTAATGCCACCCAAAAATACAATTGGTATCATCAGTATGAATTTCCTTAAATCGGATGCAGAAAATAATAGATCGGGCTGTTGAAATACGTAGCTAAGCAAAACTACAAACGACCCAGCATAAAAAAGCCAATTGTTGAGAAAAGTAAAAGAAGTAAGCGCCAATAAAAGTGCAATATTCACCACAATAAAAAACACCCAAACCGCCACCAGATTGATTTCGGGGGCTGTGCCAGTGAGCAGGCTAAACACAATCTTGGCATCGGCTTCGACAGGAATGGTAAAAATGCCGAGGTCGAACGAGTCGATCGCTACTTTTATGCTCTCATACTGATCGAGCGGTTTCCATTTTATAAGATTATCGTGCCCTTGAAATGCAAAAAAAATGGCAAACAATAGCGTGGCTACAAACAACACCAATGAAAAAAGATAAATGTTTCGAGACGATTTATCCCAACTTTTCCAAAACTGTTCCACAGACGATTATAAAATTTTCAGATTGATTATCAACTAGTTAAATAAATTATTCGATTACTTTCGGCACCCTAAAATAGTCAGAATCTTTCTTTGGAGCATTCACCAATGCTTTTTTGTGATCGAGGTGCGTATGCACTATGTCATCTCTAAAAACATTTATTTCTGCCGACATATGTATCAAAGGCACTACATTATCCGTATCCACCTCATTGAGCTTATCTATCCAAGTAAGTATTTTGGTCAATTCACTCTCCATCGATTTTTCTTCGACAGCTGTGAACTCCAATCTTGAAAGATGGGCAATTTTTCTTACCGTTTCTATATCAATCTGCATATTAATTTTTAATCTTAATGTTATCTTACATCACAAAAATAGTTGATTATTTTTTTTAAATGCCATTACGCATTATTTGTGTTAATTTTATTTTCATCATTCACAAATTTGATTTATTAATCAATGAAGTTTTTGTTTCATCAAACTTATTTAGGTCAGAAAGAAAAAAGGAAGAAAGCAAAACTGCTGGCTTTTAGCGTATTATTATCCATTTTCATGTATTTTTTCTACTTGGTAGTTGTTTTATACGCCAAGTTTTACAGTGCCGTTCCCTTCATTATCTTCTCACTTTTACTTTTAGCAGCAGCGCTTGTTTTACTTAAAACGTCCTTAAAATTTTTAATTACGGCCAATTTATCGTTAGGTGCCACAAACATTTTGGCTTTTTCTTGCATGTATTTGAGCGGTGGCATACACTCGCCTATTATATTGTGGATGATAGCACCTCCTATCACAGCACTTCTCATTTCAAATCGCATTATTTCCTACGTGTGGGCAGGAATTTCGCTAGCCGAATTGGGCTTTTTAATTTTTTTAGACTTTAATAAAATAGCAACAGTAAGCGATTACAACCCTGCTTATGACGATTTCTTCTACTTCTCTAGTTTTGCAGGCTTAATGTTAGTGGTTTTTTCAATCTCTATTATGTTTGAAAAAATGGTGCAAGCCTCTAAGAAATCTGAAAACAACCTCAATCAAGAGCTTTTGCTCAAAAATGAGGAGCTAAATATCCAAACGGAAGAGATCTCGAGCCAGCGGGATATGCTTTACGAAGTGACGCAAGAAATGCAATTGCGACAAAAAGAGATTTTTGAGCTTAATGAACAACTAGAAGCAAGAATAAAAAGCAGGACAAATGAGTTGTATCTGGCACTTAAAGAACTCGACACTTTTATATATAGGTCGGCCCACGACATAAAAGGGCCGTTGGCTACCATTTCTGGCCTTTGCTATGTGGCTATGTTTGATGTGAAAGATGAGAAATCGGCAAGCTACCTTTCCAAAATTCAAATACAAACCCAAAAAACCATTCATCTACTGCAACGCATTTCTGGCATAAGTGAGTTGAAAAAAATAGAACTGAAAAGAGCAAAAATTGATTTTAAGCTGCTGAAATTGAAACTTAGCAGGTATATTGCTGAAGAAGACGATGCCCAGTTTGTGAAACTAAATATCGATTTTCCGGAAATAAATGAAGATTTCTATTCCGATCAGCATCTTGTAGAGCAAATGGTGATAGATTTATTCGACAACGCTATCAAATTTAGAGATAGCTTTAAAGAAGCCGAAGCTTACGCCAATTTGTCGATTGTGGTAAAAGACCAAGTTTTACAAATAAGGGTTGAAGATAATGGGCTTGGCATCTCCGAAAGCAGTAAGGAATCTATTTTTGATATGTTTTTTAAAGGCTCAGACAAATCAAAAGGGTCTGGTTTGGGTCTCTTTATTGTGAAAATAGCTGTTGAAAAACTTAACGGAGCAGTGATATTGGATACTTCTACCAAAGGCAAGACTATTTTCAATGTTCAAATACCTACCTTATAATTGTAAATTTTGCTACAAATAGTTTTTTATTTGTTAGAAGTAAACGAAATTTATTGCAATCATATTGACAATATTATTTTTTGAAAATCTCAAGTACAAGTTTTGAAAGCCATTTCACCGTTACGTATTTTACTTTTTCTCCTTGTGGGGGTTTCCAGTTCTAGTTCAACAGCGCAAATCATTGGTGATATTGATAAGTATACTGATTCGCTTAAATACGAAAAAACAGATGCCGGAAAAGTAGACAGGCTCAATGTTATAAGCAAATATTACTATGCATTTGATATCGATAAATCGCTTAATTACGTAAACCAAGCCTATTTATTGGCCGACAAAATAAACTATACCAAAGGTTTGGCGCGCGCGCTCGATATAAAATCCATCGTTTTTGATGAAATTGGAGAGCTCAATAAAGCATTAGAATTCAAATATAAATCGATTGAAAAGTATAAAAAAATAAATGATTTTGACGGCTTATGCAGTGCCTACAACAATTTAGGGGTAATATTTTTTAGGCAAAGCGAATACAAAAAAGCTATCGAGCACTACCTCGAATCGTTAAGTTTGGCAGATGAGCACAATTTGGTGCTAATGCAGGCAGTAACGAGGCTTAATATTGGTGAAGTGTATTTGATGGAAGGCGAATTGAACAAAGCCATGGATCTTGAAGAACAATCGTTGGCGATAAGTCAAGAACGAAATTTTGAAGCAGAAATGGGCTATGCCAAAGGGATTTTAGGCAAAATATACATCGAAAAAGGCTATTATGTGCTGGCTAGTAGCCAGATCAAGGAAGCCATCAAATATTTCTGGAACACCAACGAAAACACCGGCATTGCAGAATATAGTATTGAAATGGCAAGAATTCATTTGAGAATGAACAATCCCGACAGTGCAATTTCATCATTAAAACAGAGTATTTTTATTTCTGAATTGCTAAACGCCAAAATCTGGAAGCTAAAAGCCTATTCACAACTGGCAAATGTGTATGAAATGAAAAAAATGTTCAAACAAGCCTATGAATATGAACGCATTAGCAATCTTTTGAGCGACAGTATTTACAATGAAGCAAATGCTTTAAAATCGGCTCAAATGAAAATATTGTTTGAAACTGAAAATAAAGAATCGCAAATAAAGCTGCTCATCAAAGAACGAGAAAAGCAAGAACTACAACTTGATATTCAAAAAAAACTTACCTATATATCTATTTTTGCTATTGTTGTCATCTCAATTCTCGCTTTTACATTATTTCGCAACAATAAAAAAAGAGCCAAAATAAACCGCCAACTTAGGCAAAAAAATAGCGAGGTAGTGTCGCAAAGAAATAAACTAGATGAGTTGCACACTGAGAAAAAGCAAATAAACGACCAGCTTGAAAAATCATATTCAGAACTCGAAGTCGAGAAAAATAAATCGGAAAAATTGCTGCTCAATATCTTGCCCGAAACGGTAGCCAACGAAATAAAACGCTACGGAAAAGCCCAACCTATGTACTACAATCAAGTAAGTATATTATTTGCCGATTTTGTGAATTTTACAAAATATGCCTCTGAAAACGATCCCAATTCGATCACCAACGCACTTGAAGACTTTTTTAGCCATTTTGATGACATCTGCGAAAGGCATAATTTGGAAAAAATAAAAACCATTGGCGATTGCTATATGGCTGCTGGTGGGCTTCCAATTGCTAACGATACCAACCCAAGCGACACCATAAAGGCGGCTTTGGAAATACTTGAGTATGTGAAAACCCAAAAATGGCAGGTAAGAATTGGTATTCACACGGGACCTGTAGTGGCTGGGGTAATCGGCAAAAAGAAATTTGCGTACGATATTTGGGGCGATTCTGTAAATATTGCTTCCCGAATTCAAACTGCCTCTGAAGTTAACCAAATAAATATATCAGGCGCTACATATTCACACATCAAAGACATCACCGATTGCGAATACAGGGGCAAAGTAATCATTAAAAACAGAGGCGAAATAGAAATGTATTTTCTAACGAGCTATAAATCAGTAACTTAATAGAATTCTTTAATTACATTACACTTGCTTTTTTGTATGTGCACCTGCAGTTTTTGACTGCCTTTTGCCCAATAATCTACAAAAAGCATAAAGAAAGCAGATTTATTAGCCTTGTTCGTTGTAAAAGAAACATAAGTTGCTTTATTTCGTACTTGGTACGATGTAAAAATAGTACCACCAAACCCTTTTAAAAAAAGTATCAATATGAAAGAAATAGGAATTGTTCCGAAAAGTCACTCACTGGCATATTTGGGAATAAATAAAACAAAATCGATTAGTTGGAATTTAAGTCCTGCCGAATTGGTAGAAGACGCTCTGGCTCAAAAAGAAGGCGTATTATCTGATGGTGGGGCTCTTATGGTCGATACTGGCGAATTTACAGGCCGTGCTCCGAAAGATAAATTTTTTGTGAAAGATGCTTTGACAGAAAAGACTATTTGGTGGGGCGAAATCAATCAACCGATTGATAATGAAGTATTTGAGAGCCTGTTGAGCAAAATGGCTGCTTTTGTTGCCGACAAAAAACTATATGCAAGAGATTTGTTTGCCTGTGCCGAACCAGAGTATCAACTGAAGATAAGGGTAATCAACAGCTCGGCCAGCCACAATTTATTTGCCGACAACATGTTTATTCGCCCAGAAAGCGAAGAGCTTAAAGATTTCGAACCTGAATTCACAGTTCTTAGCATTCCAGAATTTCAAGCCGATACGGCAGTAGATAAAGTGAGGAGCAAAAACTTTGCGATTATCAACCTCACCAAAAAGATAATAATAATAGGTGGCACTGGCTACACTGGCGAAATTAAGAAAGGAATTTTTACAGTTCTCAACTATACATTGCCTCTGGAAAGAAACACATTGTCGATGCACTGCTCTGCCAATGTGGGCAAGGATGGTGATACTGCGGTGTTTTTCGGACTTTCAGGTACTGGTAAAACCACACTATCAGCCGACCCTAGCCGCCAATTGGTAGGCGATGACGAACACGGCTGGAGCGACAAAGGTGTGTTTAATTTTGAAGGCGGCTGTTATGCAAAAGTTATCAATTTGAGCCCAACCCAAGAACCAGAAATATACAATGCCATCAAATTTGGTGCTATTTTAGAAAATACAAGATTTTTTGAAAATACCCGCACGGTAGATTTTGACAATGTAACCGTTTCTCAGAATACGAGAGTTTCTTACCCAATTGATTTTATTCCCAATGCCTTGATACCATCAGTCGGTGGCAATCCAAAGAATATATTCTTTCTTACAGCCGATGCTTTTGGTGTTTTGCCTCCTATTTCGCAGCTAACACCAAGCCAAGCCATGTATCATTTCATTTCTGGCTACACTAGCAAAGTTGCAGGTACAGAAGTCGGTATAGTTGAGCCACAAATGGTGTTTTCGGCTTGTTTTGGAGCACCATTTTTCCCTTTGCATCCCACTCAGTATGCCTCGCTTTTGGGTGATAAAATGAAAAAATACAGTGTAAATGTATGGCTCATAAATACGGGTTGGACTGGTGGCCCTTATGGAGTCGGCACCAGAATGAAGCTAAAATATACACGGGCTATGATTACCGCCGCCATGGAGCAAAAGTTGGATGGTGTGGAGTTTGCTTTGCATCCTATTTTTGGCATTTCTGTGCCAAGCAGCTGCCCAGGCGTGCCACATGAATTATTAGACCCCAAATCGACTTGGGAAGATAAAAATGCCTACGATGAAAAAGCAAAGTTTCTTGCAAAGGCTTTCAACGAGAACTTTAAGAAATTTGAGGCATCGGCCAATGACGAAATAAAAGCTGGCGCACCGAAAATCTAATCGGATGCACAAGGTGAAAACGTTGCTGCGGTTTACAAATACAATCATGGTTTCTAAAAATAGCCTTTCAGAAATGAGAGGCTATTTTTAATTAAAAGCATCTCCAAAAAAAGATTTTTCAAAATAGTGAGTTCTAAATCAATTGTGTGAAAAAAATACCCGTCTATGGTCTAGAAACTTTTACTTCGGCAGCAACATCAAATTTTCGCTTTAAAGTAGAACCATTTGACCATAAACGACACTACAAAGTAGAATATCCTCATCGCCACGATTACTTTTACGAGGTTTTATACATAAAACAAGGTTCTGGCACGTACGTGATCGACTTTCAAAATTTTGAAATAAAGCCAGAAACAATCTTTTTTGTATCTCCTGGACAAGTACACGAGATTCATTATTCAGAAGATATTTTTGGTTACATTTTTTTATTCACCGAAGAATTTTTATCTATTTCCTCTGATGACAACTATGGTGTACTATTTAATGAAATTCAAAACAAGAAAGAGGCTATTTGCTTGACAACAAATGAGTTAAGCGCAAAATTTGAATTCATTTTCAAAGAAGCTATTTTAAATTTCGAATGGTTTGACAAATTTTCAGAGAGCATTTGCTGCGATTTTCTGAAGATAATACTGCGATTATCTGTTAGAGAATCTGTAAAAGAAAACCCTGTTTTCTACCAACAAACCAAAGGTGCTGAAATTGTAAAAAAATTTAAGGCATTGATAAATAAGAAATACACTGAATATCTTTCTGTAAAAGATTATGCTGAATTGCTAGCGATTACCAGTAGCCACCTCAACGAAACGGTGAAAGAATTGACAGGAATAAATGCCAATGCATTGATAGACAATAAGTTACTGGTAGAAATTAAGAGATTATTAGCCTACACGGAGCAAGACATTACCGAGATTGCTTATCAATTCAATTTCAAAGACCAAAGCTATTTTTCACGTTTCTTTAAAACCAAGACGGGGGTTTCTCCAAAAGAATTTAGAGCTAATTCCATAAAAAACACCTAAATTAATGTTGTTTGTATAATGAATTTTGAAGTTATTAAGCCAATTTTGCAACATCAAATCTGAAAGTTGAAACTTTAAACTTTAAACTAAATAAAAATGGCACAATTAAATTTTGGCGGTTCGATCGAAAACGTGGTAACACGCGAAGAATTTCCTTTGAAACAAGCGCAAGAAGTATTAAAAAATGAAACAATTGCCGTGATAGGCTATGGAGTGCAGGGCCCAGGACAGGCTTTAAACCAAAGAGACAATGGCATAAATGTAATTGTTGGGCAACGTCCTGGCAAAACTTACGACAAAGCGATAGCAGATGGTTGGGTACCTGGCAAAACACTTTTCAACATTGAAGAAGCTTTAGAAAAAGGGACTATCATCTGTTTTTTACTTTCAGATGCTGCTCAAATTGAATTGTGGCCAACAGTAAAAAAACATTTGACACCAGGTAAAGCTCTTTATTTTTCTCATGGTTTCGGCATCACTTACAAAGAAAGAACTGGCATTATTCCTCCTGCTGATGTGGATGTAATTTTGGTTGCTCCCAAAGGCAGCGGTACTTCTTTGAGAAGAATGTTTTTGCAAGGCCGTGGCTTGAACTCCTCTTTTGCGATTTTCCAAGATGCCACTGGCAAAGCAAAAGATAGGGTAATAGCGATGGGAATTGCAGTAGGGTCTGGATATTTGTTTGAAACCAATTTCAAAAATGAAGTGTATTCAGATTTGTCGGGCGAAAGAGGCACATTGATGGGTGCTATTCAAGGTATTTTTGCAGCCCAATACGATGTGTTGCGTGCCAATGGCCATTCGCCATCTGAAGCATTTAATGAAACCGTAGAAGAATTGACACAATCATTGATGCCATTGGTAGCTGAAAATGGTATGGATTGGATGTATGCCAACTGCTCTACCACAGCTCAACGCGGTGCACTAGACTGGTGGAAACCATTTCGCGATGCTACAAAGCCAGTATTTGAAAAATTGTATGCAGAAGTAGCTGCTGGCAATGAAGCACAACGCTCGATCGATTCAAATTCAAAACCAGATTATAGGGTAAAATTAGAAGCCGAATTGAAAGAATTGCGTGATTCGGAAATGTGGCAAGCAGGCAAAACTGTAAGAAGTTTGAGACCAGAAAATCAATAAGTTAGGTCGAGGTAGATATATAAAAAAAGAGCCTTTCGGCTCTTTTTTTATATAAATTCATATTCAAATCTACGCCATCGCTTCTGCTACATATTCAGCAATATCGAGCACTTTTATTTCGGCTTCCTTTTCCTTGTTTTTTACCCCATCGCTCATCATTACCATGCAGAATGGGCAAGCAGTAGCGATGTAATTGGCATTGGTATCTACAGCCTCTTCTATTCGCTCTATATTAATGTCTTTTGTTCCTTTCTCAGGTTCTTTAAACATCTGTCCGCCACCAGCACCGCAGCACAAGCCATTCTTTTTGCTTCGTTTCATTTCTACCAAGTCGGCATCCAATTGGCTCAATATTTCTCTTGGAGCTTCGTAAATATCATTGGATCTGCCCAAATAGCATGAATCGTGATATGTGATTTTCTTACCTTTGAATTCGCCACCACCTTGTAATTTCAGTTTGCCTTCTTGGATTAACTGATTGATTAATTCTGTATGGTGAATAACTTCGTAATTGCCACCCAAAGCAGGATATTCGTTTTTGATAGTATTGAAGCAATGTGGGCAAGCGGTGACAATTTTTTTGATTTCATAACCATTCAAGACTTGAATATTTTGAATAGCTTGCATTTGAAATAGAAATTCATTGCCTGTTCTTCTGGCAGGATCGCCAGTGCAGCTCTCTTCAGTACCCAAAACTGCATAGTTGATATTGAGGTGATTTAATATTTTACAGATTGAAACCGTCACTTTTTTATACCGTTCATCAAATGAACCAGCACAACCCACCCAAAACAAAATATCTGGCGATTTGCCTTGTGAAACTAACTCTGAAACCAAAGGTACATTCATAAATAAAATAACCCCCGACCCCGAAGGGGAGTTTTTTATTAGGCTACAGTTGGGGTTTTAATGTAGCATTGATTTTAAGGATACATACGAATAAATCGGAATTGGGTTATTGCCGAATTCAAACTAACTTTTCTAGCTATTGTAATTTTGTAAGATACTTTTGAGCCTTTGAAGCGACCTTGGCACAATAGCAACACAAAATTTGCCATTTGGGCATCATCCATTATTTTTCTTTCCAAAGCTAACAAAAGCCACTGCCAATACCCCAGCTATCAACAATACCGATGCAATGATGCCTATTGTATTGCCCAGCACATATTTTTCATTTACCATAGTAAATTGTACTATATGTTCGCCAGCCGGGATTTCTAAGCCCCGCAATACATAATTCACCTGCTTGATTGCGGCCTCCTTTCCATCAATAGTAGCACTCCACCCTTTTGGGTAATAAATTTCTGAGAATACCGCAAAACCATTTTGCGAATTTTTTGATTTATAAGTCAAATCATAAGGTTTGTAAGCCGTAAGTGTAATGGTAGCGGTGGTGTCGACATTGTATTTATCGGCAGAGGTTTTGAATTTTGAAATATCAATAACTGCAGTATTGGCCGAATTGAAAGTTTCCAAAGCTTTTATTTCTTCATCTGGACTATTTACCGAATAGATGAAAGGCACAAACCAAGCATTCCCTAAGGCATTGTCATTAGGTATTACCGCTCGTGCATCTTCGCCTGCTATTATGTATCTGGTATTGAGCATGTTAATGACAGGCGTTTCAGCAAAGGCATTTTCTTGCTTCTTCAATTTTTCGATCATTTTTTCCATTTCAACAGAAATTACCCGCTCTACCAAATCTTGGTATCTTCGCAACTTTGCAGGGCTGTAGCCGCCTACAGACTTATGAAAGTAAGATGTTCGCGATTCGTTAAAGGGGTTATCTAAATTTAGAACCCTGTAATTGAGGTCTTTATCTTCCATTATATATTGATCGGCTTCGTTGGGCGCATAGAAAGTCTCCATTACTTTTTTGCCAAAAACACCTTCATTCAAATATCTTTTATCTACACTCCACAAATCGATTAAAGTTAATAAACCAATAGAAACGATCGTGACCATTTGATTCACCTTATTTTTGAAGTAGAAATACAAAAGACCGGCCACAAGTACAATGAAAACCACGGTACGAAGGGCATCGCCAGTTCGCACGGCTTTTCTATCTTGAGAAATGGCATCCATTAGCCAATTTGGCAATTGCGAGTCGAGCTCTTGCTGAGTAAGAAAATTTGCGGAACCAGCCCCTATGAATATCAGTACTGCCAAACCAACCACCGCACCCAACGAGTAGTAAAGTGGCTTGAGAAATTCTTCTTTTTTCTTCGAATTAATAACCGTCTGCAACGCCAGCATGCCTAGAAGCGACATGCAAAACTGCGGAATGACGACAGCCATTGTCACAGAGCGAAATTTATTGTAAAGAGGAAAATAATCGAACAAAAAATAATTTAGCAACGGGAAATTTCTTCCATACGCGAGCAAAATGCCCAACACTGTAGCAGCCAACAAACCCCATTTTATAGGATTTTTAATGGCAAACAGACTAAAAATGAACAGAAACCCAATGATACAACCCATGTACATGGGCCCAGCCACAAAACGTTGCTCGCCAAAGTAGGCGCTAAGTCCGTTCAAAACTTGGTTTGGATCGTAACCTTGATCACGCATTACTTTCGCGACATTTTTATACTTTTCAGGCGCTAATCCACTGGCTCCACCGTAGTAATCTGCCATTAAAAAAGTGAGAGGCTCATCGATTGAGTAGCTATATTCAAATACATAATCTCTGTCCAAACCATCTTCTCGTATGGCTTCTTTATTTTCTTCCAGAGGCTTTAGCACGCTTTTGCCTCGTATGGTGTATTTGCTATATTCTTGGATAGATAAATAATAACCAGCATGGGTTGCAAATGCCAATAAAGCTGCCAATCCCAAACCAGCAGTTGCTTTTAAAAATTGAGGTAATGATTTGATTTTGAGCGCATTGATAAATTCAACTGCAAAATATATTACCCCAATAAAAATAAGATAATAAGTGATTTGAACGTGATTGTTCACAATCTGCAAAGCCAGACCTATGCCAAAAACTGATGCTCCCATCAACCAATTTTTTTTATAAGCCAATGCCATGCCCGCAATTACCAATGGCATATACATCATACAAGCCACTTTTGCATTGTGCCCAGCAACCAAACTTATAAATGTAAATGACGAAAAAGCAAAACCAATTGCTCCAACAATAGCCGCCATCCAATGGACTTCAAAAGCCAAAAGCATTAGATAAAAACATACCAAACCTATGATAACCAAACTAGCAGGATATTTTGGAAATTGAATGGCGAACTGATGGATTGGCTTCACCAAATTACCCCACTGGTTCATATTGATAAGCGTGTTGGGCATTCCGCTAAACATGGCATTGGTCCAAAAGGGCTCTTCGCCATACTTTTGACGCAAGTCGTTTATTTCTTTTGTCATGCCCTGGTATTGGACAATATCGTGGACATTCATGGTTTTGCCTTGAAACACCAATGGCGAAAAGTAGATGCTAACCAATACAAAAAAGGCTACCACAACTAAAAAATGTGGCAAATAGGTCTTAAAATCAATTTTTGGCATAATGAAGGATATTGAAAGAGATGCAAATTAAAGAATACACTTCAAACTCTTGACTATTAAAGACTGAAAAAAATGCTGAAAAAATTTTAATATCGGATAAATGTCAATACCTTTGAGAACGATATTAATAGGAATGGACTGGAAAACACTTAATTTCAACCCAAATGATTTTCGAAAACAACTCGATAGGATTGATTACCAAAAACAAAAATTAGATGCCAATCGACCTATTCATCCGTTGGTGCTAACTAGTATTAGAGAGTCGCTCCATCTCGAGTGGACACACAATTCGAATGGAATAGAAGGCAATACACTCAGTTTGCAAGAAACTCGCTTAGTTTTGGAAGAAGGCATCACCATCAAAGGGAAGTCTCTACGTGAACATTTTGAGGCTGTAAACCACAATGAAGCCATTGAATATGTAGAAAAATTGGCAAGAAAAAGCTATGCTCTCAATGAAAGTGATATTTTGAAAGTAAATGGCTTAGTACTTCAAATGATAGAGAAAGAGTTTGCTGGCAGGTTTCGCACCGCTGGCGTTCGTATTACTGGAGCCAACTTTACACCACCAAATGCTTTAAAAGTATACGATTTGGTGCAAGAATTAATTACTTGGACAAATACAGAATTTGAAAATTGGCATCCCTTGGTAAGTGCCACCATTTTTCACCAAAGGTTTGTTTGGATACATCCTTTCTTTGATGGTAATGGCCGCTCGGTGAGGCTGCTATTCAATTTGCTATTGATGAGATATGGATATCCACCTGCCATAATCTTAAAAACAGATCGAAAAAAATATTATGAGGCACTAAACAGAGCCAACTATGGTGATTACAAAAAATTACTACTATTAATGATCCAAGCGATGGAGCGCTCCTTGGACATTTACATGAGCAATCTCAACAATTATGCAGACAATTATCAACCTATCTCCAATATTTTATTGGATCAAAGAATACCTTACGGGCAAGAATATGTAAGTTTATTGGCAAGGCAAGGCAAAATAGATGCCTACAAAGAGGGGAAAAATTGGTACACCACTAAAGATGCGATAGAAAAGTACATTAATGGCCGTGATAGAAATCGTATCTTGCCAACCGACTAATTAAGAATGGAAAACAATTTTATCAAATAATAGGCAAAATGTTATATTAAAATCATTGCCAAGATCAAGCTATAAATAGAATTTTAGATTTATCCTATTTATTTTAAAGAGCTGATTTAGTTTTATGGTATGTATTTTCAAATCTCCGTTTTGAATCTTGAAAATGGCAAAAATCTGATAATCAAAAATCAATGCCGTTTTACTGACTCCGAAAATCTCAGTCAAAGACAATTTATGAATAATATTAGCAAAAACTCCAAAAATCAGTGCAATCCCAAAAATCCTCTTAAAATCCGTGATTAATGATTCTCTGGTCTCATGTGTGGGAAGAAAAGCACATCTTGAATAGAATTTTGGTTCGTAAAGAACATGCAAAGTCTATCAATACCTATTCCAATTCCGGCTGTTGGTGGCATTCCATATTCCAAGGCACGTAGAAAATCGTAGTCAATAAACATGGCTTCGTCATCACCTCGCTCCATTAGTTTTGCTTGTTCTTCAAATCTAGCCAACTGATCCACTGGATCGTTCAACTCAGAATAAGCATTGGCTACTTCTTTTCCATTGATCATTAATTCAAAACGCTCTACCAAACCTTCTTTGGTTCTGTGTTTTTTGGTTAATGGACTCATTTCCACAGGATAATCAATAATGAAAGTAGGCTGGATAAATGTTTTCTCGCATTGCGAACTAAAAATCTCATCTACCAACTTGCCTTTACCCATCGACTTCTCCACTTCGATATGCAGTTTTTTACAAACATCTCTCAACTGATCTTCGTCCATTCCGTTGATGTCAAAACCCGTTTGTTCTTTGATGGCATCGTAAATGCTGATACGTTTATAGGGCGCTTCAAAATTGATAATATTATCTCCTACTTGAACTTCTGTTTTTCCATGCAGCGTTTGAGCCACATTTTCCAACATTTTTTCTGTGAAATCCATCATCCACAAATAGTCTTTGTAAGCCACATAAAATTCCAAAACCGTAAATTCTGGATTGTGTGTTCTGTCCATTCCTTCATTTCTGAAATTTCGTGAAAACTCGTACACCCAATCAAAACCGCCCACAATTAATCTTTTCAGATAAAGCTCATTAGCAATTCGCAAGTAAAAAGGAATGTCTAAAGCATTGTGATGCGTAACAAAAGGTTTGGCGGCAGCACCACCAGGAATATTTTGCAAAACAGGCGTATCTACTTCCAAAGCACCGTGATTATTCAAATAATCGCGAATGGCTTTTACTATTTGCGATCTTTTGATGAAATTATTTTTTACATCTTGGTTAATGATCAAATCAACATAGCGTTGACGGTAGCGAAATTCAGCATCAGAAACGGCATCGAAAGTTTTCACATTTCCCTCATCGTCAGTCACTTCCTTCACCACAGGCAAAGGTTTTAGCGATTTGGTAAGCAAAGTAAAATCGGTAACGTGAATGGTAGTTTCGCCCGTTTGGGTTGTAAACACATAACCTTTCACGCCAACGATATCACCAATATCTGTTAGTTTCTTAAAAACTGTGTTGTACAAAGTTTTGTCTTCACCAGGGCAAACATCATCACGTTTCAAATAAATCTGAATACGGCCTTTTTCATCTTGTATCTCTGCAAAAGAGGCATTTCCCATAATCCTTCTGCTCATCAATCTGCCAGCAATAGACACCGTTTTGAAATCCAGTTTATTTACATCATAATGGGTCAATATTTCTTTTGTAGAAGTATTTACTTCAAATAAAGGTGCTGGATAGGGATCTATTCCCAAATTGATGATTTCTTCTCTTGATTTTCTACGGAAAAGCTCTTGTTAGCTGAAATGCATGAATTTATACTGATGATGAAAATGCTTGAATTTGAAACTAAAAGCTAAAAATAATCGATTTGTTGCAAAATCTGGTTTATTTTCTATCCAATTACCATTTTTATTGCTGAATTTGTGTCAAATATCAATTTATGAGATTTTCAATTGGCACTTTGTGGAATGATTTTTTAGCTCAGATTTTCCCAGAATTTTGCCATTCTTGTCATGGAGAAATATTGAGTGCCGAACATTTGATTTGCACTTCGTGCATTGCTACCCTGCCCAAAACCAACCATATTCTTGAACAGCAAAACGAACTTTGGGTAAAATTCAGCAACAGAATACGATTTGAATATGCCATTGCCTACTTCAAGTTCTACAAGAAAGGAAAAATACAACCGCTACTTCACAGCCTCAAATACCACAATAACCAAGAATTGGGCGTACTTCTTGGCAATATGTTTGGTTATGATTTGAATGAAAAAGGTTTTGCTAACAAATTTGATGTTCTGATTCCCATTCCATTACACCATACAAAGTTGAAAAAACGTGGCTTTAATCAATGTGATGTAATAGCAAAGGGCATTGCAGAAAGGCTAAATATAACAGTGGGCACGGACATTGTGAAAAGAAACCAAGCCACCAAAAGCCAAACCAAAATAGGCAAAACAGAAAGATGGGAAAATGTGGCAGATAAATTTGAGGTGTTAAAACCCGAAGCAATTGAAGGCAAACATATTGTTTTGTTAGATGATGTCGTGACTACTGGGGCTACTTTTGATGCTTTGGCCGAAGTGATATTGAAATACAATCCTTCAAAAATTAGTATTTTGGCTTTGGCAGAGGCTCAGCGGTATTGAAAAAATTAGTCTTTAACTATTTTGCCCAAAACCTCTTCAAGGTTCTTGATTTTCTCTAAATGATCACGAGCATTAATCATCTTTTTTTGTACAAATAAATGATTCTTCGCCTGCAAAGTTATTGTAGGATCTACATTAAGCACATTTGGTTCCAAATTTATTGCGTTCATAATACTAAGCTAAAGTTTATTATTGTTTTTTCAAAGTAATTAAGAATGAATCATAACTCTTGTTGGGCTCAAATTCCTCAAGCAGATCTTTAATTGTCCCATAAATAACAAATATTTCTTTAAATTCATTCATATAGTTCGAGATCGCAATTCGGTAAAGTCTTGTTCTGACAGAGGTGCTTCCGGTAAAGAAAATAGTACAGTTGGGTCTAATAGAAAAGAATTCCAACATAGATTTAGCAACTGTAGCCAAAACTTTTTCCATATCGTGGTTATGGCTAATTGTTAAATCACTCAATATGCCATCAGCATCATAATCTCCCAATGCCAAATTATAAATAATGCTGTTCTGGTACATTTGAACATAGGCAATCTCTTTGCTAATTATCTTTCCCTCGCTAAAACTCTTAAATCTAAAAACTAGTTTTTCTGGATTTGTTGATAAGGGATAGGCAGGAACATTCACACTTAAACTTTTGATATTCTATTTTTATGCTCTTCTTCAAACACGTGGCAAAGATGTGATTTCAACTCTTACAACTCAAAAACCTCCCCCTTCACTGGAAATAGTATTTCTTTGTAGTTCAGTGCCTCCAATTTTTCTTTAAATGCTTCCATGCCCTTCAACTCACCATGCGTTAAAAAAATCTTTTTTAGTTTGGCTGGTTCTTGCGATTGCACAAAATGTATCAAATCATTTTGGTCTCCATGGGCGCTAAAGCAATCCAATACCTCAATATGGCAGCGTACTTCGAGCATTTTGTTTTTAACCAATACTTCTGTAGCCCCGTTCATTAGTTCGTGTCCAATACTGCCTTCGGCACAAAAGCCTACAATACAAATGGTTGATTTTGAGTTTTCTAGATTTTCTTTCACATGGTTTTCCACACGGCCACCACTGATCATTCCTGAAGAAGAGATAATGATACATGGTTCGTAATGATTGGAAAGTGCTTTACTTTTCTTCAAATCTTGTACAAACTCAAAATTGTCGAAGTCGAACAATTCTTCGTTATCATCATAAAAATCTCTGGCTTCTTTATTGAGTTGCTTCACAAATTTCTCATACACCTTGCTGCTCTCAATCGCCATCGGACTATCGGCATAGATTCTAATTTTGGGCAAATCCGTATTTTGGTACAATTTATTCAATGTATAAAAAATAGCTTGTGACCTGCCCACACTAAATGCTGGAATGATCAATCTACCTTCATTTTCAATACAGGCTTTTTTTATTACCCTGTACAAAGCATCTTCTGGTTTTTCTTTATGGGAATGATTGCGATTTCCGTAGGTACTTTCGCAAATCATATAATCTACTTGGGGAACTTTTTGCGGATCTTGCAAAAGGGGATAGTTGAATCGGCCAATATCGCCCGAAAAACAAATAGATTTTTCTTCGCCATTTTCCTTTACTCTAAAAATAAGGTTCGCTGCACCGAGCAAATGTCCTGTTTGGTTGAAAGTGACCGAAATTTGATCTGTCAATTTGAATTTCTGATTGGTGGGAATCGCCACAAACCGATCCATCGTTTTATCTACCTGCTTGCTAAAAAAAAGCTCATCCATGTTCACAGGTGCTTTTTTGGCATGTCTGGTTTTGTCCATGCTCTTCTTTAGTTTCCATTGGTTCAGATTTGCCGAATCGTGGAGCAAAATATTAGTCAAATAAAAAGTAGGCGAAGTACACAATATTTGTCCTTCGTAGCCTTCCTTGTAAAGCAAAGGCAACCGACCAGAATGATCGATATGTGCATGAGTCAGAATTACAACATCAAGATCGGAAGCTTCAAATGGAAATACTGGTTTCTGTTCGGCAACGATCTCTTTTGCTGATTTCGATTTGAATATTTTATGTTCTAATGGCTTTTCTTCCTTCTTTTTCTCCATATCCTGACCGCAATCGATCAAGATTTTATAGTTATCATCCGTCTCCAACAAGTACATGGAACCTGTAACTTGTTGAGCTGCACCAAAAAAGGTTAATTTCATTATATTCTTTTAAATAGTGTTTGCTTAACTACAAACAACAGACAAAGTTAAGATCAATTTGGTTTAATATTGGCTTTTCTTGAAGCGTTCCAAAATGATAATATTTCCTACAAAACTAAAGGTAACAATATAGTTTTCATTTGGAATCCAATCAAAACTAGTGTAAACCTATTTCAAAACAAGAAATTAACTTCTTCGGGACGAGATCTATTCTAAAAATTGTCTCAGGAAATTCCCAGTCAAACCACATTTTTTCTCTCCAGTTTTAACTAAATTTGTGTAAACTTGTTTAAGATCAAGCCAACAAGTTTATTATCATTGGTACTATGCAACCCCAGACGATTCTAGTAGAACTTTCTCACCCTCATTCGCTCCGTTTGCTCCAAGAACTGGAACAGGTAAATGCCATTAAGCTCATTACTAAAGAAGCTCAAGTAGCTGATATGGTTATTCCTGAGTGGCACAAAGAAATTGTACGCAAACGAGTAGCTACTTCTAAAGATACTGATTTTATCCCTCTCGATGAAGCTTTCAAAAAACTGAGATTGGAATAATGCCAACTAAAAAATTTGCCGTGCTTTTTCAGCAGGAAGCACTTATTCAAAAGCTTAATTCAGCATCTTAGACCCGCTTTCGCCAAGCCCATGTTGTTGGCAGTTACTGGTATCCGTCATTTTTTACTGGCCAATTATTCACAAAATTAAAATGGAAAATTTGTTTTTGTTATTTCTTTAGCCCAATCCCATAACTTGGCATTAAGTTCTTCATTTAATGCTACGGAGTCTATTTTTGCTAAAGCAGGTTTCCCCTTTTGTTCATTATGTCCATCTGGTCCCCAATACTGCCCACTTTTTGCTTCTGGATCTAAGCAAGCTGCCAAAGTAGGTTGTGCGCCTTCTTTTGCGGTCATTAACTCAAGTGAATCCAACATACTTTTTTCCATATTTTTTTGTAAGTCAGTTTTACTGAAACCTGGATGTGCTGCCAATGAAAATGTTTTGTAATTGTTTGCTCTGAGCCTTTTATCAAATTCAATAGCAAAAATCAAATCTGCTAATTTGCTTTGACTATATTCTCTCCATTTATTATACTCTTTTTCAAGCCTGAAATTATCAAAATCTATAACTGCATTGCGATGAGCTATACTGCTCAAAGTAACTACTCTCGAATTTGGTGTTCTTTCCAATAAATTGAACAATTGACCTGTTAGGGTAAAATGACCAATAAAATTAACCCCAAATTGAAGTTCAAACCCATCTTCACTTTTAGAGGCAGGAGGTATCATAACTCCCGCATTGTTTACAAGGAAGTCTAATCTTTGTTCTGTAGCAGTAATTTTTTCTGCAAATTGTTTTACAGAGTTAATACTACCCAAATCAAAAAGACCTAAAACTAATTCACCACCACTTTCAGAACTGTTTTTCATTCTTTCAATAGCATTTAGCCCTTTCTCTTCATCTCTACATCCTACATAGACTTTTGCTCCTTTTTGAAAAAGGTCCAGGGCTGTTTCAAATCCTAAACCTGTGTTTGCACCTGTTACGATTGCAATTTTTCCCGTTAATTCCATACTTTTCATATTAATGTTTGGTTGTATTGCATAATTGCCATCAAGCTTTAACATTAAAGCAATTATTTCGCTCCCAACGATAAGTGTTGCCACATCAATCAGAAACTTTGCAGACTCCTTTTAGGTTTGTTTTTCTTTTATATCACAATAATAACCAATTTCGCCCAATTGTTTTTCATTATGAATATTCTCGAAAAGATCATTGCCCGTAAGCTGGAAGAAGTAAAAACTGCAAAAGAAAGTACCTCGATCGCTGATTTGGAAAAATATGCCTCTTTTGGTAGAAAAACGATTTCCGTTAAAGAAAATTTGCTGGCAAAGCCATTTGGGATAATTGCCGAACACAAACGCAAATCCCCTTCAAAAGGGATCATTAACGATAAACTTTCTGTTGAATTCATTACGGAGGGCTATTCTGACGCAGGTGCATCTTGTTTATCAATTTTGACTGATACCGATTTTTTTGGTGGTTCAAAAGAAGATTTGATAAAAGCCCGAGCGGCAAATCCCAATACGGCCATACTTAGAAAAGATTTTATTATTGA
>JBJXGB010000032.1:0-2780 GCA_046152935.1 Cytophagales bacterium
GTCGAACAGCGAGCGGAAGATTTGACAACTTTTGCAAAAGTTGTCAAATATGAAAGTTACGCGCCATATTAGGAATCTGCAACGAGCCGACTACCATCAAAAAAAGTTGTAGATTTGCAGATAAACCAATAAATAATAATGGTAATTGCAAATCCAATATATGATGTAGTTTTCAAACGAATGATGGAAAACGAGCGTGTGGCTAAGTTTTTCATAGCTACATTGCTGGAACAAACCATCGAAACTGTGGAAGTAAAACCGCAAGAATTTACGTACACAGACGAACTTGCAGCTTTAGCTGTATTTCGGTTAGACTTTATTGCCACCATCAAAACTGAATCTGGTGAACACAAAAAAGTATTAATTGAAATTCAAAAAGCTAAAAATCAGATTGATTTGATGCGTTTTAGAAACTATTTGGCAGAACAATACAAGAAAGAAGATACAATAATTAACGAAAAAGTAATTCTGCCCATCACAACGATTTATATTCTAGGCTTCACATTACCTGAAATTGAAACACCTTGTTTGAAGGTAGAACGCAACTACAAAGACCAAATAAATAAGACCATACTTTCGACTAAAAGTGATTTTGTTGAAAAGCTAACTCACGATAGTTACATTGTTCAAGTTGAGCGAATTACAGATCGTTATCAAACTAGGTTAGACAAACTTTTGAGTATTTTTGAGCAGACAAACTTTGTAGACGAAAAGAAAATAATCAAAGAGTTTAACCATGAGGTGGATATTGAAGAGATCAAAATTGCCACCGATATTTTACATCATTCAGGCACCAATACTGAAGAGAAAAAGAAAATAGAAACTGAGCAAGAGGCTTGGAGAACGGTTGATGCATTAACTGGAGGATTGAGAGAAAAAACGGAGAAAATCCTCAAAGAACTTGAAGAAAGCAGAAAAGAACTTGAAGAAAGCAGAAAAGCACTTGAAGAAAACCTAGAAGCTTTGACCGAGAAAGACCAAGCTTTGACCGAGAAAGACCAGTTAATTGCTGAACTAATGAAAAAATTGGACGAAATGAAATAATGGACGATATTTTGACCTCTAAACTGTCTGCGTGGTACGAAGCTCCACCTATTGCAAATGTGCCATTAGTGGGTGTGGATTTTTTCGGTCGAAAGCTTTTGGTGTAAATTTTGCACTGTTCTCGTGCGTTGGCTTGCAAGCTCTTTTTATTTTTTAGCGTTGATATTGTCTGAGCCACTATGCTTATTTGCTTTTGTATCAACCATGCTTTAAAAAAATATTGCCAGTAACAAAGGGATGCGAAACCAAAGAATTCGTTTTAGCTAATTTATGTTTTGTTTTATAAGCCGACTTTTTGCTAATTTTGACTTCTACAGCAAACTCATAAATCTATTGACATATTTGATCTGAAAAAACTTTTGGAACAGACAATTTATCAGTTTTATGGTTGGTTTTACTTGTTTCAAATTTGTAGCTTGAGCCCAGATAGCAAGAATTTACAATCAATACTTTCCAAACAATGTCAAGTTTTAAAACACTTGTAAGTAGTAGAAACACGTGATTATTATTTTAAATTTGTAAGAAATCTAAATCTATATGGAAAAAATTTGCAATTATACCACCGTCTCGATTGCTTCGGTCTTTTTTTTGCTTGGTTCGGCCTGTACCGCACCGCTCGACACTGCCGACCCAAAACAATCTTTCACCAAAATTTACAATGAAGGTTCATTTAGCAGTGCCATAACGGCACTAGATGTGGTAGAAACCACGGAAGGCTATTTAATATTGAGTACAAAGCAGGTGACAGATCAGCAATTTCCTGGCGTCACACTTTTGGCTATTGATAAAGAAGGCAAAGTGGCGAAACAAACCGATCTGGATTCTATATATGTAAGTGCTGCAAAGGGAATGTTTCGATCGGGTGTCAATTATCGATTTCTTTGTATGAATGGCAATACCACTCAAGCTTACATGACCGAAGTTGATAATAAAGGTATTTTTGTGAGCGATGCCCCTTTAAATGTAAGCTATCCACTTTGCATTGGGTTGGCTGCAAATGGTAGCTATTTGGTGCAAGGCTATTCTCAAGACAGCAGAGCAACCATTTTTGCTAATTATTCTACTGCATTAACTCAAAATTGGCGTAGCGAATACAATGTTCTCGAAAGTGTAGACGAACCTATTTTTGCTCATTTATCCAATCTAGGTAAAAAATATCCGTTTTCCGTAGGAGAAACAGCTTCTAACTACTATTTCAATGGCTTTAGGAATTTCACTTTTTCGTTGGTATTTGTGAATAAAGCAAGCAGAGCCCAAACTGGCGTTTTAAACGGCTACCAATACGATGGAGGTTTGAGTAGCATTGTTCCCCTCGAAGGCAACACATTTGCATTATCGCGGTTTTATTTTGGCGAAAATTATATCAACCCCAAAGCCACCATCAATCCAAGTACCACTGCTGCAAGCAAAGATATTGATGGCAGAAAAATGCTCGAATTAGAGGCCGATGCAGCAGTTTCGCTCAATCGCCTTACTTTGAATGGTAAAAAAGTGCTTGTATATGCCTCAAATACCATCGATAAACAAATTGTGATCTATGTATATGACGAAAGCACGGGAAATTTGGTAAACTCAAAATATTTTGGGCTTACCGTGCCATGCGAATTTGGGGCAATGACAGCCACAGAAGATGGTGGTCTGCTTTTAGTTGGAAATGCTTTTGTAGATGGTAGATTTAAAAGAACTTGCGCCTTTAAATTAGCCAAAAGCCAGTTGGAGGATTTGGTGAAGTAAAA
>JBJXGB010000033.1:0-16160 GCA_046152935.1 Cytophagales bacterium
AGATATTAATAAGTATGTATTTGATATTAGCAAATCTATTAATTCTATAGAATCTTATTTAGAAGACAAATGAGACTTCAATGTGTATAAAGCTAACAAAATGCTTTGTAGAGCTATTGAAACAAAATTTGAAATTATCGGTGAGGCAATCAATAGAATGGTTAAATTAAATCCTACTATTGATATTAAAAGTAGACATCAAATCATTAGTATGAAAAACCGTGTAATTCATGGGTATGACAAGATTGATGATGAAATCATTTGGGGTACGATTGTAAGGCATTTACCAATACTTAAAAGTGAGATCGCAAATATCTTAAAATAATGTAGCTCGACCTTTAAATATTCCGAGAACTAAATGCCTTCAAGGTTTTCTAAAACCTTCAATGTATAGCCAGCTCAAGCTAGTATCGATACTATTACATGTTTTTTCTACACTTCCAATTGTAAAACTTTAAATTACTTTCTCTACATACTCAACAATCTATAAATTTTCTTAGAAATAGTAATGCTCGATTTATCTACTGTTTCTGTGAGTAAATAAGACAAAGGAATAAGTACTAAATAGCTACTTATTATTGTAATTGCAGCACTGGTATTATATCCAAAATGCTCATGCAACTTTAAAAAAATAAATGACGAATAAGAACCAATTACTAAAGCATGAACTAAATACAAAGAAAATGAAATACGACCCATAAAAAGTATTACAGAGCTTGAAAATACTTTGATTAAAGTACTAGATTGATCACACAAAAATAGTACAAAGATTGCTGCAATCGTGTAGTAGATAGTTGGGTCGACAATATTAAATAAAGAAAAGTATTTATAAATGTCCAATGCAGATTGTAATCCATGTAAAGGATATGAACCATACATAATAATTAAAAACAGTACCATTAGCTTAAAAAACTTATTTCTAATAAATGCTATTTTTTTTATATCTGTTCTACAATCACATAGTATAAGCCCAAATAAAAAACATATAAAATCATATTTCTGAAAAAGTACCAGGTAAAGAAATACAATGAAGTAAACAACAAACCTATTTTTAAAATTTCCAAACAAAGCCAATAAAAATAGTACAAAAAAAGATCCCCATATTTCAGTAGTCATCGTCCACAATACATTGTTAAAGTGACTATCTGAAATAAATATCCCCAGAAATGAAGTATATATTATATCATTTGCCGATAGACTGAAATCCCAAAAACTTCCAAGCCACCATATAGACTTAGTGAATTGGCTCGCTTCTTTATTGTAAAATAAATGAAGGTACATAAGCCCACTAGCCAAAAGAATGCTGAATATTATGGGGATATTTAATCTAAAATACCGTCTTACAGCCAATGAAATCAGTAAATTAAAGTCTTTATGTTGAAGATATGAATAACTTAGTACATAACCACTTAGCGTGTAAAACATCATTACGGCAAATTTACCATTGAAAAATATACCTAATGGCGATGAGGGAATAAACAATTCTAATTCACCATTGCCATAATGTGTATCAGAAATAGCAGAGGTGTACAACGCAGGATAAAATGCTAAAGAATAATGATGAAATGTAACAATAAGTGCAGCGATTCCCCTTACTCCATCTAAATAAGTAATTTTGTTATTAACCATTTATAAAATCGCTTATTTACTTAAAGTTAAACACCAACATTACCTTATCATTTTTATAGATAATATTCCAATTATCAATTTTGTTTTGGTGAGTTTTCGCCTTCGTTAGTGTTTTCACCAACAAACACATTGATCTTGAGGGTGTGAAACATCGGCAAGGGTAAATCAAGTGATTAGAAAGCGAGCATTTAAAAAAGCTTATAGCTGAAAATTGCCGGCAATAATACCTTTCACAGTTATGTCTTCATCTAGGCTTTCCCATCTTAAAGCCTTTCCATTCAAACGTAGCTTTACCTCGCTAAGCATTTTATCTGAAGCGTCTTTTAAAAGCCTAAACCTTGTAGCAGGAAAACTAATGATTCTTTCATCTGTTAACTCAATATATATTCTTCTTTTTTCAGCCCACGCTTGTACTGCATTTGGTTCGGCTACCAATTCAAGCTCATTTGTTGTGAAACTCAGCATATTTCGTTATTAAAAGTTCTTTATTTTCAAAAACTAATTTTTCAATTTCTCTAATTTTTATAACAGGAACATTATAATTATTGGCTAATTTAATAGGATTTAACCAAAATTTACACTCCCCATCTGTACAATCGATATGAATGTGCTGGTTCATTACCTTCATCGGAATAGAAATGAAATCTATAAGATTTGATTTTTAAAACTGTAGGCATATTTGATCAGTTATCTTAATTGAATTAAGTGCACCTTTTAAATTAAAAACATAGAGACCTATTTAAATCGATTTTAATGCTCAATTTCTAACAAGCCAAGTTGAAGAAATGCCATAAAAAGTCCATTATTTAAACACACCATACTTTAAAATGCAATAAATGGCCCTGAAGCCATCTACAGCACCTATTTTCTTGCCTTCTTCGTAGGTGCGACCGTAATAAGAAATGCCCACTTCATAGATTTTGATGTTTGGTATTTTAGATACTTTAGCTGTCACTTCGGGCTCGAACCCAAATCTTTGTTCTTCTAGCTTAATGTTTTGAATTAATGAAGTGCGAAACATTTTGTAACAGGTCTCCATGTCGGTCAGATTCAAATTATTGAACATATTCGACAAAAATGTCAATACTTTATTGCCGATAGAATGCCAAAAAAACAATATACGATGAGGATTGCCACCCATAAAGCGCGAACCAAATACTACATCAGCGTTTGCCTCAATCACAGGCTTTAGCAGCAAATCATATTCTCTTGGGTCGTATTCCAGGTCAGCATCTTGTATGATTAAATAGTCGCCAGTGGCTTTAGAAATACCAGTATGCAAGGCTGCACCTTTCCCTTTATTGATTTCATGCTTAAAATATTGAATATCAAGCTCCGGATTGCGGGCTTGATAACCCAAGATAGCCGCCTCAGTATCATCTTTCGAACAATCATTTACTATTATTATTTCTTTTTTTATGTCTAATAGCAGATTTACGGCTTTTATTCTCTCTAAAATTAGGTGAATAGTGGGCGCTTCGTTATAAGCAGGAATTACGATAGAGAGCTTTGAAATATGCATTTAGATCCAGAAATGATGAGCTGATAAAAACAAAAGCAAATATAATGACAAAAAGACTGTACCCTTCGAGCAGGCTAAATATATAGCTTTAAAACACGCTTTAGTTAATAACATCACCCAAACTGATGAAATAATTATGCTACATTTGGCTCAGATTACATTTTATGCAACCTATCTATCGAGATAATACTACAGAAATAGACCCAAACATTCTGTACAAAGTCACCCACAATCTTCGCGGTCCGCTCAACTCCATTATCGGCTTAAGTAATATTGCCCTAGCTGAAAGTAACAATAATAACACTACCCACTATCTTGAAAAGATAAAATTAAGTGCCGAAAAACTTTCTGGCATTATTGATGGCTTACTCAATCTGTCAAAAATTACTTCCACCGAGTCTTCATCGTATGATAAAATAAATTTCCAAAACATTATTGACGACATACTCAATAGCCTACAATACCTTCCAAATTACAAAAAAATCGACATCGTCATAAATATTCAACAATACGTGGATTTTTATTCAGATTCAGTTGTTTTGTACTCTGTAATGCAAAACATCATTGAAAACTCCATTAAGTATTTCGATACAGATAAAGCGTATTCTTACCTCAAAATAAAAATTCAAGTTCGCCAAGAAAGAACGCTCATTGCTTTTGAAGACAACGGCATTGGCATCGAAAAATCAAATATAGATAAAGTTACTGAAATGTTTGTAAGAGGCTCTGAAAGCTCTACTGGCAATGGTATTGGGCTTTTTATAGTAAAAAAATCTATCGAAAAGCTCAATGGCAAACTCGACATTACCAGCCAAAAAGGAATTGGCACTACTACTTCCCTCATCTTTGAAAACCAATAACTACAAATGTTTGGTATAAATACCAGACGCGATTTTTTCAATTAAAAATTTAGGGAGAAAATCGATTGCTTTTACAGAAATCCAGTTGCTAAAGCCAGCTATTATTTCTGCTTCGCCTGCCAACATTCCTTTTACTGCAATTTTTGCAACAGTATCGGATTTCATGCTCATCTTCTCGGCAAAAGTAGCAAGTGAACCATTCATGCCGGCTCGATTCGTAAAATTTGTTGAGGTAGCCCCTGGGCTTAAACAACTTACTGAAACACCCTCGGCTTTCACCTCTTGACGCAAACCCCTTGAAAAAACCAACACAAACGATTTGCTGGCAGCATACAAACTCAAAGTAGCAACAGCTTGATAAGCCGCAGTACTTGACACATTTAGTATATAAGATTTTGTATTTTTCTTTAAAATTGGCAAAAACAAATGGCACAACTCCACCAAAGCATTCATGTTTACGCTAAGCATTTTTTGCTGGGCTTCCAATGAAAGCGTTTCAAAATAACCCCAAAGTCCGTATCCAGCATTGTTTATCAATATTTCGACAGGAAAATGATTTGAATCCACCCAATCAAAAACCAATTTTGAAGCGCCTAGTTCAGATAAATCACAAGCCAAAACATGTACATTTACACCATATTTTGCCACTATTTGATTGGCAGTGCTTTTCAGCTCGGCTTCGTTTCGTGCTACTAACAACAAATCGTGTTTACTGCCAGCCAACAATTGGGCTATTTCTTTCCCAATTCCTTTACTACCGCCTGTTACTAATGCAAAAGCCACTGTAAAATATTAAGTATTGATAATTAGTCTTAAACCTTCGGTCTTTTCTGTAAAATCTAAAATCTTAAGTCTGTGATCTTTTCTCTTAAATCTCTAGTCTTTACTCTTTGATCTTTTCTCTTAAATCTAGCTTCTATTTCAAAAGATGCATAAATCTTTGGTACAATCTTGGCTTGCTTTTTTCACTTCTTGGCTTGAATTTACCAGTGATGAACGGTACATACATTACTCTTCTGCGACTTATTTCGCCTGTGAGTGGCGAAAGAGCTACTCTGTGCCACAAGCGTCCATCGTGCACTGTCAAGTCGCCCATCTCCACATTTAGGCCAATTTCTTCTGCATCTGGTTCGTAATCTAGAAAGTATTTCTTTCTGAAGAGCAATCTTCTTAATGATTGTTTGTGCGTACCAGGTATCAATCTCAATCCGCCATTATCTGTTGATGAATTATCTAAATGAACCCCAACATTCAACATTGGCATGATCTTTTTGCCATAAAATACATCGCGCAAACTATCTGTATGCCAGCCCATTTGACTAAATTTGCTATGTTCGGTATTGATATAATGATTAATAACCAAACCATCTTTTTCATACTCTCCTACTCGACAATTTTTTACATCATCACCTAATAATGGAAATAATGCTTTAAATCGCTCGTCTTTAAGCACTTCTTGCAATGTAGCATTGTACAGAGATGAGAAAGCAAAACGTTGTACAATTTTTCGATTATCGATATCGGCACCATATTTGATTGGTACGCCATTCACCATTTCTACTTCTTCAGCTATCCATTTGCTCTGAATTTCTTCCATTGCTTGGTGAATATCCTTTACTCTTTCTTTAGAAATGAAATTTTTGAAATGCACAAATCCATGCTCCTCAAAAAAATTAATTTGCTCTTGTGTAAGCTGGTCGCCCAGTGTAAATTTTGGATAATTGAACTCTCTCATTTAATAAACTATGTATCGTAAGAATGATTTTCTTGTTATTGATGTTCCAATAAAAGCATTTTTGATGCAAATTAACCAATATTATTGTACGAAAACAAAACAACAACAATGAATTAGGCTACTTTCAGGGTTTTATATTTCGATTTTTCGAAATGCTCACGTGCATAATCAAGGGTAAGTACAAAATCATCACTGTGCTTCATTGATGGTAATTCAAACATCACATCTGTCATAATTGCCTCACAGATAGAGCGTAAGCCTCTGGCTCCCAGTTTGTATTCAAAGGCATTATCAACAATATAATCTAAAGTATCATCGTCAAAGTGCAACTTTACATTTTCCATTTCAAAAAGTTTTTGGTATTGTTTTACCAAGGCATTTTTGGGTTTAGTCAAAATGTCTCTCAACGCTGTTTTATCCAAAGGATTCAAACTGGCCACTACGGGCAATCGGCCTATCAATTCAGGTATGAGGCCAAAAGTTTTTATGTCTTGGCTGGTTACATACTGCAATAAATTTTCCCTGTCGATATCGGCAACTAATTTATTAGACTTAAAACCTAGTGGTTGCGTATTTAGTCTCGCTGCTACTATTTTATCTATTCCCTCAAAAGCACCACCACATATAAATAGTATATTTTCGGTATTCACCTGCACATATTTTTGGTCTGGATGCTTGCGACCGCCACCAGGAGGTACATTGGCAATGGTGCCTTCTAATAATTTCAACAAACCCTGCTGCACTCCTTCGCCACTTACATCGCGTGTAATACTAGGATTGTCACCTTTTCTGGCTATTTTGTCTATTTCATCTATATACACAATGCCTCTTTCTGCCCATTTGGCATCGCCATCGGCAGACATCAGCAAGCGCGATAAAATACTTTCCACATCTTCGCCCACATACCCAGCTTCTGTTACTACAGTTGCATCTGCGATACAAAAAGGAACATCCAAAATCTTGGCAATGGTTTTTGCTAAATAGGTTTTTCCAGTGCCCGTTTCGCCAGCCATTATCATGTTAGATTTCTCAATGATGACCTCATCGTTCTGTAAATCGGATGGCTTTTGTAAAAGGCGTTTGTAGTGATTGTAAACGGCTACACACATCGCCTTCTTGGCGTCATCTTGGCCAATCACAAATTGATCTAAATGTACTTTCATATCCATAGGTTTTATCAACCGAATGGGGTGCTCTTTTTTATGTTCTTTTTTCTCAGGTGTTTTCTTTACTTCCTGCAACACAATCGTATGTCCTCTTTCAATACATTCGTCACAAATATTGGCATCTAATCCGGATAAAAGCAAATTTACTTCATTCCTACTTTTGCCACAAAAAGAACACATTTGTGATTGCCGTTGCATATTTTTTGCCACTGTTTTGCTATTTATTTATTGTAAATTTAAACAAAAAATCCCATTCCTTTACAGAACGGGATTTCTAAAATCCTATCAAAAACAATTATTTCTTAGCATCACCAGCTACTTCTTTCATTGCTCTTGTAACTTCAACATTTGCAATCGGAATAGCTGTAGATTTCAAAATAACAAAATTTTCTGTTTTGATATCGCCAATACGAGCCGATTTACCAACTTCCAATTCGGTAATATCTAATGAAATTACCTCTGGCATATTTTTTGGTAAAGCTTTGATTTTCAGATGTGTAAGGCGTTGTATCAATTTACCACCTTTCAACACACCTGCAGGCGTGCCATTTAATTTTACTGGAATATCCATACATACTTCTTTGTCTTCTTGCAATACAAGAAAATCAACGTGAATAAGCATGTCGTTTACGGGATGGAACTGCAATTCTTGTTTGATGGCTTTATACTCTTTGCCTTCGATATTTAGATGTACAAATTTTGCCTCTGGCGTGTAGACCAAATCTTTCAATAAATAAGCAGGGGTGTGAAACATTTCGTTTACACCTGTTCCATAAAGCACGCATGGCACGTTGCCCTCCATTCTTAAAGCTTGAATTTGTGCTTTGGTGAGATTTGCTCTTTTAAACCCTATAACCTCGATTGTTTTCATTTGAAATGAATTTTAATTGTGAATAAAATATTTGAATTTGTGAACTGTGTTAATACTACTTTCTCAAAGAAACAAGGAGCTTACGGAGCCGTGTTCATGTACTTTTTTGATTGCCAAAGCGAATAAATTTGCTACAGACAATACTTTTATTTTATCAATTTCCTTTCTTAATGGAATGGAATCGCTCACAACTAACTCTGTCAAAGCGGAAGATTCGATAGTTTCATAGGCTTTTCCAGAAAGAATAGGGTGCGTAATGACTGCTCTAACCGATTTTGCCCCTTTCTCCATTATCAAGTTCGATGCTTTTGAAATAGTACCTCCAGTATCTATCAAATCATCGATCAAAATCACATTGGCATTTTCCACGTTTCCAATCATTTGCATGGAAGCCACTTCGTTCGCCTTTGCTCTATGTTTATCTATTACCACCAATTCGCAATTTAAAGCCTTTGCATATCCTCTGGCTCTTGACAAACCACCAACATCTGGCGATGCAATTACCAGATTATCGAGCTTCAATGATTTAATGTATGGAATAAATAATACCAATCCATCCATGTGATCTACTGGGATATCAAAGAATCCTTGAATCTGTCCAGCATGCAAATCCATCGTCATCAACCTATCTACACCTGATGCTTTGAACAAATTAGCTACCAATTTGGCAGTAATGGCTACTCTAGGCTTGTCTTTTCTATCTTGACGTGCGTAACCAAAGTAGGGTACCACTGCTGTCACGTAACTGGCAGAGGCTCTTTTGGCAGCATCGACCATAATCAACAACTCCATTAAATTATCAGCAGAAGGAAATGTCGACTGAATTAAAAACAATTCCATGCCCCTAACCGACTCATCGTAACTGATGAACAACTCTCCATCGCTAAACTTTTGGCGTGTCATTTGACCTAGTTTATCTCCATAAGCTTTGGAAATTTGCTCCGCTAAATAATGCGATTCTGTACCTGAAAATAATTTTACCGTAGAAGGCATGATATATGTAAAGCTAACCTAGACGGTATAATAAGCACTTTTTAAAATGAGGGTGCAAATTTAGCAATTATGGTGGGGAAATAAAAAATTTTTTAAGATTAATTTAGCGCTTTTTGGATCAATGTGGATTGTATTAAGAAATTACATTAAGGTGCTGTAAAGACCTAAGCTAATAAGCCGGACAACGCGGAATGGAACGATGGATCAATAATCGATAGATGCTTACAAAACGTAGCCTAACAACATTCCGATGGCAATAATGGCAATGGAAGGGACTTTTTCAGATAACAATGCTATAAAAGTAAGTGAGATTAAAATTAAATTGACACTGGAATGCTCCAAATTATCGAATAAAAATATGGCCACACCTACCACCAAGCCCGAACTCACGGCATTTATTCCTTCCAATGCAGCTTTGATAAAACGATTTTTTTTGAGTTCGCCCCAAATTCTGTACACAAAAAATATCAAAAATGTACCAGGCAAAAAAATGCCAGCAGTAGACAGAATACTTCCCAATATTTCGCCCAAAATACCATATTCCCGCATCGAAAGCGCTCCAATGTAGGCACTTATGGCGAATATAGGCCCTGGAATGGCCGAAACAAGCGCATAGCCGGTCAAAAATTCTTCTGACGATAAATAGTGTTTGAGGGTCACGTATTCGGTGTGGATCAATGGGATCAAAACTTGCCCACCCCCAAAAATCAAAGAGCCATTTCTATAAAAGCTTTCAAAAAGCTTTACGGGAATAGATTTTGTAACGATACCAATAATAAAAGTCAGTACAAAAACCGTAATAAATAATACAAAACTAGACCATTTAATATGGGTGATATTTACCTCATCTTCAGGCAAATACCTGTACTTGTAGGTTGTCAATAAACCACCACCCAATATCATCAACGGGGTGATGTAAGGAGATCGAAAAAAGTAGCCTAGTACGGAAGAAATAATCAAAAGGACAATGGCTGTTTTGGTTTGCACCACTTTTGAGCAAATTACCCAGGCAGCGTAGGCAACAAAACCAATGGCCATTGGCTCTAAATATTTTGTAAAAGGCATAGCTAAATTGCGGCCTGAAAAGTAGCTGATTCCTATGGCTGCCATTGTCATAATAATCATGGACGGAAATACCCAAACAAGTAACGTAAGATATGCTAAATTGGCTCCACCCAATTTATAGCCGATTGCTGTGATCGTCTGAGTAGACGCTGGACCTGGCAATACCTGACACAAGGCGTTCAACTCTAGCAATTCTTCTTCTGTAAGATATTGCCTAAATTTCACCAGTCGCTTCAAGATAAGCGGCAAGTGAGAATGAGGTCCGCCAATTGTTGTTAAGGCTAAGATAAGAATATCTTTCAAAAAAATGATATAGCGAAGCTTCTGTACCAATTAACACAAAAATTAAAAAAGAAAAATTCTAAACTTATGCTAATTGCACTTTTGGCTCGTTAAACACTCCCATTTTGCAAAATTTATCTATTCTTATGGCTATTCTTTCATCTGGATCTAAATGCGAAAGCTCTTCTAAATTTTCTAAAATTACCTTTTTCAATTTAGAAGCCATACCTACCGGATCGACATGAGCACCTCCAAGTGGCTCTTTGACAATACCATCAATCAATCCAAATTTTTGCATATCTTGGGCAGTAAGTTTTAGAGCCTCGGCTGCTTGCTCTTTAAAATCCCAACTTCTCCACAAAATTGAAGAACAAGATTCAGGAGATATTACCGAATACCAAGTGTTCTCAAGCATCAGGACTTTATCGCCAATTGCAATACCCAAGGCACCACCAGAAGCACCTTCGCCAATGATAATACAAACTACAGGAACTCTGAGCATGAACATTTCTTTAAGATTTCGGGCAATGGCTTCTCCCTGACCTCTTTCTTCTGCTTCCAAACCTGGAAATGCACCCGGGGTGTCAATGAGCGTAACAATTGGTTTATTGAATTTCTCAGCCATTTTCATCAACCTTAGGGCTTTTCTATAGCCATCTGGATTTGCCATTCCAAAGTTTCTGTATTGTCTTTGTTTGGTGTTTCTACCTTTTTGCTGCCCAATAATCATTACGGTTTGCTTGCCGATTTCAGCCCAGCCACCCACCATTGCAGGGTCGTCTTTTACCAATCGATCACCATGTAGTTCGATAAAAGTATCGGCTATTTCTTTTACATAATCTAAAGTGTAGGGTCTTTCTGGATGTCGAGAAAGCTGCACTCTTTGCCAACGCGTAAGATTGGTATAGGTATCTTTTTTGAGTTTTTTAATTTTCTCTTCGAGTTGCTTTACCGTATCCGACATATCTACATTGTTTTCAATCGATAATTGGTTCAATTCTTTGAGTTTTTCTTCCAACTCAACAATCGGTTTTTCAAAATCTAACATAATTCTTAATCTTAAGCGGCTTAATCAACCAAAATACTCTCTTTCATCAAAGTTTGTTTCCTATCAGGACCAATCGAAACCACCGTAACGGGTATTTTCATCTCCATTTCAATAAATTTCAAATAGTTCTTAAGCTCCAATGGCAATTCATCTATTGTTTTGAAACCTTCCAAATCGCATTTCCAACCTTTAAAGGTCTTATATATTGGCTCGATTTTTTGGGTCACAATGTCATAAGGCACTCTATCGGTTGTAAAACCAGATTCTAGCTTATAATGCGTACAAACTTTTATCTCGTCAAAGTCATTCAATACATCTCCTTTCATCATCAAAAGCTGCGTAACGCCATTTAACATGGTTGAATATTTCAAAATTGGCAAGTCGAGCCAACCACAGCGTCTTGGTCGTCCAGTAGTAGAACCAAATTCACGACCAACTTCTCGAATTTTCGCACCGTCAGCATCATCGAGTTCTGTTGGAAATGGACCGCTTCCCACCCTTGTGCAATAAGCTTTGAAAATTCCATACACATCTTTTATTTGTGAAGGAGCTAAGCCAAGACCAGAACAAGCGCCTGAAGCCGTTGTGTTTGAGGACGTTACGAAAGGATAAGATCCAAAATCAATATCGAGCAGGGCACCTTGTGCACCTTCTGCCAACACTGTCTTACCTTTTTTTATTTCATCGTTTACTAGATATTCAGCATCTACAAGATTGAAACCTTTCAAAAAATCAACCGCTTCAAAAAAATCTGCCTCAATTTTAGCAAAATCAAAATCATACTTTTTATAGTCAACTATTGTTAGAAGATCGTTCTGCCAATCAAACTTATAAAAATCCAGTTCTGCTTTGTGAACTTTAAGCAAAGTCTGATACTTTTCCTTGAAATTTGAAGCTAAAATATCACCAACTCTTAATCCTTGTCGTCCTATTTTATCTTGGTAAGCAGGGGTGATGCCTTTTAAGGTAGAACCAATTTTGCCTGCACCTTTGCTTTTTTCAGAAGCCAAATCCAGTAACCTATGCGTTGGAATAATTAATTGCGCTTTCTTTGCTACGAATAAATTTTTTGTAAAATCAATACCAAATTTTGATAAGGCTTCGATTTCCTTTCGGAAAATAAGCGGGTCGAGCACTACACCGTTCCCAATAATATTTTTAATATCTGAATGAAAAATACCTGATGGAATTTGGTGCAGCACATGCTTGATGCCATTAAATTCAAGTGTGTGACCAGCATTTGGACCACCTTGAAAACGAGCCACTACATCGTATTTGGGGGCAAGAACATCCACTATTTTACCTTTTCCTTCATCTCCCCACTGTAAACCCAATAAAATATCTACTGACATTTCTAAATTTTAAATTTAATACTTAATTGATAATTTATCTAAAAGCCAAAATTAAAGCAGTTTCAAAATATGATCTTTCTATTGCAATTTATTCATAATCAACAACATAGCAATTACACCGCCATTTGTGCCTCTTCCATTGTAGCATACATTTTTATTACTGTATCTAATTTTGTAATGGTCAATAATTTTATGATCTGATCAGAGGCATTGCTTACTACCACATTGCCATTTCTGTTTTTGAATTTAGTAAAAATAGTAATCAAAATTCCAATTCCACTACTATTCATGTACCTCACTTCGCCCATGTTTACAATCGCTTTGGTAACCCCTTGGTTTATTTTGTCATTAATCGCATCCATCAGCTCTAAGCTATCAAATCCGCCAATCAAATCGCCTTGAAAAGTCAAGTTCAAAAGATTATTTTCCAACTTTAAAGTATATTTCATTTGATGTAAATTTTAAGTTAAATATTATTTCCTTGGTCTGTTAGCACAATCAGCAATCTGGCAGTTGCCATACAAAATCAATGAGTGGTGAAGTACTTTTGTTTTAAAGATATCCTCTACCATGGCTTGAGTATTTTGCAATCTTGGATCGCAGAATTCTTTTACCAAATGGCAATCCACACAAATTATGTGATCGTGCTGTTTAAAACCGTAAGATTTTTCGTATTGAGCCTGGTTTTTGCCGAATTGATGTTTCGTAACCAAGTTGCAATCTAAAAAAATTTCGAGCGTATTATACACAGTGGCTCTGCTAACCCTGTAATTTTTATTTTTCATGCTGACATAGAGTTGTTCCACATCAAAGTGATCGCTTCGAGAATAAATTTCCTCTAAAATTGCAAATCTTTCAGGTGTTTTTCTTAATTCTTTCTTCTCTAAGTAAGCTGTAAGAATTTGTTTGACTTCCCCAAATACCTTTACGTCCAATGCCATGCTCGCTTGATAATAAAAAGTAAATATAAACTTAATTCTGATACCATCACTTTTTGAATTTTGTTTTTAGAGAGCGCAATACCAAAAAATCTCAGGCTTGTTGCCAAAAGAAAAGATGCCAGCTTGAACAGCCAAAACATACAAAAAAAGCCCCTTTCGGGGCTTCTTCAATTTCAACAATTTACGAACTTGGGATTAATCCATTGTCAATTCTAATGCCAAACCTCTTAATTCGTGAACCAATACATTGAATGATTCAGGAATATTTGGTTTTGGAAGGTTTTCGCCTTTTACTATCGCTTCGTAAGCTTTAGCGCGACCTACCACATCATCAGATTTCACGGTCAATATTTCTTGCAAAATATGAGCCGCACCGAAAGCTTCCAATGCCCAAACCTCCATTTCACCAAAACGCTGACCACCAAATTGAGCTTTACCACCCAATGGTTGTTGTGTAATTAATGAGTATGGTCCGATAGAACGAGCATGCATTTTATCATCTACTAAGTGACCTAGTTTCAACATATAAATGATACCCACAGTAACCGGTTGATCGAATTTCGCACCAGTCAAACCATCGTACACATCAGTTTTTGCTGTTAAGCCAGCTATTTTCAATTCGTCAAATACTTGGTCTTCAGTAGCACCATCAAAAATTGGTGTGGCATATTTTTTACCTAATTTTCGACCAGCCCAACCAAGCAACGTTTCATATATCTGACCAATGTTCATTCTCGAAGGTACGCCTAGTGGATTTAAAACAATATCCATGGTACGACCATCTTCTAAGAATGGCATATCTTCATCACGAACAATTCTGGCAACAACACCTTTGTTACCGTGGCGACCTGCCATTTTATCACCCACTTTCAACTTACGTTTCTTAGCGATGTACACTTTAGCCAATTTCACAATACCAGTAGGCAATTCATCTCCAACTTCAATGGCAAAACGCTCGCGTTTGAATTTACCAGCAATCTCGTTGCGCTTGATATAGTAGTTTTTAACCAACTGAATGAGCATTTTATTCAATTTCTCATCTGCAGTGGCATTTTCTAGTATCAAATCGGCAATTAAATTCACCTCTTCAGGCACATTGTAGTTGCTTTCATCCCGATACACGTTTTTCTCTGGGAACAAATTCTCGGTAATATTCTTACGACCAAATTTTACACCTTTCGATAATATTTCGTCACCAAATTTGTGTTTGATCCCTTGTACAGTTTTACCATCCAATACAGAAATCATTTTCTCAATCATTTGAGAACGAAGATCTAATAAATCTGCACTGTATCTTTCGCGCAAACCATCCAATTGTTTCTTAGATTTGGCTTTAAGATCTTTGTCTTTTTTAGCTCTAGCGAAAAGTTTGGTATCAATGACAACACCTTTCAATGATGGGTTTGCTTTCAAAGAAGCATCTTTCACATCACCTGCCTTGTCGCCAAAGATGGCTCTCAATAATTTTTCTTCTGGAGTTGGATCGCTTTCACCTTTTGGAGTGATTTTACCAATTAAGATATCTCCTTCTTTTACATCAGCACCTACACGAATAATACCGTTTTCGTCCAGATTACGAACCATTTCTTCGCTAACGTTTGGAATTTCAGAAGTTAATTCTTCTTCTCCACGTTTGGTGTCACGAACTTCCAACTCAAATTCTTCAATGTGAATTGAAGTGTAAATATCATCACGCACCACTCTTTCAGAAATTACGATCGCATCTTCAAAGTTGTAACCTTGCCATGGCATGAATGCCACTTGCAAATTACGTCCCAGAGCCAATTCACCATTATTCGTTGCATAACCTTCTACCAAAATCTGACCTTTAGTCACTTTTTGACCCTTGGTTACGATTGGCGTTAGGTTTATACAAGTATCTTGGTTGGTTCTTCTGAATTTTATCAATTCATAAGTTCTGAATTCATTGTCGAAGCTTACAAATTTTTGATCTTCAGTCAATTCATATTTTACGATGATTTTCTTAGCATCAACATAATCAACAACTCCATCGCCTTCGGCAGTAGCCAAAGTCCTAGAATCTTTTGCGATACGTGCTTCAATACCTGTTCCTACTATAGGAGCCTCAGCTCTCAATAATGGCACTCCTTGACGTTGCATGTTCGAACCCATCAAAGCACGGTTGGCATCATTGTGTTCCAAAAATGGAATCAAAGAAGCAGCAACAGATACAATTTGGTTAGGCGCAACGTCCAAGTAAGTCAATTTAGAAGGATCAACCACTGGGAAATCTCCTTCAAAACGAGCTTTGATTTTATGCAATTCGAAAGTTCCATCATCTTTTATGTTAGAGCTGGCAGTTGCGATATAATGACCATCTTCTTCTTCCGCAGAAAGATAATCGATAGGCACATTTACTGTAACTTTACCATTAGCCACCTTTCTGTAAGGTGTTTCGATGAAGCCCATTCCATTAATTTTTGCGTGAACACACAAAGAAGAAATTAAACCAATGTTTGGCCCTTCTGGAGTTTCAATCGTGCAAAGACGACCATAATGTGTATAATGCACGTCACGAACCTCAAATCCAGCTCTTTCACGCGAAAGGCCGCCTGGACCTAAAGCTGAAATTCTACGTTTATGTGTGATCTCGGCCAATGGATTGGTTTGATCCATGAATTGAGATAACTGATTTGTTCCAAAGAACGAATTGATTACAGAAGAAAGCGTACGAG
>JBJXGB010000045.1:0-19281 GCA_046152935.1 Cytophagales bacterium
TGAGGCGTGGATAACTTTTTTTAGCCTTTTAAGGGGCTAAAAAGTTACCCACACACAAGCAAACTAACATTTCAATGCCTATCTTAACTTAGGCTAAATCAGTCCTACAAATGGGGTACACCGTAAATCAAGGCTGAAGATTTCAAATTAATGCCTTGAATGACAATCATTATTTAATAAAATTTGGTTTTATTTACAACTTAATGTCGAACCACAGCCAATTTTTAATGTATCGGGAGCAAACTCCTGACACAGCTTACAAAATATGATATTTATAGTACTCAAAGGCATAGGTCTTGGCTTGGTAATTGCCACTTTGGTTGGCCCTGTATTTTTTTCATTGCTTCAAACCAGTATCAAACAAGGCCATCGCCAAGCCATATTTATGGCTTTGGGCATAAGCTTGAGCGATGCTTTCTATATTTTGCTCACTTATTTTGGGCTGGCTCAGTTTTCTGAAAATCCCCTTTTTATCAAATGGATGGGCTTGGGCGGTGGCACTATTTTGATCGCGATGGGTTTGGTAGCATTGTTTAAAAAAGCCCACCGAACAGAGGCAAATACTGAAGAATTAAACAAAAAAGACAGGCTCAAATTCTTTATCAAAGGCTTTGTGCTCAATTTTATCAATCCTGCTGTTTTGTTGTTTTGGGTGGGTGCAGTAGGCGTAGTTTCGTTGCAATACGATTATGTAAACTGGAATGTGGGAATATTTTTTCTTAGCACAATTGTTACCGTTTTTGCTACCGATGTGGTAAAAATATACGTGGCTACATTGCTGAGCACAATCATAAACGACAATGTACTCAATTGGCTCAACCGAATAGTGGGCTTGGCGATGGTCGTCTACGGTATTATTTTGTTTGTAGACAAAGTATGATTTTTAGCAAGAAAAGACATCAGGGAGCACACACTAATTGTCCCTAAACGGTGTGCTTCGTCTTGGAAATTTCACATCTGACAAAGCAGGGGCTTTTATTCCAATAGTGAATAAAAAATACTGAAAAGTGGCAGGATACAAAGCCGTACTGAATGTGGCATACCAACAATGCAAATCTCTTGAAATATTCAACTGGGTAGTAGAAATATTGTCTCTACCTGGCAATGGATTAAAATCGTAGCCAGTTGTATAGCCTAGTTTCCATTTTGCTGTCACCGTAAAATCGCCAGAAATTGCCAAGTTGTTCCTAAAACTAGATTTATCAGTAAAGGTGGAATTTGGCGATGGCGTACCACTATATCTGTTGTATAGCATGTTGAAATTGAGGCTCAATGTCCAAGGCAAGGTAAAATCTACATAGCCAGGTGCAAACGAATTGTACATAAATTGCCGATCGGTGCCGTTTGTAAGTTGGTCAATTTTATTGCCTTTTTTCTTGCCTGTAAATCGGGTACTTACAGCCAAATTTGCAGATACAAAATGCCCAAGCCCTTGTTTGTCATCCCATTTAAAGTTCAATTTTTCATCATCTTGTTTGTCTACATTGTTCCAAGCCAACGATTTGGTATGTTTAAATTTTTCGTAACCCGTAAATGTGTCTACTCCCATCGATTCAAAACGATAAGGATTGAAGATTGTGCTAAAATTAATGTCTAATAAGCCAAATAATTTGGTACGAGCCGAGATTTGAAAATTGCCCAAATTAAAAGAATCGGCTCGCAAATTGTAATTGTTAGAAATGCTCAAATTATCGATCAGCATCAGTTTCTTAAATTTCTTTTCTGTTTTAGATGTGTCCTTTTTGTCTACCACTTTGGCCTCAAAAGTATTGGCGAGGCCAAAACTTATGCTTTCAGATGCATCTTTGACATTTGATGGGTCTGCTACTCTTAGGCCAGTAAATTTGTCGATATATATAGGAATTTTACCTTGTACTGTATCGATTCGCTGATAAGTTTCCTTCACAAAATTGGGCTTGTAAGTATAGCCAATGGTAGGAATAAGTGTATGTCTTATGGCTTCTATTCCTAGTTTTTTGATGTAAAACGTGCCATAAATACGTGTTGTAGCGCTTATTCCGCCATTCATATCGTATTTTCGAGCCAAATTTCCACCTTCAAAACTATTTAAAGTATCTACTTTTACACTGTTAATGGCTGTACCCCTTGTGCTGTTTGTATCTGCGCTTGAGAAACTATATTTACTCTGATACCAAGTTTCTGTGTAATTGAAATTGGGGGTAAAATTGAAATATTTGAATAATTTAAAAGTAGTACTCACAGGAATACTATGGGTCATGTTCCACCTAGAGTTTTGTGTAAATTCCCTGAAAAATCGCTCGGTTTGCACGGTATCTGCTCTATAAAATTTATTAATTCGGGCTGTATCTGCCGAATAATTGCCAGGCTCCGAGAGGTAATCGACCGAATTTGGGTTGAGTTTGTTTACAGATATAGCATTGCTAAGCTCATAGCCTCGGGTGGCTGCTGTGGTATTTGACAATATATTGGCTACTCTATTGGTAAAATTTGTTCGGTACGAAAATTGTAATTTCTTCACCCAATCTACTTTGTTGATAACAGGGATTTCTTTCAGTGGATAAATTCTGTTCATATTTAAAGAAGCCTCTGGCAGCACAAAATTCATGACGCCAGTAGCAATATTTTGGTCTTGTCTGCCAGAAATGGCATAGCTGAAGGGCGTTTTTTTAATTACATTGCTATACGATAAAGTAGAGGAAAAATTTCCAGTTTGGCGTGTTTGGGCATTGAAGGAGTTGTTTCTATTGAAATTGCCAGAGCCGGCATTTACCGAGGCAGAAAATTTGCCTGTCCCTTTTGTGATGGGCACGTGGCTCCAATTTATCCAAATTTGCTCCGTGTTCACCCGTTTGATGGGGTCGTCTGGATTGTCCTTTAAATTAGAGAATGTAGCACTAAATTTACCCGAAAAACTATACCTGCTTTTGTAGTCGAGCACCGTATTGTATCGCCCAGTGCCTAAGCCACCTACCGAATATTGATCGGTGAGAAATGTAAGTCCAATATAATCATTCACCGCCCAGAAAAACCCCAAATTTGACACAAAAAAACCTCGCTGCTGCGATTCGCCCGGGCTTGGAAAAATCAAACCAGAACCTCTTCTTTTAGGAATTGGAAATACGCCAAAAGGAAAAGCAATAGGCGTAGGAATATCGTCTAGCTGCAAATTGAAAGCCCTAGTAACAATTTTTTTCTTCGGTATCACTTTGATTTGCAACATTTTAATGCAAAAGTGTGGTTCTCTCAAATCGCAAGTGCTGTACGAAGCTCCATCTACATACATGGTATTGTTTGGCTCTTTTTTCACAACCGTGCCTCTTATTACACCATCGCCTTGTTTGGTCACTATTTGTTTTACCTGCCCCCGTTTCGATTTGTAATTGTATTTGATGCCGCCAGCCTCATAAGCATCGCTTCCTTCATTAAAAATTGGTATCCCGATTTTGTTGTCGAGCGAATCGCGGCCGTAAGCTGCATTTACAATATTGGTGTTGTAATCCATATCGATGGTATGGGCTGTCATTTTCATTTTGCCATATTCTACTTTAGCATCTCGATACAAAAAAGCCTGTTTGGTTTGTGCATCTATTACTATAGAGTCTTCTGCTGTGTAGTCAATCGTGGTTTCGATATCTCTTTGCGGCTTCTTTTGGGTAGTATCGGCAGCCAACGTATCCGATTTAAGTGTATTTGTAGTATCTTTAGCGGGAAAAGTTTTGCCCAACACCGTAGAAATAGGTTTTGAGGCCACATCACTCTTCTTCGCTTGGGCAAAAGAAACAATAGCAGTTGATACGGAGAAAAATAAAAGTAAAATGATCTTTAAATAAAAGGGCAGGCTTTTCAGAATTGGATAAAAATTTAGAAATTTGTACAAATTTATGGTATCACACCTGAATTCAAATCATTATGAGGCAAATAGCATTTATTATTTTTTTAACGACACTATTTTTTGCATTATCTTCCACTACGCTCAACAAGAGAATATATAAGGTAAAGAAAATTGTGATCGATGCCGGACATGGAGGCAAAGATATAGGCTGTCACGGAAAAAAATCAAAAGAAGCACATATTGCTTTGGCTGTGGCTTTGAAAGTGGGTGAGAAAATAAAAGAGCAAATGAGCGATGTAAAAATAATCTACACCCGCGATACTGATGTTTTTATCGAATTGCAAGAGCGAGCTGCCATTGCCAATCGCAACAACGCAGACTTGTTCATTTCTGTACATTGCAATTCAGCAAAAGCACCGCACATTGGCGGTTCAGAAACTTATACGATGGGTCTGCACACCTCTGATGGCAATTTAGACGTGGCAAAACGCGAAAATTCAGTTATTTTAAAAGAAGATAATTATTTGCAAAATTACAGTGGCTACGACCCTAGCTCACCAATGGCACACATATTGTTGGCCAATTATCAAAGTGCTTATCTTTCGCAAAGCATAAAATTTGCCTCTTATGTGGAAGAAAATTTTAAAGATGAATTGGGCAGAAACAGCCGTGGTGTGAAGCAGGCTGGTTTTTTGGTGCTTTGGAAAACTACTATGCCGAGCTCGCTTATCGAAATTGGCTATTTGACCAATGATGAGGATGAAAAATTTCTGAAAGATGGAATAAACCAAGACGAAGTAGCCACCACCATCGTGAGGGCCATCAAGAAATACAAATCAAATTTCGAAGCCAATTAGCTTTGCCATACATACAATTATACTATTACATTTGTATTCAAACTCACCAATCTAATTTTGAAAATTAACAAGGAAGTAAAAGTTGCCACCTTTGTAGTCATTGCTGGTACGATGCTATACACGGGCTTCAATTTTTTAAAAGGAATTGACTTACTTCGCTCGACAAGGCGATTTTTTGTTTCTTATACCAACGTAAATGGCCTTAAAGTATCAAATGCGGTGGTAATCAATGGCTTTGCAGTAGGCAGGGTGAGCGAAATAAAAATAATGCCAAATGCCACCAATTCGCTTCAAGTGGCTATCGATGTAGACAAAGCCATTCTGTTAGGCGAGGGCTCCAAAGCAATTATTTCTAGTTCAAGCATTTTGGGCGACAAAGTCATCCTTCTGAATTTGGGCGATGTCAACAAACCATTGGCAGAGCAAAGTTTCATTAACCCAGAAGTAGAGCAAGATTTAACCACAAAGCTCTCTACAAGCATGGATCCGATCGTAAAAAATGTGAAACTCACCACCGATCAGCTCAATTTATTGCTTGCTACCGATAATATCAAGGCTATTTCTGCCACCATCAAAAATTTGGAACGCACTACCTTATCGGTAAATAATCTGATGAATGCCAACGCTGCAAACTTAAATGCTACCACTGAAAATCTCAAAAAACTGACCAGCTCTTTGGTAGAAACTGAGAAACAGCTAAAACCTTTGCTGCAAAAAACAAACAGTATTGCCGATTCGCTCAATAAAATGCAATTGGCCGCAACCGTAGCCACTGCCAACAAAACGATTGGCGATTTAGATATTCTCCTTGCTGGCATCAATAGAGGCGAAGGCACACTTGGGCAGCTCGCCAAAAACGATTCTTTGTACATTTATTTGAAAAATACCTCTCGCGATTTAGATTACTTGCTTGTAAATCTGCGCGAGAAACCAGGCAGATACGTGCAGTTTTCTGTTTTCGGGAAGAAAGAAAAGTAGTTGGTTTCGAGATGATATTTCTTTTTGCCACACCCTGCAACGTTTCAAAACTTGGAGGGTTTTTTTATGAAATATTCGGTTGGCGGAAGATAAACGTAAAAAGTAGTATTTTTGTAGAATCGTGGTTGCGGTGTGCAAATTCGCTGTGGAATAAACCCGGATAAAAAGGCAAAAAAACCAAATTAAAAAATGATTCCTATTCAACATTACCTTTATATTTCTGCCTGTTTATTCTCCATTGGCCTGGCTATCGTGCTCACAAAAAAGCACACTATAGTGATGTTGATGGGCATCGAGCTTATTTTTAATGCCGCAAACATCAATTTGATCGCTTTTGGGCAAAACGACCCCAACATGAAAGGGCAAATGTTCTCATTATTTGTGATAATGATAGCCGCCTGTGAAACAGCCGTGGCACTAGCCATTATTCTAAATGTTTATAGGCATTTCAAAACCACCAATCCTGCGCTGGCGAGCGAAATGAAAGGTTGACTTTTCGTAAACTAGTTCTTGCTATTTTTCAAAAATTCGCTAATAAAATAGCTTTAAGCGTTTTCTATCTAATCCAATGCTTTCACCAATCAAATTGGATATGTCAACTACAGCTCCATGCTCAATAAATATTTCATAAAATCGTTGGTAGTTATCACCCCAATAAATCATCGCACAGGCCATCGGTGCACCTTTTCCAATATCTTGTCCATCTTCTAAAAATCTTAATCTGGTATCATATAAAAAGCAAATTGCTTTGGCTTTTGTAAAAACAAATCTTTTCCAATGTGAAGTATTTGCTGCAATCGGTACAAGAGCCAAAACTTGCGAATCATATTCATAATTTGCTTCTGCACATTTGGCAAGCCAGTTTTTAATAGTAGTACCTCTGGCTTTATCAATTCCATAGGGAGGATTAACGTAAATTTTCGGGAAATTCCATTTTTCTTTTAGTCCATCGTTCTCAGGTAAAAGAAATTCAACTTCTGCATTTACCACTGAAAATCTATTTGAACATGGATCCAAATCTATTCGACCACCAAAAACTTCTTTTACAGCACTCACATATTTTTGCGGGGTTCCCCAGCTTTGACTTGAAGTCACGATGTTTCTTCCTGCACTCATGCTAAAATTATTTGCCAGCTTTTATTTTTTAGTTCTTGTAACTCATCTCTTAATGTGTCCAAAGATTTACTGTTGGGCGAAATCACGTTAAACCATTTTTCTATCAAATCGAGATTCTCTTCAAAATATTTTTGAAGAATTCTATCGCATTCAAAATTCATTTGAACCTTGGTAAACTGATTTTTCTTTTTGCCATCTGCATAACTCGACAAAAACGTTGTTCGTAGTAGTTTGTGTTCTAAAATCGGATTAAACAATAATTTATCAATAAATTCAGATAGGCCTTGGTCTGTTAAAAAGAGCAGCCAGTCGTATGATTGAGCTAAAACCATTAACTCTTTTTGGAAAGACTCTTCGCTGAAAGTCAGTTCACCAGCAAGGCTTTTCTTAATCCAGTTTCCATGATTGCTCACTACCCCAACCGTCAGAATAAATTTTCTAAGTAATTCCTTATCGAAAGAAAAAATCACCTCTTCCATTAAGGCTACATAAGGCTTTATGATGTAAGAGCCATCACTTTTGTAAATAATTCCTTGCATTTCTCCAGATTCCGATCGAATTTTCTGTAGCGAAGAGGCCATTCTTGCCACATATGCGCCTTGTTTTGCCTTTTCGATCGTTTGAGGGCCTTTGCTCATACCTTCCTCAACACCTACTCTTTTGCATTCAAACAATGCATACGGCTTTTTGCTTTGTTCGTAAATGTGAAGCGTTAACTCTTCTCTTAGATCAGATTTGATACTACAAAGTAGAAAAGAGTTAGAGGAACTAGCGATAGTGCAGGCATTACGAAGTATTCCATTACCCAAAAGAACATTGGATTTTCTTTCAAAACCCGTTAAGTCAAATGATATAGATTCTAGCGCTTTCAACACAATATTTGATGTAATTGGTTTTTCCGATTTCTTCAAAGTCAAAAAAGAGCTTCTGATAATAGGATGAAGTGAGTATTCAACATTGTGCGTTATGTTAGGATTACCATACTCAGCAAGACCACGTTCTATGGAAATTTGATTATTTAGCCCCCAAGTTTTCAGAAGGTAATATGTTACTATTTCCACCAAGGTTCCCAAAGCTCTACCTGCAGCTTTTTTTGGCTCTTTCGTATGTTTAAAAACTTCTTCAGCCAAAAGTTTTTGCAGTTTATCAACAGATTCGTATGCCATATTCCATTTTTTCAAAGGTATGCTTTTTCCTTCGTTTAATAAAGTTGTTAAAAGTATTGAAATGAGAGAATAAAAAAGTAATATTGAGTTTTGTAGCTGTAACCTTGCTATTAATATTTGAGTATCAATTAAAAGTTTGTTTTCACGTCAACAAAAACCATAGACCATGGAAAAATATTTTTGTAATTTTTTTATCAGCCTTGTTACAATTAGTTCATTATTTGTTAGTTGCAGCGAAAAAAAACAAGATATTAGAGAAAATAAAATTTTACAGAACAAAAAAGTAGCCGACAGTGTCTACAACCAAACCCCCCTAGTGCTTTGGTTTACCCAGCCCGCCTTGCAACGCGACACTACACCCTATGCCAACGGAGCTACCACACACTCGCATGGAAATCCAGAAAACAAAGGTTGGGACGAAGCCCTGCCCATCGGTAATGGCAGAATGGCAGCGATGGTTTTTGGCGGAATTCAAAGAGAAAGAATACAATTGAACGAAGAATCGCTCTGGTCTGGCAAGAAGGTTGATGATTTTAGTGCTGAAGCCGCTACCGATCTGGTCGAAATCCGTAAACTTATTTTTGAAGGCCGACACCAAGAAGCACAACTGTTGGCAGAACAAAAACTGACGGGCAAACCACAAAACATATCTTATTATCAATCACTTGCCGATGTTTTTATCGATTTTACCAATATCGGTGACCAAGCAGAAATCACTGATTATTACCGAGATTTGCACATCGATTCGGCCATTACCACAGTCCATTACAGGGTTAGCGATAAACTTTATACCCGCGAAGCGTTCGCAAGTCATGTCGATGATATTGTTGTAATTCGCATCACTTGCAATTATCCAAACAGCATTAATGCCAATATTTCACTCACCAGAGAAGCCGAATCTGAAACTTTTCGCAGCCCATTCGACTCCACTCTATTGATACAGCGAGGAAAACTGAGCGACAATGGCTTGTTGTTTGAAACCCAATTAAAAGTAGCGCATAAAGGTGGAAAAGTAGACAACGAAACCAAAAAACTAATCTGCGAAAATGTGGATACTCTTACTTTATATATTTCGGCAGCCACCAATTTCAAAACCAAAGAACATGCCCTTTTTGCCAAACAAACGCTTCTAAAGGCAATGGCCAAACCTTACAGCAAGCTAAAAACAGATCATATTGCCGATTACAAAAAACTTTTCAACAGGGTGGAATTCAACCTTACCTCAGCAGACAAAGCCTACGATGTGCCAACAGATAAAAGAGTAGAAAGGGTAAAAAATGGCAATGCAGATAAGTATCTTACCGAGTTGATGTTTCAATATGGTCGTTATTTGCTCATTTCTTCCTCTCGACCAGGCTCTCTACCAGCCAATATGCAAGGCAAATGGAACGAACATATCAAGCCCGAGTTTGGCAGTGGCTATAAAATCGAGTGGACTTTGCCGCTTGTTTATTCTGCGGCCGATGTCACCAATCTTTCCGAATGCGAAGAGCCGCTATTGAGAATGATCGAGTCCTCTGCCACCTATGGTGCAGAAACTGCACAAAAGATGTACGGATTAAATGGCTGGGTTGCCCACGATTTTCTGAGTATATATGGCAATAATTATCCAACCACGCACCAACTAGAGTCTATTCCGCCCATTGGTGCCACTTGGTTAGTAACCTCATTGTATGATAGTTATCTTTTTCATGGCGATAAAGAATTGCTAAAAACCAAGCTTTTCCCACTGATGAAAAATGCTTCTACTTTCATGCTAGATTATTTGGTAGAAATACCACAAGGCTTGAACAATGCAGGAAAGTTGGTGGCTTGTCCTTCACTGTCTGAAGAAAATGAATTTGAAAAAACCGATGGCAGCAAAATAAAACTTTCCTTTGGCTCCGCTATGGATCAACAATTGATCTACGATTTATTTCAAAGCACCATCAATGCAATCGATCAGCTGTCGTCTAAAAACATCAAAATAGAACCGAAATTTAGAGTGAGGCTCGTTGAGGCCATGGCAAAATTGGCAACAGTGCCTATCAATCAAGAAACAGGAGAAATACAAGAATGGGTCGAAGATTATGAAACCGCAAATACTGGCAAAAACTATGTTTCGCAACTTTACGGCCTCTATCCATCTTCGCAAATAAGCAGAAATAGCGACCCTGTAATGACAAAAGCAGCCGAACAGTGTTTAATAAACGAGGTGCCTAGGCTTAAAAAATCTAGCCACGGCAATGCCCTCGCTGCTATCTGGTGGGCGAGATTAGGTAGACCAGACGATGCTCTACTTTATTTGAACAAGCAAATTTCCGAATCTACCTCGCCTAATTTATTATCTAGCAATCCGCCATTTTTCATAGATGGAAATATGATATTTACAAGTGCGGTAGCAGAAATGCTGTTGCAAAGCCACGATAATATTTTGGAGTTTTTACCAGCCGAGCCATCCATATTGGGCGAAGGATATGTACGTGGACTTAGGGCAAGATCTGGCTTTGTGTGCGACCTTACTTGGGCCAATGGCAAGGTATTGGCAAAAGTAAAATCAAATTTGGGCAATAAGTGTACCATCAGAATAAATGGAAATCCAAAAGTGATATTGGATGGAAAACCGGTAAAAATTGAGCAATTGCAAACCGATCTGATCGCATTTAACACAAGACCTGGAGATATTTTTGAAGTATCTTATGCAGGAGGTATAAAAAAAGGAGCTAAAGCTGAAAAAGGCAAAAGCAATGGCATCGATTTGGGCATAGACTTAGGCATTCGCATTTTCTAGTTCAATACTGAGCATTGCATGGTGCTTAGGCGTGAAATCACCGCAAATTCCTTGCCAATTATAGACGAGCTCCTTGTTCAAAAACGTACGAAGGCTGCACTTTTGGATGTGTCGGTACTGCAACATTTTTCATTTTTACAATCTGATTATTTAGAATTCGTTAAGTAAGTTTTGGTAAAATAATAATTTTATTACATTACAAAAATCTTTAAATAAATAGATGCTGTTCATTAATTTACAGATAAAATAATGTAACTTGGTCTTACAAACCGACCAAATCATATCATTTTTAGATGTTTAAGTACATTCTTTGTATTTCATTTTTTAGTATTTCTGCCTCTGCTCAAAATGTTCAATGGGCTATTTCCGTTGACGATATTCAAAATGTAAAAAATGAATACGAAGACAATTCATTCGATATGGCTTTAGGTCCTCCAGTAGTGATCTCTGTTTCTAAAGACGAAAAAGTAAAACATGATCTGTATGCTGAAGGCTACCTTATTTATCCAGATAAAAATAGAAAAATTCAAGTAGATTTTGGTTTCAAAAAGCCAACTATAGCCACTACGCTTTACATCGGTGGCTTGCTAAACCAAGGTGTGGTAAAAAAATGCGTGATTATTTTGAAAAACCAAAAATCGAAAACCATTTTTTCATTCAACAAATCGAAAGACACCACAAAAACAAATGGCTTTAAGTTCAATTTTCCCTTAGAAACTGTATATGGCATTCGCCTTGTGCTCGACCAATCAAAAGCCATTGATTGGAATGTGCTGAAGGGAATAGGAATTTATAAAGCAGAAAAAATAGATACACTCCAATTTGAACCCGATCTCTTTTTAGACAGTGCCGCTTACACCCGAAAAGAAAAAGTTGAAAACAATATCAATACAGACAATTGCGCAGAGCTCAACCCCAAACTTTCGCCCGATGGCAAAAAAATGTATTTTGTGCGCGATTGCCCAAACAGCAAACAGCAACAGCAAATATGGATTTCGGAAGGCTCGCTCGATTTTTGGAACAACCCTGTGGAAGTAAGCGAGCCACTCAACAACAATGGTAACAACTTTGTGGTCTCTACCTCATTAGACCCCAATGTGCTCTACCTTGGAAATAGCTATAGCGACAAAGCAGAAGCCACCGGATCTGGGCTTTCAAAATCGAATTGGTTGGATGAGAAAAAGCAATGGAGCGTGCCAGAAAAGGTCGAATTGCCAGCACTTTTAAACAATGGTGAAATTGAAAATTATTGCATTTCGCCCGACCAGCAAACGATCATCATAGCTATGGAGAGAACGGACGCCATTGGTAAAATGGATTTATACGTTTCACTTTACAACAAATATAAAAAAACCTGGGAACAACCTGTCAATATGGGTTCCGACATCAATTCAGAATTTATTGAAGATTTTCCATACATTTCTTTCGATGACCAAACTTTATTTTTTAGTTCAAATGGACAAATAGGCTATGGCGGCTACGATGTATACATATCGAAGCGTCTCGACAATACGTGGCTGAAATGGAGTAAACCTAAAAATCTTGGGGCGATAGTAAACTCCAAAACAGATGATTTTGGTTTTACGGCAAGCGCATCTGGCGATGTGGCTTACTTTAGCACGGTAAGCCTCGATGCAAAAAACCACAATATTGATATTTACAAATTGAAATTGCCAAAGCCATTGCAGCAGCCAGCCCTTACACTTTTGGAGGGGAAAGTTACGAATCAGAAAAATGGTGTACCCGTAAAAGCTGCTATTACGCTAAAAAATTTAAACAAGAAAAAAGCCGACCAACCTGTACTCACTACCAATTCTGAGGGTAGATTTTCTGAAATACTGCAACATGGCTACGAATACGAAATTGAAATCGAAGCACCTAAATTTTTCAAAATATCAGAAAAAATATCCCTCACTGACGATTCGCAAAAAGGATCATTCTTGAAAACATACAAGCTCCAACCATTTTTAGATTCTGGTCAGGTGGCTGTGCTGCAAAATATACAATTTGAGTACAGCAGCACTGTATTTACCCAAAATTCAGCCTCCGCTTTAGAAGATTTATATAAAATACTCGCTGAGCAAAAAAATATGATCGTGGAAATAAGTGGCCATACAGACGACAGTGGCTCCGACACCTTCAACATTAAGCTTTCGCGGTGGCGAGCCGCAGCAGTGGTCGATTATCTGGTGGGCAAAGGAATACGAGCTTGGAGATTGAAATCTGTTGGCTATGGTGAAATAAGACCTATTGCCGCCAACGATACAGACGAAGGCAAATCGCTCAATCGAAGGGTCGAGATGGTAATTTTAGAAGATGATTTTACCAAAAAATACAAAAAGCAAAAGAAAGAAAAAAGCAAGACCAAAGGATCTCTCGTGTACTTGAATGCTACAGGTGAAAACAGCGCCTCGCGATAGCGCGGTATTTATTGTTGTTTTAGATAGGCAATGTATTGTTCCACTTCTTCTACTATTGCTGGAAAATCTCTGTAAAATTTCTCTACCAAAGCTGGAATTACCGATCTATCGCCCTCTTCAAGCGAATTATGCTCAATCTCTTTGAGAATGGCTGTCATATCTTTGGCTCCCAAATACCGAAAATTGCTTTTTAAAAAATGTGAATCGCCTTTCATCAACGCCCAATCTTGCACGGCTAAGTTTGCATTCAAAGTATGAGATTTTTTGTCTACACCAATTAGTATATTCTCTAGCATTTTGAGAATTGTGGCTTTATCATCTCCAAGAAGACTATACAGAGCCTCTGGATCGAAATATTTTGGTTCCATATTATAAGCCAAAAGTACTGGTTTTTAGCTTAATAATTTTCATTTTTTACCATCTATTGCCTAACCGATGTCGGTTTTGCAATTCACAAATCAATATTTCTAAAAAAATAAATGCCTTTTTGCGAGATAGAATAAGTATCGTGATAGCTAGAATCAAACATATTGTAAAAAAATGTTTTTGAAATAGATGTAATGTGTTATTTTTGCAGTCCAAATATTTTATGGAGATTGTAGCTCAGCAGGTAGAGCGCTAGATTGTGGTTCTAGATGTCGCGGGTTCGAGCCCCGTCTTTCTCCCTTTTTTCCTCACCGGGCGATCAAAACCCAGCCTTTCAAGTTTTTTTTCTCGGTAGTTGTACCTGCCACACTACCTATTTCTATTTCTGCTTTATAATAATACAATCCGTCTTGCGCGTTTTCGCCTGTCCAATTGATGTTGATATCATCGTCTGAATAAAATATTTCGCTTCCCCACCTGTTGTAGACAGTAAATTTTACTGCATTTATGTTTCTTGGAAATGGCTTTGGGGTAAATTTATCATTGTAATTGTCGCCATTGGGCGTAAAAATATTGGGTAGTTCAAAATAATAGCAACTATCGCTGCACACGACATTACTTTTGTCGCTTTCCAAACCTTTTCCATTGACAGCCGCAACTGAAAAACATCCAGAAACAGCCTTGCCTGCCGAGCCTTCAAAAGTGGTCGTATTCAATATTTCATCCAGATACAGACTGTATTCGGTGGCGTTGTTTTGCTTATACAATTTATATCCAACTATATTTGAGTCGCAAAGAAAATCAAAATTAGGCACCCAATTAAGCGAGTTTGTAGTGTTTGCACCATCTTCACAATTGCCAGTTTTGGTAATGTAAAGCGTTGGTGCACAAGGCCTTAGCGTGTCATTTACCTCATCTGTTGGTATGATATCTATGCTTTGCGATAAATTGTAAATAGGGTGTATTCTGTTTTTGGAGTTTGGCGAATTATCGCAACCCAAGCCGCCCTTGGTTTTCACGTAGTAGGTATATTTTTTGCCTATCTCTAAGTTGTCGTCAATGTATCCAGTTGCAGCGAAGACAGTATCTAAAAAAGCTGGCTCGCCATCAGACGACCTGTATATATATGTCGTGTCGTTTGTCCAAGGCGTATTGAAAGTCCATTTGAGTTGCGCTTTTTTGTTTCTGCCAATGCCCCGCAAAAGCACCGTGCTAGCGATCTGCGAAGTATAAACCAATTTTCCGTTGGCAGAAAATTCAATGTAATAACGCAAATTATTCGCAACCGTATTGGCCGTGCTATCTACAAAAACGGTGTCGCCCAAAGCCAAACTATCTACAAATTGTCTATTATAAACACCCACTACATTGTCATTCGATTCGATTCTAGAGAGTTTAATTTCATAGGGTGCAGGTGTTTCAATTTTCAAATTACTCGGTTTTGTCCATTTAATTTCAACTTTCCCATTGACACTATCTGTTTTCAAAACCGAAGCCTGCACGATAAGAGGTACTTCGTTGTCGAGAGCAGAGCAAGCCAAAGCCGAAGCACGGCTATAGCCATTTTGCGGTGAAGGAAATTCCGCATATAAATAATAGCAGTATTGCGTCTGAAAATCCAAACCTTTACCAAAATTATCATCTACAAACGAAGTCACGTTTCTATTTAATCTTCTTATCAATTTATACCCTTCGGGAGATTGATTTCCTGTGCTGCAACTATCGATAAACAAAGTGGTATCGGTGCTGCAATCTTTTCTCAGCACCACGATCGATTCAATATTTGAGCAAGAATAAGCACTCCAAGTCAAATTCATTTTGCGACCATTGGCAACTATCTTCAAATTTTCTAAAGCTGGTGGAATAATTTTTATTTGCCAGACTTTAAGTGCCACTAGCGAATTTACAGAGTTGCCAATCTTATTTTCTGCCCTAAAAGTAACTTGGTAAGGTTGCGCTTGAATGAGTGCACAACTTGTCTGCCAACTAAAAAACAATGAATCGATATTAATATTTCTATTTGATGTGAAATAACTGGCATTTCTAGGACTTGGTAAACTAAAAATACCTGAAATAGCCGAGATATTGTGGTTGTTTTCACCTACAAAATAGCTTGCAGTAGCTATTCCTTTCAGCAATTTACCTGCCGTAATACAAGTATCGCGTGGTATTTCCAATTTTGGATTGTTGAATGTGGTGGCACTTATGTCGATCTGCATATCGCGGGTCACGTAGCCAATTCGGTAGCCGTTTCGCCATTCATATACCTTAAATGCAATATTGTAAAGCCCAATTAACTTTGGAGAGTCCCAAGTAATTAAGCCAGTTTTACCATCAATGTTAAAAGTACCGCTATTCGCGGTTGGAATATTGTTTGGGCTTGTATAGTTGGGTACTGTTTTGCCTTTTTCAGATTGCGGTGTTATCAATTCAAAAGACAAAGAGTCGCCATCTGAGTCGAAAGCTGCTGCCGAGTGCGTAAAAGTTTTATTCACGTAGCCTTTATCTATAGGCGGATAGAGAAATTGAGGTGAGCTATTTGGCCCACCCAATGGGTCGATTACTATCTCTGTTTCTACATAAAAAGGTGTTTCTCTTGAATTGCCATTGTTGATATTCAAAATACCTGCATTTCTGTATTCTTCTTCAAAGCTGACAATGTAATTTGAAGCACCAGAAAATGTTTTTTTTACCTTGAACACCATCTTTTCTGTCCCATTTTCCAGATTGGTTGGCTCCGCAAATACATTTACAGTCTGTTTGGTGCCATCGCTAAATTCAAAAGTGGCATTGGGCTGCAGTGCACCGGCAGTATTTCTATACAATACCAGGGTAAACTCATACTCAAAGGTGCTTATTTTAGTGGCAATGATCTCGCCAGCCCTTAGATGCGAAGATTTGGCAATTTGGTTTGATAATAAAAAAATAATGAAGAAAATAAAACCCAGAAAGGGCTTTGATAAGCTGCAATTCACCCTACAAAGTAGCACAATTATTATCAGTAGTAAAAAGTAAAATAATATTTATGATATAGTTTTTGTTTTCAATCTGTTTTACTATTTTTGCAGTCCTTTTTCCGAAAAGCATTATTACACATATATATGAGCAAGTTATTAGATTTCGTAAACGCAGAAATAAAAGGTGAAATACTTTCATCTCTGCCAAGTTTTATTTCAGGTGATACTGTAAATGTGCACGTGAAGATAAAAGAAGGTGCGAAAGAGAGAATTCAGCAATACCAAGGCGTGGTACTGCAAAGGAGAAATGCTGGACACCCTGGAGAGACATTTACCGTGAGGAAAATATCAAATGGCATTGCTGTTGAGCGTATTTTTCCAATTCTATCGCCTTCTATCGACAAGATCGAGGTAGTGAGAAGAGGTAAAGTGAGAAGAGCAAGATTGTTTTACCTGCGTGATGCAAAAGGGAAAGCAGCTAAAATCAAAGAGAGAATCGTTTCTTCAAAATAATTTTTTTAGGATTTTGAAAGCATTTGTCCCCATACCGAAAGTATGGGGATTTGCGTTTTGAGGCTTTTTATTTGATTGTAGAATTATATATTTTGCTTTTTAGGGTGTCGAACACCGTTTTCGATACCAATAGTGTCAAAATGTTATAATTTTATTCACCTAGATAATACATTTTGAATATTAGGTAGAATAAATTTACTTTGCAATCCGTTTTACAGTAGATTTCATTTTTTATCAATTATACAGACAATTAAGTACAACAGTAGTATGGCATTAATAGGGAAACTCAGGGAAAAATCAGGTTGGGCGATAGGCATCATTGCGGCAGGTCTGGGTTTATTCATCGTTGGAGGGGATATTCTTTCGCCAAGTTCAGTCATAAGAGGAAACAATAAAAATACCGTAGGCGAAATAGCTGGCGAGGAAATTTCAACTGCTAAATTTCAGCAGGAGATTGATGAAATGCGTTACGTATATTATTTGAACAACAACAAAGCGCCAGGCGAAGCCGAAATGACGCAATTTCTGCCACAAGCATGGAATCAGATGATATTTAAAGTGGCATACCAAAAAGAATTTGATGCACTCGGGCTGGAAGTTGGCAAAGAGGAAGTAATAGATATGGTGCAAGGCAGAAATATACATCCGGCTATTTATCAGTCGTTTACAAACCCGCAAACAAGACAGTTTGATAGAAATTATGTAATTCAATATTTGCAGAATATCAGCAAAATGGAAGCCAAGCAACAGGCAGCTTGGTCGAATTTTGAGAAAAATTTGGGGCCAGATCGTTTAAGAAATAAATATGAGGCTTTGTTAAAGAAAACCTCTTATGTAACCAAAGCCGAAGCGAAAAAAGCGTATTTTGCTCAAACATCGAAAGTAGATGTAAAATTTGTGTATATTCCTTTCACTACCATTGCCGATGGAGAAGCACCAGTTTCAGAATCTGATATCGAAGATTATATTTCAAAAAATAAAACTCGTTTCTCTACCGAGCCATCGGTCAATTTCCAGTATGTAACTTTCTCGATTACACCATCGCAGTTTGACACCACCAATTATAAAACAGAATTGAATGAAATTACAGAAGATTTCAAAAAATCAGACGATGACTCAATGTTTGTGGCTTTGAATGCTGATAATCCTACCATTCCAAGATGGATGAACCCTGGTGAATTGCCAGAACAGCTTCAAAAATTAGCTACGCTAGAAAAAAATACTGTTTATGGGCCATATACTGATGGTGCGGTTTCATCAATTTTTAAAGTGGCCGATGTGAAAGCCGATACTGCTTTTGCTGCCAAAGCAAGCCACATACTTTTCCGTTGGGATAGTGAAAGCGATGAAGACAAAGCAAAAGCCCTTGATAAAGCAAAAGAAGTATTGGCAAAAATAAATAAAGGCGAAAGTTTTGAAGATATGTCTCGCCAATTTGGCACAGATGGCTCTGCTGCACAAGGTGGCGATCTTGGCTGGTTTGGCCAAGGCAGAATGGTAAAAGGTTTTCAAGATGCCGTATTTGCTGCTTCAAAAAAAGGATTAATACCTCAGCCTGTAAAAACAGATTTTGGATACCATCTTATAAAAGTGACTGAAACCAAAACCAATAAGAAATTTTACGTTTGTTCGGTAGATAAAGCCATTGTACCTGGCGATGAAACCAGAGATTCGGTGTATAAATTGGCAGAGACATTTGCATTGAATAGCCAAGATCTGAACGGCTTCAATTTGGAAACGCAGAAAAATCCATTATTGCAAAAGGTATTTGCTCCTAATGTGTTGTCTTCCAGTCCTTATGTGAACAATTTATCGAAACCGAAAGAATTGATTCGCTGGGCTTTTAATGATGCAAAAGAAGAAAATATTTCGCCAGTTTTTGAAATCGACAATCAATATGTGGTAGCAGCGCTCATCAATAAATATGATGAAGGCACTCCAAATTTAGAGAGCAACAAACAAATGATCGCGTATACAATTAGCAATGAAAAGAAAGGCGACAAAATAATTGAAAAAATAGGTGTCGAAAATACCAACATCGATGATATTGCGGCAAAAGCTGGCAGTGGAGCTATCGTAAATACCGCTACCGATATAAATTTGGCATCGGCTATTCTTGCGCAAGGTAGCTTTGAACCGCAAGGTGTAGGTGCAGCATTTGGCTTGGCTGAAGGCAAAACTACCAAAGCCATCAAAGGCTTGTCGGGCGTGGTAGTGATTCAAACATTGAAAAAGAACTTGGCAGCAGATGTAGCTGATTATGGTTTTTATAAAAATCAGCTTTTGGCAAGTAGTTCTCGAAACGAATATTCGATTGCGGAAGC
>JBJXGB010000049.1:0-7063 GCA_046152935.1 Cytophagales bacterium
TTTTACGAATTTGATAGGCGAAACCAACGCTACACATTTGGCGATCCATTGACAGATATATCCACCACAGCAGGTCAAAATTTTTACATAGGAAAATATAAAACCTCTGGCAATACACTTTTTAACCAGGAATACGCCTTTTTAAGCAACAAAGTAGGTTTCAAAACCCATTGGGGCAATTTTGTTGCCGGTGCTTATTACAAAAATAGATATGTAATGGGTTCTAAAAAAATGTCGATCGTCACCGCAAATGCACTCGTGAGTTCGCCAATTCCTGAAATTGGCAAGTGGTTTGACGACCCAAAAGCAGATATTCGCCTGCACGAAAATTATATAGGTGGGTTTTTGAAGTATAAATTGGCAGATAGCATCCATTTTGAATTTAATGGCGAATTTATGGCTTCGCTGATAAATAAAAGCAGAAATGAGGCAGTACTTGATAGCATCATCATTCAGCAAACGACCATTGTCAATACTACCATCACTAGTTTCGATACCACAAGAGTTTTACAGGCCAATCCTTACCAAAACTACACTTACAAAGGCGATTACAATTTCAATTTCAAAGCCTACGTTTACAATTTTGAACTGGGCTTAAGTTTAATAAGACAAACGCCATCTCTTGTCAATTATTACTCTTTACAACACAATTTATACCATTGGTACCAAGGTTTGCAACCTAGTATTTCCAATAATATATATGCCAAATATCATTTCAACCACAAACAATTCTTTCTCGAAATCAATCCTTCGATCTATCAATTGCAAAATTATGTCTACTTCAATAGTGACGTAAAACCAGTACAGACAGAAGTAGATAAGCCACTTTTTTATGGCATGATGGATGTTACTTTCAATACCCATGTTGGTATTTTGCACCTAGACACCAAGTTCAAATACACCTACATTCCTACCAATCAGCCACAAGTGGTGCGTATGCCTGCGTTTTATGTAAATCCCCGCATCTACATAAAATATGTTCCCAAATCGAAAATAAACAAGCAAGATTTCAGGTTTGGGTTCGATATTTATTACCGATCGACCTACTATGGCGATGTGTATATGCCATCGGTGGGGCAATTTTTTGTACAAAATAGTGCCAACGACAATACCACCAATTTTAAATTGAAAGAAAATGTATTGATAGATTTTTTCGTTACCGCCAAACTGAGAAATGCACGTATATTCCTCAAAATCAATCAGTTGAATCAGCTGCTTGGTTTCTCAAGAGGCTATTATATTTCACCATTCTATCCGGCTACCAACGGAAGTTTTCAATTGGGCGTTCATTGGCTCTTATTTGATTGATTTTTAACAAAGGCCGATACCATCTTTTACATGGGATGCAAATAATAACGAATAAATTGTTTTTATTTCATATTTTTGTGCAACTAAATAGCTAATAATTAACTTTTTTTTGAGAGTCTATGAATTTAAAAGTAAAATTGCTTTTCAGCTCATTTTTTTTGATTGCCAGTTTTTCATTTGCACAAAAAATAGTTTGGGCAGATAGGATCGTAAAATCGACAAATAAATTTGAAAAAGACAACAACCATGCAGGTCACGCGCTGGGCATGCCTATTTTGTACCAAGGTATGATGTATGGTGGAGTCGATCTGTTTACCGATGGCTATATTATTACCAATCAAGATCAGGTCAAGAAAAACAGTTTTCGCGTTGGCTTTTCCGAATCGATCATGGCCCAACAGATTATTATTGGTGGTGTCATCAATTTGGGCACCATTCAATATATATATGCTTACAACAAGCTCGGAAAGAAAACGCAAATTTATCAGATGTACAAAGGGTCGGTGTCCAAGTTTCATAATTTTTTTACTTTTTTCTCTCCTATGGAAATATCTTCAATTGAAATTGTGCTCGATCATCAAAAAGTACGCGATTGGAATTTGATAAAGGGAATCGGACTCACAAATGTAGATACGCCTTTCGAGCTTATTCCGAATATTTATTCTGACGATGAGTTTTTTGGAAAAGAAAAGATCAATTTTAAGTTCAAGATTGATGGTTGCGTTTCTTTCAACCAAAAGCTATCGCCCGATGGCAGAGAAGTGTATTTTGTGAAAGAGTGTTTCAATAGGCTTGACAACCAAGATATTTGGCATGCAAGAATGCAGTCGAATGGCGACTGGGATACAGAGATGAAAATGGGCAATCCGCTTAATAATGATGGACATAATTTCGTCTCGGGCGTGAGTACCGCAGGTAAATTTTTATTGCTAGGCAATTCCTACAACGCAGATGGCACCCATGCAGGCGATGGCGTTGCTATATCGCACAAAAAAGAAGATGGATCTTGGGGAATTCCAGAAAACGTATCGATTGCAGGCTTTAAGAATATCAACGATCATGTGAATTTTTACTTGAGCAATGAAGAAAATGTGCTTTTGATGGCTTTAGAGGATGATAAAAGTATTGGCGATTTGGACATGTACGTTTCGGTAAAGGATATGAAAACGGGTGTTTGGAGCAAACCAGAAAATTTGGGTCCTAAAGTAAACACACATTTTAGAGAAGATTACCCTCATTTATCACCAGATGGCAAATTTTTATACTTTTCTTCTACTGGCTTTATTGGGTTTGGTGGCGAAGATATTTATGTGAGCAAAAGAATGGGTAGTGGCTGGACAAGTTGGACAGAACCTTTGAATCTGGGTCCGTTGGTAAACACCAAAGCAGATGATATTGGCTTTGCACTCTCATCATCGGGGAATGAGGCTTTTTTTAACTCTCCCAATTTTGAAAACGATACAGTAATGGAGTTTGAATGTTATAAAGTGAATTTGCCAAAAGCACTAAGATACGAACCTCAAGTGGAAATATTGGGTAAAATAGTGTCGGCTCTCGATTCGACTAAGAAATTGAAAGCTACTTTGCATTTGAAAAAAATGGACGGTTTTTCTGAATACATCTCAAATTCAGACCCAAATACTGGTTTTTTTTCTATAAAAGCACCCGCTGGCTATCCTTACATGGCCACCGTGGATAACGAAAGCTATTTCACAAAAAAAGAAATGATTATTACGTTTGAATCGGGGACGGATTACAACATGTATCGAAATTTTTCACTTTTGCCATTGCCAGACTCTGGAAGTGTCTATAGTTTAAATAATCTTTCATTTTACAAGGGTACGCCTGTTCTTACTTCCCTTTCAGGTATTGTGCTCGATAGCATTGCCAGAATATACAACCAGATGCCCAAAAATGTAATGATCGAAATTGCAGGCCACACAGATAGTAAGGGCGATTACAACAAGAACAAGAAAATTTCACTTGAAAGAGCAAAGGAAATTGCTTGTTTTCTCACAGAGAAAGGAATAGCAGCCGAACGCATACAGTTTAGAGGCTACGGGCCTGATAAACCTATAGCCGACAACAACACAGAGGCTGGCCGACTTACCAATCGCAGAATTGAAATTACTTTTTTATCGAAAGTACGAAAAGACACCGATTCGCAGACGAAGAATTGAAAATTTTGCCCTCACCGATTTCAAAAAAAAGAGTGCCAGATATTGTCTAGCACTCTTTTTTTTGATCCCAATCTCATCCTTACTCTTTAATTTCGATTCTCTTTTCAAATCCATCTTTCATGTATTTGTACGGAAGTGTTACTTTCAAAGTGCCGTTGTAGAAATCGGCCACAACCGCCTCTAAATCAATATAATAGGGTAGTGTAAAGTGCCTCATTAAATAGGGTGATTTTTCTTCTTTTCCACCATCTTTAATTGCACTCATGGTACTGTAAAGAAAAAGCGTGTTGTTTTTGAGGTCGATGCTATAATTGTCGACTGTTAAACCTGGTGTACGCACCTCAATCACATACTCACTTTCAGCATCTACATGTTTGAAATACGATTCGCTCATGCCACCCAAAACTGTATTGCCTAAATTTACGCCTTTAATCAAGTCTCTCGATACTTCGTTGGCTATTGCTTTCATGTTTCTCACGTTTAAAAGTTTAATTAACTAACCTATTTCTCAGCATTTATACAAAATATTCACCATCTTAGTTCTGATTTTAGTGCAAGATTTTTCAAAACAAGCTCAAGATTAGATGTTTATAAACTTCAACAGTTTAACGGAAAATATTTGATGTTTATTTGAAATTAGCTTTCGTACTAAATATAATTCTCATCAAATAAGTAACCAAAATGAAACTTTAAGTCAATATGTCTTGTTATTTCGGGGAATAAAGTGGTGAAGAAGACAAAATGACAAATAAATTTAATATCATCGGGCTGCTATCGCTTACTTTTTTGTTTTGCAATAGTTTTGCAGGCTGCGGACAAAAACCATCAATAGAAAATGAAAAACAAGTGCCAAGTAAAATTAACCCTGTAATCGATATGAATGCTTTAGAAATTGCTACTTTTGGAAATGGTTGTTTTTGGTGTACAGAAGCGATATTTCAAAATATAGAAGGTGTAGAAAAAGTAGAATCTGGCTACACAGGTGGAAATGTATTAAATCCTACTTACAAACAAGTTTGCAGTGGACTGACAGGCCATGCAGAAGTGCTTCAGATTTATTTCGATCCTTCCAAAATTACTTTTGACGCTTTGCTTGAAGTATTTTGGCAAACACACGACCCAACGACCCTAAACAGACAAGGAAACGACTCTGGCACTCAATATCGATCTGCTATTTTTTATCACAGCGAAAAGCAAAAGGAATTGGCCACAAAATACAAAGCAGAGTTGCAGAGTTCGGGTGCGTTTTCGAAGCCGATAGTTACAGAAATAGTGCCTTCTGCAGTGTTTTACAAGGCCGAAGATTACCATCAAAATTATTTCAACGAAAATGGATCACAGCCTTACTGCACATTTGTAATCAAACCCAAAGTAAATAAGTTTGAAAAAATATTTAAAGATAAGTTGAAGAAAAACTGATGATTATTGTTAAAGAAAATGCGATTAGAGATAGTTGTATCTTTAGCTTTTTTATTCTAGGCAGTATGAGTTCTGCTCTACTTTAGTTAAATTTTTGCTCTTAGCAAGATTAACTGTGGAATTTGATCGTTAAATTTCCATAATGACTAGGATATTCGTCATTAACTTTATACTTTCAATTGGCTTCATTTGTTAAAAACTATTCAAAAGATGAAAAAAATTCTATTTAGTTGGTTGACAATTCACATCGTATTGCTTGCATATAATGCAAATGCAGACGTAACAGTGTCACTTAGTAGCGGATTTTCCTCTCAAAACATCAATATTATGTTGGGGGAAAAAATAACTTTTAATGTGTCCAATGGACATTTTGTACAGTCCACCGACAACCCTAGTGCTTTTACCAACAGCAATGGCGGCTCTTCAAGTGCTCACACTTTTATGTTTACGCCTACAGCAACAGGAACTTTTGCCATCAGATGCGGGATCCACATCAGTACGATGCTTGCCACTATAAACGTAGCAGCTGCAGTGCCCCAAGCACCAACGATCACAACTGGTTTAATATCAAATCTTTCGCTCTGTGGGGGCAATTTGCTTTCAGTCCCATTTTCTAGTACTGGTATTGTGGCTGGGTTTTCTGTGCAACTTTCTAATTCAAATGGATTATTTACCGCACCAACTACGCTCCATACAGTCACGATAGATGGGAATAATATTACTGTTTCTATTACCTCAGATATAACTGCAAGTACATCGTATAAAATAAGAGTTGTAGCGACCACGCCAGCTACTGTTGGGGTAGATAATTTGCAAAATATATCGATCAATTTTGTGCCAACACCTGATTACACTATTGATATATTTCCTCAGGGAGCAATATGCGGTGGCAATAGTGTTACCTTTTCTGCAGTTACAACAAATATTATGAATCCAAGCTTTTCTTGGAAATTCAATAATTCAATAGTTGGAACTGGCAATCGATTCATAAATTCCAATTTAGCAAATAATGATTTAGGAATTGCGATCGTTACTGGCAGCACACTGGGCTGTAATCCAGCTAGTTATGCTATTACAACTACAAGTTTTGTGGCTACAGTTTTGTCTTCTGTCACGCCCAGCATCAGTATTTCAAGTTTTCCTTCCGCCATTTGTTTGGGCGCTGCTGTGGCTGTCAATGGCAATCCAAGTGGGGGAGGCACTTCGCCAATTTATACACTTTATGTAGACAATAATTCAATAATTGGTGGTAATGTAGCCGGGACAAATTTAACAGGTCTCGCGATCGGCAATCATACGATTTATGCTACCCTCGAAACCTTGCTGTCTTGTGCAACTGTTCAATCTGTGACATCAAATGTTCTTACCGTAACCGCAAATGCTTTGCCAGAGGTGCCCACGATTACAGAAGAAAGCATTAATTGTGTAACTACTCCCTGCGGAAGTAATACCATTGTATCTAGTGCGAGTGTCGGAAATCAATGGTTAAATACCTTTACTGGCATTGTAGCGGGTGCAAATCAGCAAAATTTTAGCCCCACTGTGTCTGGTATTTACAAAGTTTTAACTACTCAAAACGGCTGTACTTCTACTTCTTTAGGTTTTAACTTTGTTTTGGAATCAAAAACTAGTGTTACTGGTATTCTTGATTTTGAGAATGCTAGAAAATTTTCAATCTATCCTAATCCAGCAACAGATAATTTGATTATTGCTACCGAGCAGGGTGTAAGAAAAAGTGAATTACAAATAAGAATATATGACCTCAATCAAAAATTGGTACTTGAGCAAGCATTTTATGACGGCATTTGCAAGGGTGGCAAAGGAAAAGATTGCCTTTGCCCTGGGCTGGGTGAAGTGAATGTGATGAACTTAAAAGAAGGAATGTATGTAATTAACCTAATTGAAGGAAAAGCCTTGGTTTATTCATCTAAGTTCATTCGAAAGTAATTCTGCAAGGAAGCCAAAACCACTTTAAATTTTAGGAATTGTTTTGTTGTGTGGCATAATAAATCTACTCTATATTCTGGATGCAGCTCTTCTTAATCTATCATTGATGGCTTTACCCAAATTTTGATCTGGCACAAGTTCTGCTAAAATTATGTCGACATTACTTTCATCAAGTATCCTTAAGTATTTGAATAAATTTTTACTTGCCT
>JBJXGB010000081.1:0-34013 GCA_046152935.1 Cytophagales bacterium
TTTTTTAACATTTGCAATTGTGCATCTCTTAGCGATTGACGCTTATTTTTCGACTGCACTAAATTGGTATAAAAAGCGATCATTAAATCTTTTGTGGCTAGGTCGTCTACCGTCCAGAGGCTCATAAGTACCGTTTTTGCCCCTGCCATGGTGGCGGCTCTTTGCAAACCATACACGCCTTCACCATTTTTTACCTCGCCTAAGCCTGTTTCGCAAGCAGAAAAAACGAGCAAACTGGTTTTAGAGAAATCGAGCGATGAAAGTTCGTAAGCAGTAAGCAATCCATCATTTTCTGCATTGGGGTTCACACCTGCCATCACCACTCCCGACCGCAACATCGACTCCTTTGTATTTACGCCTGTCTCGGGAATAAAATACCCGTGTGTGGCTATGTGAACAATAAAAGTATTATTTTCTTCTTTCAGTTTGCCTTCTGTGGCTTCGGCCTTTAGAAATAGTTCTGTAGCTATATTGCTCTTTTTCAATATATTACCTATCTGGTTTACCTCAGCTTCTGTGCCAGGCAAGTCGGCAAAAGGAATATCGGAAATAGACGCACCAACGCTCCTTTGCAAATCTTTATTCGTCTCTGGCGAATTGGTTTGTTGGTTTACAAAATATTCTGGTCGGCCAAACAACGATGCGTTGATGACGTTGGAATTAGACTCAGCCTTGGCTTTCAGTTTCAATACTTCTTTCAAATTCGATACCAAATGAATGTCAAAATCTTCTATCACATACTTACTATTGTCAGCATTTTTGAAGCTGCTTATGTTCACCACATTGTAGATACCATCGGGAGATAAATAAATTTTATTGGTTCCAGAGGCAAGTTTTTGAGCAATAGGTTGCCAATATGCAGCGTTCGATTCCAAATCTTCTTCTTTAAATTTTATAGAATTTCTATAATACTTTAAGTTTCTTTTCTCGAGAAATGCACTCTTTTCTAAGAAAACTGCCTTGGGAAAGATTGATTTTTTATCTACGATCAGGGCAAAATAATATACAGTGTCTCTGCCGTGTTTTATTCTCAATATTTCTACACAAGCCTCATTTTCACCCAATTGGCCTTTGATCGTTTCAAAACTTTCGGTGGTTTCATTGTATACTTTTTTATAAACATCCGAAAGTTTGTACAATTCTATTTCTAAAGCATTGGCTTTTTCTACCAATTGCTGCACTCTCAATTTGGTGTCAAGTCCAGCATTTTGATTGTTTACCTGGGCAATCAAGTTTCGCATATCTTCCCATTGTAAGTATTTATTTTTGAGCGTAGTATCGCTCGATTCAAAAATAATATGTCGCAATCGAGCACTTGAGCTCAATATCATGGCCTTGTTATTCAACCTGAAATTGAACAATTGGGTAAGCATTTCGTTATTCGGAGCAATATTTGCAGTTTTAGGATATACACCTGCTCTTTTGAGCGAATATTTAAAATATGTGTTGAAAAACGACTCATGTTTGTCAATAAACTGGTTTTTTTCTTTGTCGCTCAAGTATTTGAATACTTTTTTAATCTCTTCATTTTTTGCTTTTACAGCGGTATTCATAAGTGCATCAGCGAGGCTAAAATTACCAGATGCTTGCAAAAAATCTGAATATTGCATCAAAAACAATGCATATTCACCAGTTTTATCAGCAAATTTTGCCTTGAATAGCTCATGGTTGGCTTTGAAAATGCTATCTGCTTTTGGCAAATTGCCTACCCTAAAATATTTGGTAGCAATTGATGCTTGCAGCATCAAATCTTCTACTTTCAGATTGGCATTTATTTTGCTTTTCAATATTTCAAACGCATTCAAATTTATTTTCAAGGCTTTTGCGTAATCACCTTTTTTAAAGTACAATTCTGAAAAATTATGTAACGCGTAGCCATATTCGCGATTGTCAGTGCCCACTATTTCCGCTTTCAATTTCAAACCTTTCACAAAATACTCTTCCGCAAGCTGAAATTGCTCTTTTTTCAAATACGTAGTGGCCAAATTGATGTAGGAGTTCGCAAGCGAGCTTTCTTCTGCTATTTCTAAGGCCGATTTTACGGCTATCGATTTTTTATAATTCTCAACTGCCAGCTCGTAGCTGCCAGCCGATGAAAATATCTCTGCCAAATTATTGAGAATGATGGCATACGTTAATGAATTTGTTTCTTGCGCTTTTTCTAAAATCACCAAAGCTTGTTTGTAGAGTGGTTCGGCATTAAAAAAATTGCCATTGGTATTGTATAAATCTGCCAAATTGTTTAGTCCAATAGCATAATCGAGGCTCTGCTTGCCCGAAACTTTCTGTTTGATTAACAAAGATTTTTTAAAATATTCTTCAGCCTTCGAATATTTGAACGTTTCTAGATATGAATTCGCTAAGTTATTTAATATGCCAGAATATTCGACCGTGTTTTTGCATGTTTTGCAACTAATATTCTCTACAGACCTAAATTGCTTGATTGAGTTATTGTAATCCTCAATATAATAATAACTCAATCCAAGCTTGTTTACCAAACTTAAATAAGTAGTAAAAGCCTTTTTAGAGGTGTCGCCATAGGTGTAGGTTTTCAATGCCAAGCTAAATTTTTCGATTGCTTTGGCATAATCTTTTGAATTGTAGTACAATTCGCCTTGCTTTCTACTAAGATCCGCATCTGTATTTTGACAAAAGACAATATGGGCCGTGATAGATAGAATAATAAAAATGAAAACTTTCATACTGCTGGCGATTGTAAAGTTCGATAAATGGGCGGAAGTAAAAATAAAAAATATATTTTCAAAAGCCTAAAAATAAAAAATCCCGAGATACGATCACGGGACTTTCTTGAATTAATTAACCAAACCTAAACCTAATTAATGAAATGTCTTTTTTGTCTTTTTACGACTATTATATGTCTATTGTTTTACAATTGTTTAATATAGTTCTTATTGCAAATATACAAATTAATATTTGAAATATACTATTATAACGTTTCTAAAATATTTTTGTTGTGTTGATTATCAGCTTTTTATGCTGAATTCAAGAAATTGCACCTCTATTATATAAAATAACTATTTTTGCAATTATTTTCATTCAAAAACCACACAAAAAGTTTCTACTAATCAATAAAATGAATAAAAAAATATTAGTGATTCCTGGCGATGGCATCGGCCTTGAAGTTACCACTTGGGGTAAAAAAGTACTTGAAACTATAGCCCAAAAATTTAACCACGACTTCACTTTCGATGAGGCCATCATGGGGCACACTGCCATCGAAGCCACTGGCAATCCGCTGCCAGACGAAACTTTGGCAAAAGCCAAAGATTGCGATGCCATTTTATTTGGTGCTATTGGCCACATAAAGTACGACAACGACCCATCTGCAAAAGTTCGACCAGAGCAAGGCTTGCTCAAAATTAGGAAAGAGCTTAGTTTGTATGCCAATCTGCGTCCAATCAAGCTTTTTGACGAACTGCTAGGTGCATCGAGCATCAAACCAGAAATATTGAAAGGGTCTGATATTTTGTTTTTTAGAGAATTGACAGGCGATGTTTATTTTGGAGAAAAAAAGCGAAGCGAAGATGGCAAAACAGCTTCAGATTTGATGATTTATTCGGCTTATGAAGTTGAAAGAATAGCAATAAAAGCCTTTGAGGCAGCAAAAACACGCAAGAAAATACTTTGTTCTGTCGACAAAGCCAATGTGCTAGAGTCGTCTCGCCTTTGGAGAGAAGTAGTGCAAGAAGTGGCAAAACGGTACCCAGAAGTAACGGTCGAACACATGTTTATCGACAACGCAGCCATGCAATTGATAAAAGACCCCAAGAAATTTGATGTGGTGCTTACGGCCAATCTTTTTGGCGATATTCTTACAGATGAGGCATCACAGATAGCTGGTTCTATGGGAATGTTAGCTTCTGCTTCCATTGGCGATAGTGTTGGCTTTTACGAACCAATTCATGGATCAGCTCACGATATTGCTGGCAAAGGCATTGCAAATCCACTTGCCTCTATACTTTCTGCGGCATTGATGCTCGACATTTCATTTGGTTTAAAAGCCGAATCTGATGCTATTATTTCGGCCATCGACAAAACTTTAAAAGATGGATTCAGAACCAAAGACATTGCAGATAAATCGACATCAGTAGAAAAAATATTGGGCACCGATGCAATGGGAGTCAAGGTGGTTGAAAGGCTGTAAAGTCAAAAAGCTATCACTTGTGTGGTAGCTTTTTTTTTATATTTTCCAATTTATTTTTGGCATTTGCATCCTTTGGAAACGCTTTTACATAAATCTCCAAATCTGCCGCTGCATCTTTAAAATTACTAAGATTGGAAGAAGCAAGCCCTCGATAATAGTTTGCCACTATAAAGTTGATATCTAATTCTAAACATTTGTTAAAATCAGCGAAGGCTCCTTTGTTGTCTTGGCTTATTTCTTTTAGCAAGCCTCGATTCAAATAGGCCATTATGTCTTTCGGGTCTTTCTCAATCGCTTTTGTATATTCGTGCAGTGCTTCGTTAAAGTCACTCACATTGTCTTTTACTTTGGCTCTGTTAAAGGCTGTGGATGAAAATGCAGGATGCGTTTCGAGGGCTTTATCGTAATATTTTTTTGCTTCATCAAATTGCTTCAATTCTTGGTTTATATAGCCAAGCGTTTGATAAGCTTCAAAATGTCTGGGGTCATATACAATGGCTTTTTCAAGATGCTCGATGGCAGAATGCAATCTGTTAAGCTTCCATTCTGTTCGCCCTCGGTAATATTCGTATTCGGCTTCGGCAGGGTTCATAAATTGCACAATTGCAAAGCAATCTAGTGCCTCGTTGTACAAACCAAGCTCAATTTTGGCCTTGCCTTTCATAAAAATGGCTTTTTCCCAATTTGGTTTTAGGTCTAAAGCTTTAGAAAATTGATCGGCAGCTACGTCAAATTTTTGGCTGTCGTATGCACTCAAGCCAGCGTTAAAAAAATCGTTTGCATTTTGAGCATACAATTTGTGAAAGATAAAACACAGCAAGAGTGCTAAAAGTAGATTATTTTTAAGTTGAATTTTTGACATTTAGCCTTTACCAAACAAAATATTTGAACGCAAATATAGAAGTAAAAGTTTAAATATTTTAAAATACAGCTAGTTTATGTATAAATTCTGAAAATTCATAAGTATTTGATTTACAATTGATTAATACAACAATAGTACTTTAAAATATCATAAAAATTCATTCAGCAAGTGCAAATTTGATGGGTAACACATATTTTACAGATACATTTTTCCCACCTTGTTTACCGGGCTTCCAATTGGGCATTAGCGACACCACTCTCAATGCTTCTGCCTCGCAACCACCACCAATTCCTTTCAATACTTCCATATCCTTGATAAATCCATCGGAATCGACCGTAAAAGAAACTACTACTCTGCCCTGCAAGCGTTGGTTCAATGCTGCAGAAGGATATCGAATATTATCACCAATAAATTTTTGTACACCAAGCGAACCCCCAATAAACTCAGGCATTTCTTCGGCCACAATCAATAAATCTTCAGCGACTGCATTCGCAGAAGATTTGAATTTAGAGGCATCTTTTACTATTTTCAAAAATGAAATAGCTACCTTATCTTCAGGAAACTTTGAAGTGTATTTATTCAAATCATCTAAAGCCTCTTTTATTTTATTGATATTAAATTCTACATATCCCTTGTAATAATAATTTACGGCCAATTCGGGGTCAATCTCTGCCACAGTGGTGAAATCAATGTATGCACCCCAATCATCACGACCAATTGTTTTCAAAACGCCTAGGTAAAATTTAGGAATTGCATTTGTGGGTTGGCTTTTTGAATCACGGTTCGAGGCACGCATGGTCACCTTGTAGGCTTCTAGGTTGTCTTCTACTTTCGACTTTGTAAATACATTGGAGTTGAAATCTGGTCTTTTTTCCATTGCCTTATCAAAATACGACTTTGCTTTCGGTATCATGTTTAACTCATAATAAATGCAGCCTAAAAGCCTGTATGCAAGAAAGTTATTGGGATTGTAAAGCAATGATTTCTCTACACTGACGATGGCAGATTGTGTTCTTTTTAGCTTCCACTCGCACATTCCTTTGTAGTAATAATATTCTGGTTCATGCGGGTCGATATTTGAAGCATTTGTAAAACTATCAAGGGCATCGTTGTACAAATCCAATTCAACTTTGCATTTTCCTTTAAAAAAATAAACTTCATCGCTGTTGGGTTTTTCTTGCAAAATCAAATCTAGGTGACTTGCGGCTTTGTCAAAAGAATTGGAAGCATAAGCTTTTCTCGCCAAATCTAATTGATCGCCAGTCGATTGAGCATGTAAGTTGAAGCTAAAAATAGAAAGTAGCAAAAGCTTGTACAGGCCGTTAAAAAATAAAAAAATGTATTTTTTCTTCACTATTATTTGATTAGTGTAAATATTTCTTCTAAACGTGCAATAACGACTAAGGTTAGCGTTTTTTGTCCACTAATTTAACTTTTTTAGCTATGTAATATTAAAGCAGTAGCATTTTTAATTTAATACCTAACTTTGCAGGATGAAAAATGAGTTGTTTGGTGCTTTTTCTAGTTCAGGAGCGATAATAGTGAAGTCGAAGGCTCTTTTTGAATTATTGAAGTTTAGATTGTCGTTATTAGTAATTTTTTCTGCGGGTTTCGGATTTATCATGTCTTCAAATGGCGACTTTGATTTTTATGTTTTTTCGTATTTGTTGATTGGCGGCTTGTGTATGACGGGTGCTGCCAATATCCTAAACCAAGTTTTAGAAAAAGATTTGGATATTTTAATGTCAAGAACCGAAAATCGTCCCTTGCCAAGTGGGAGAGTTTCGGTGCAAGAAGCACTTTTTTTTAGCCTTGCTGTTGGTAGTTTTGGTTTTTTACTTCTGATTTCAAAAGTAAATGCCTTTACAGCATTTCTTACACTAATTTCGCTCATTTTGTATGCCTTTTGTTACACGCCAATGAAACGTGTCTCTTCATTTGCAGTGCTGGTGGGAGCCTTTCCCGGTGCAATGCCTCCTCTTATTGGCTGGGTTGCCAATTCCAATGCAATTACGATCGATGCACTTACTATATTTAGCTTGCAATTTATTTGGCAATTTCCACATTTTTGGGCCATCGCTTGGGTATTAGACGATGATTACAAAAAAGCAGGTTTCAGGCTTTTGCCTTCATCAGGCGGCAGAAACGCCAACACAGCTTTTCAAATCATGATTTACACCTTATTCCTGATTCCAATTGGCTTGCTGCCCACCAAATTTGGCATTGTAGGCAATGTTTCTGCAGTCGTCACTTCCGTATGTGGATTATTATTTCTAATCCAAACATTTTATTTGATGAAAGTAGAATCCAACAAAGCAGCACGATCGATTATGTTTGGCTCATTTATATACTTACCAATAGTGCAAATAACATTTATGCTCGACAAAATGTAGCTACGTAATTAAAATTCATCTTTTAGTTCTTAAATATAGTCTTCGCTTACCAAAATGATACAACACAATACAAAAGTAGCTCCAACTCAGTTTTTACCACTTGGCATGAACCCACTGAAATTTGCCCTTTGGCTTTTCATTGTAAGTTTTGTAATGGTGTTTGCCTCCATGACCAGTGCTTACATCGTGCGAAGATCCGAAGGAAATTGGCTTGAATTTGAATTGCCTTCACTTTTTATTATCAACACCGTTATTTTATTAACTAGTAGTATATCAATGCATTATGCACTAATTGCAATGAAAAAAGACAATTTTTTACAAGTGAAAATTGGTCTGTCTATCACATTGATGCTTGGCTTGATTTTTTTATTTGGTCAATACTTCGCATGGAATCAGCTGGTAGATATCAAGGTATTTTTGGTTGGAAATCCTGCTGGTTCGTTTGTCTACATCATTAGTGGCTTGCATGGGGCACATATTGTAGGTGGTTTGGTATTTTTGTTAATTGTGATGGCGATGGTATTCAAACAAAAAATACATTCTAAAAACATTTTATGGATGGAATTATGCACAACTTTTTGGCATTTCTTAGATGGGCTTTGGCTATATCTTTTTTTCTTTTTAATATTGAACCGTTAAACGAATATCCAAAAAAAAGAGCTGTGACTGAGAGATTAGTACGCTTTCTTAGGATTTCAAAAATCTAACTGTGTTATAAACAAATTTTCAACTGACTAATGTCTGCAACAGCTACAGTAATTTCTCCGACTAAAGATATATGGGGTGGAGGCGTAGAACCATTAAACGCAAGCTACGGAAAACTAATGATGTGGTTTTTCTTGGTGTCTGATACTTTTACTTTTTCAGCATTACTTATTACTTATGGCCTTATTCGCTACAGTTTTCCTGCCTACAATGGCGAAGTAGACCAATTTATAGCATCGCTTGAATATTGGCCAATTCCAGAAAAAGTATTTACCCACTTTCCATTTTTACATGGCATAGATTTACCATTGGCTTTTGTGGGTTTAATGACATTCATATTGATTATGAGCTCGGTGACTATGGTATTGGCCGTAGAAGCTGGACACAGAAATGATAAATTTGCCGTTCAAAAATGGATGTTGTGGACTATTTTTGGTGGTATATGTTTCTTGAGTTCGCAGGCTTGGGAGTGGTCGATATTTATATCTGGCTCAGAGCAAGGTATGGCATTGAAAGATGGATCTACCATTTTTGGAGCAAGTTTAATACGCAATGAATATGGGCCGCCTGCTTTTGCCGATTTATTCTTTTTCGTAACAGGCTTTCACGGTACCCACGTTTTGAGTGGCGTAGTTTTAAATATCCTTATCTATTATAATACTGTAATGGGTGTATACGAAAGAAGAGGCCATTACGAAATGGTAGAAAAAGTGGGGCTTTACTGGCATTTTGTAGACTTAGTTTGGGTATTTGTTTTTACTTTTTTCTATTTGGTATAATTTTTATTAAGATTTAATATGTCACATTCACACTCAGAAGTACTAGAATCAGTTGTAATTTCCGACAAAACACCAGAATCGGTTGCACATCGTAAGACCATCTGGGCTACTTTTTACATTTTATTGGCTATCACCGCTTTTGAATTTGTAATCGCATTCTTGAAAGGCCCAATGGGAATGCCGAAATTATTGGTTATCACCATATTTGTAACTTTGACTTTGGTAAAGGCCTTCTACATTGTGGCAGAATTTATGCACTTAAAAGGAGAAGCCAAGGGATTGATAATGTCAATTGTGATTCCAGTTGCTTTCATAATTTGGCTCCTCGTAGCCTTGTTGACAGAAGGTGGGGCTATGATAACCAGATGGTTTCATTAAGAGCGAAACAATGCCGTTAGACTTTTTATTATAAAGTCACATAAGAATAGTAAATGAATAAAAATATTTTCAAAATCGGGATGCTGGTGATATTGCTGGTACTCCCGATTTTTGTTTTCCTCTTTCTAAAGACCTTTGGAGTGAATCATTTTGGATTGATCACCTATTATCCAATAGAATTTAAGGAAAGAAATGTAGGTGGAAAAACAGTGGTAGACACAATTTTTCACCAAGTGCCTGATTTCAAGTTGATTAATCAAGAGGCAGACTCGATCAATAAAGGACAACTACAAAACAAAATAATCATTGCGGATTTCTTTTTCACGCGTTGTCCTGGTATTTGCCCCATTATCACCTCCAATTTATCGAAAGTGCAGGAAGCTTTTATTGATGATAAAGATGTGATGATGCTATCGATTTCAGTAGATGCAGAATTTGATAGACCAGATATTTTGCTCAAATACCAAGAAAAATTTAACATTGATGGCAAAAAATGGTTTTTAGCTACAGGCGACCGAGATGAAATTTATAAACTTGGTTTTTATGGTTTTAAGTTGCCAGCCGATACCATCGATAAAACGTTGCATTCCGAAAAAGTAGTGTTATTGGATAAGGATCGACACATCAGAGGATACTATACTGGTACGGACAAAGTAGAAATAGATAGATTAATAACAGAAGCCAAGATTTTGCAACATGAGTACAAACTTGCCGAGTAATTCATTTTTTTTCAACAGGAAAATAATAAATGTAGCATCGTTTGCTATTCCTATTGCAGTTGCATTACTTATCGGCATCCGAACAAAAATTGATTTGGGATCGTGGACTAAAATATTGCCTCATTGCATTGCTATTATCAACTCGGCCACTGCTTTGGCCTTGCTAGTGGGTCTGTATTTTATAAAAAACCATCAAATAAAACGCCATCGATTGGCTATGAGTACGGCTTTTGGGCTTGGCGCAGTGTTTTTGATAGCATATATTACGTATCACATTTCGAACCAATCTACTCCGTATGGTGGAGAAGGGTTTGCACAGTATTTGTACTACTTTTTTCTAATTTCGCATATTGCTTCTTCAATCATAGTAGTGCGATATGTACTTTTAGCAATGCACTTTGCAATAACAAATGAAATTTTAGCGCACAAAAATATTGTGAAAATTGCGTATCCAGTATGGTTGTATGTATCTGTAACTGGGGTAGTTGTGTATTTTATGATAAGCCCGTACTATAAATTTTGAAGTTATGAAAAAAATCTCCATCGTTTTTATTGTGTTTTTGTTGATGTTGGTTGGTTTCGATTCCGCAGCACAATGTGCGATGTGCAAATCGAGCATCGAAAGTAACCAAAAAGAACAGGTATTTAGAGCAAAAGCCAGAGCCGAAGGTTTGAACACAGGTATATTGTATTTGATGGTGCTGCCTTACATAATGTTTGGCGTAATTGGTTATTTTTGGTATAAAAACAGTAAAAGCGAAAGAGAAGCAAAAAATAATATTGAGTCGATGATCTCGAACGCTGTAAATAAGTAGGATTTAGGCAACCAGCTTTAACCCAAATATTGCTGAAATTGGGCACTAATGAGGGCGAATGAATCCCACGAAACTACCACCGAAAGGTATAAAAAACTTTGAATACCAGTGCAAGTTGCCCAATTTTATCAATATTATGTGAGCGGCAGCCCACGCTTTTGTTCTACTATCATCCATAAAAATCGTAACTAAACTCCAAGCCTATTTCAGCCAACTTGTTTATTTGTTCTATTGACAATATTGGACCACCGTGACCTTGTTCTGTTGCCCAAAAGCAATCTAAATTTATTGTAGCTCCTTTTTTAACAAGGTTATCAATTTTTTCTTTTACTGGTAGAATCTTGTCTAAAATGTAGTCTAGATGTCTTCTTGAATCTTTAGAGTTCACTAGTTCCTCAGAAGTCAAAAACCAACCGTTTAGTTTTGCTAGAGCTTTTGATTTTTTAGAATCGTGAAATGGTTCTCCTTTAACTTGGAAATTATTCGGTTCGATCTGAAGAATTTTTGTAATCTCTTCAGGATGTATTTCATCAAAATATATTCTAAAAGTTACAAAAGTCTCTCTACAAGTTTCGTAATTATCTTCGTACATTATTTAAATTATAAAAAATCCAACAAAAGTGTCAATGAATTATCAAATTGACAACAACTCTTGTATAAAACTAATTTTCACTCATTATTTATCTGTCAGTTATGTTAAGAAGTTAGTGCTTCGGTATAGGGATTGCCTCTGGCAAATACCAGTTTTACTTTAAATTAATATTCTTTTCGATTAGCACAAAATTTTTGCTGTGCCATTTCTCTTCGTTGGCTATTCTAATTGTAAATATTATTTTTAGATTTTCAGAATTAATCTCTTCGTTTTTAATTTTTAGCACGCTTTCTGGCAATAGCCATTTTTTTTGTTCCCCAATTTCATAATTGATTTTGAAACTTCCCTTCAATAGCTGTTTTGCTTCCGATTTTACCGACCAATGGCAAATAATATCTTGCTGATCGCATTCTAGATTCCAATTTTTAAAAATCAATGTATTTTTTGAAGAGTCTGCCCATGCTATATCCAGTACTTTGAAAGTATATTTACTTGTGAAAGTCGCTAATTCACTTGTATCGGGAAGCGGCAAAAGTCCTTCTTTGAGACAATTGTTGTACCAAATATTGGGCAAATAATCTTTGTAAAATATAATATTTGTATTTTTTCGTTTTAAAGAGGCTATTGTGCTTGGTATTTGATATTCTGAAAAGATTGAGTCGTTCCAGTTTTGCGAAATTGCGTTTAGTGGTCGCTTCAATTGATTGATATATAATTGACTATCAAGTAGTTGAATCGATCTAAAAGCGATTTCCTTGCTAAGTATTTCTAGTTCAGAATTATCATCTCCATCACGCATATTGATGATAAGTGTGTATAAGTAAGGATTTGCAAGCGACCATTTGTGCACATTCATCAAGGTTTTATTATATTTAAAGCCTTTCGTTTTGTTTTTTGATTTTCCAAATGAAAAAGCGGGCGATTTTTCATTGAAAACGACCTTTCTGTTGGCGTCATACAACGCAAATTCGAGCGAATATTTGTAATAATCTTTCTTATCGAGATTGCGGAGTTCGCCAGAAATATCTAAAATTCCATTTACATTGCTCAAATCTAAAATTGATTCGGTCTTAAAATTACTGATCAATAATTTAGGTGTAGAGTAAATGTAGGCATGATAAAACATATTTTTTCGTGATAATGACTTAAATTTTAGACTATTAGCCCCAATTTTACACAATCTATTAAGCCGCCATTCCGCCAGATTTTGGGTATCTTTTGCTGTAGATATGAATTGATTATTGACAAAAAAATCAAAATCAAATCTTTTGCCTTCAAAACAGATAAAAACCTCCCTATTTTTCCAAATTTCAGGAATAGTGACCTCTAAATAAGTAGTGTCATCTCGATTGATATCATTTAATTGCTTTGTGATATCTATATAAAATGGACTATTGCTAAAATTGGCAGTTAGCGCCTGTTTGAGCTCTAAAAATGGCACAACTTGCGCATGTGTTTTTTCGGGAGGAAATGAAAAAGTAGAAATATGGTAAAAAAGCAGGGTGAAAATGACTAGAGATTTCAATATTAGGTATTTATTTTACGAACTGAGTCGGTTGTAAAGGTATAAAAAAGTAGGGATTCTACGTAAGTGCATCAATTTCATTGAAAAGTAAGCGTTGAAGGCACGATAAAAAACATTTTTTGAGAATTATTAATGGGTAATAAAAATTAACTTTATAAAAAATCGTTGTTGATGACATGAGAATTATTTTGGTTTCTATTTTTTACTTCTTTTTTTCTTCAGTTTGTGCGAAAACCGACTTCACACCTCGTTTGGCACAGTCCTATACTTATTTATTCAAGCTCAAATTCGATTCTGCACAGATACTGATAAATAAGAGCCTCATGCTAGAGCCTGATAATCAGGTAAATACATTGATGTATTGCTATGTCGAATTTATAAGGATTTTGCTTTCTGAAGATTTTTTAATTTATGCACAATGGCAAAATAAATTTGAACTTAGGGTAAATAGCATCCGAAAAATGGCAGAGGCTTCGCCTTATAGAAGGTACATTTTAGGTGAAGTCTACATTCAATCTTCAATATTAAAGTTCAAATTCGGAGATCAAATTGGTGCTTTGGTCGATTTTAGAAAGGGATATGGCTATTTGGCCGACAACGAAAAGCAATTTCCAACATTCGTATACCACAAAAAGTCTCTCGGGTTTATTCACATACTTTTAAGTCTAATTCCCAACAAATATAAGTGGTTGATAAACATTGCTGGCTTTGACACTGATTTACAAAAAGGAACAAGGCAGTTGCAGGCAGCGGCCGAAAGCGAAATTGCCACAAAAGATGAGGCATATTACCTGCAAATTTGGCTAAAAGTGATTTTTGAAGATAAAGAAGATGAGTGCATCAATGCCATGAGGGCGTTTATTGGGCTGCATCCAGATTATGTGGTGGCCAAATGGTCGCTGGTAATGTTTTTGAAAAGTACCAATAGAGTTGATGAAGCCTTGCTAATTTCGAACCAAATAAAACCTAAGAGTGGCTTCTACTACAGTCCGTATTTTTACTTCATAAATGGACAAATGCACTTGTTGGTAGGGGAATTTGAGAAATGTAACGCAGAAATGACACACTTTTTGGCTTCATATAAAGGCAAAATGTTGCGTCAATCGGCCTTTTATTGCAAATACTTGGCCGATTATTCGATTTCTAAAGTAGAAAATTTGAATCTGTATCGAGACTCGGTGCTTTTAACACCTATTTCTGGATCGGAGCAAGATCGCATTGCTCAAAATTCCATCAGAGACAATCCAAAACCAACGATAGAAATATTGAAAGCCAAGCTGTATTTTGATGCTGGGCGATATGAAAGTTGTTTGTTTGAACTCGATAAAATTAAAGCTGAGAATATTAGTAAAACCATTGAAAAAGTCGAGTACTATTATCGTAAAGGCAGAGGCTTCGAAAAAATGAATGATAAACCCCAAGCCTTGCTATTTTACCAGTTAGCAATCGATGTGCAAAAAAAGCAGCCTTACTATTTTGCACCCAATGCCTATTTACTGATGGCAAAAATGCTGCAAAACAACGATAAAGTATTAGCAAAATCATACTTAAAAGAAATAGATAGCTACGATAAGTATGAGTATCAAACCGAAATTGAATACCAGGCAAAAGCATTACTGAAAAAACTTTAGCTTATTTTTTCAATTGATTTTGCTTCATCAGAGCCTCTTGTTCCTTGTTTTTATCACCTGCTACCCTAGTAGGTCGTGGGCCTTGTGCACGGTAAGGCTCAAACTCTTTAATTTTTAATCTATCACTTATTTTTATCGATTTCATTATTTGTACTGCCATTGGCATCCATTCTGATTTTGAGCCAAAAGTTGAGTTGAAATTGAAAACTAGTATCTTTTTCTGGTAAATTGTATATGCCAAATAGTTGTACCTTCTGGTACTCACTGGATTGTTATCTACTCTTTTGTCATCAATAATGGCCGAAGTAAACTCAAAAATCACATATTTTCGATCATTGATGTCTACTATATTGCCGTCTTGTATAAAATTTACTTCTGTAAAAATGGTAGAAATAGTAGATTTATAAACATCTTTAATCACCCCCAGATTGTAATTTTTCCACTTGTTTACTGCAGCATTCACGCCCATTTCTGCATTTCTGTCTTCACTTTCATACATGGCGATAGGTTTCTTATACGAAGGATATTTTTGGGCCAGATCATCATCACTCATAAGTGTGAATGTAGCAGGAAGAGAAAGCTCCAACCCTTTTTGAGGTTCGTTTTTTTTTAATTGCGAAAAACCCAAAAAGGAGCTAAAAAACAATGAAAAATATAAGATACTAGGGTTTCGCATTGGAAAAGAATAAAAATTGTAGAGAAATGATGAAAAAAGAAGTAAGAAGTAAACTGGCAAATACTTTGGCCAACGTCCAATAAAATAGGTGAAAACCGCCAGCTTCGAGAAAAAATAAAATAAATAAATGCACAAAAACGATCACCAACACATATATGGTGTACCATCGTATGCCCATCGTGCGGATTGAAATCTCTATATCGTCATCGTATCCGCCCAGTGGAGTTAGTAGTCGAACGATGGCTGGCCTAAAATAAGTAATTGATACACAAGCAGATGCGTGAATGCCAAGCGTATCGTAAAATAAATCTAAAGAAAAGCCTATGCAAAATGCAATAAATAGTAAAAAAGGCATTGGTAGATCCGTTGGTAAACTTATAAGTATAGATATGTAGACAAAGCAAAATGCCACTTGAAAAAAGGCAAATTCTTTCACCCAAAATATTTGAATGGCCATGAAAAATAAAAATGCTATTGCGACCCGTACCAAACTATTTAGTTTCATTTCTATCTGCTGTTGATGCTCCTTCGAGGCTATCGAGTTGAAATTTTAACTTGTCTCTCACAATATATACGTAAGAAATACTATTAAAATCGGTTGATAGTTTCACCTCGATATTGTAAAAATTTTCATCACCTTTTATCTTTATTTCTTTTACAGTTCCTATCATTTCGCCCGCTGGAAATACCGCATTGTATTCAGATGTTACAATAGTATCACCTTTTTTTATTGCCAAATGTCTTGGCACATACAGCATTTTGGCGATATTGGCGTTGATACCATCCCAACGTACCGAGCCAATAGCATTGCTGTTTTTCAATTTTGAAGAAATCATATTTTCTCGATTTAGAACTGAGGTAATGGTTGAATAATTTTTAGAGCAAGCTTTCACTTTGCCCACAATGCCGCGATCGCAAATTACGCCCATGCCTGGTGCCAAGCTGTCGGCCCAGCCCTTGTTTATCGTCAGGTAATTTTTGAAATTGTTGGTGGAGTTGTTAATCACTTTTGCCGCCACATATTTGTATTTTTCCGTGTAGGTAGTGTCGATCGACTTTGTTAAATCATTATCTCTGTTCAGATATTTTTTGGAGAGTTGAAAATGCAATTTGGCATTCTCTACTGCCAATTGTTCATTTATATCTTTCAATTTCAAGTACTCTTTGGTGTTGTTAGATACTTCCAATACATTTCCCACCGCTTCATTTGAAGAATTGAAAAATGACGAACTTTGGTAAGGGCTATTTGAGAAAATAAGCGTGAAACAAATGATCTGAAAAAATAAAAAAGCGATAAAATTTATCCTTTTTACTAAAAATTGTATTACTTTATTCACTATTTCGTCAAATTAAAGGTAAATACAGCCACCTATATTGTCGATAGAAGCTCCAGTAACAGATTTGATACAATTGCGTTCCTCTCTTGTCCTGAGCAAACCCAGTAGTGCAAATATAAGTGCTTCTTTGAATTTCACTGTTTTTTCAGATGGAATAATAATCGAGCACTTCCCAGCCAATTTTTTATTGATCGCAGCTATTAAGAATGTATTGAATGCCCCGCCACCAGTCGCAAGCATTTTGCAATCTTGATGCGTAGGAAGATTTTTAAGCACAATTTTCGAAATTTGATTGGAAATGTGTTCACAAAAAGTCGCTAAAATGTCTATTACTGCAAGATGATTGTATTTTTCTAAAATGGGAAATATTTCACGCAAAACCCATTCGTTACCAAGTGATTTTGGTGCTTCGTTTTCGTAAAATGCCAATTCATCGAGGTGAGAAAGCAAATCAGAAATAATATTGCCAGAAGCTGCCAAGCTACCTTCGTCATCATATTCATGCCCAAGTTTTTGCGCCAGTGCATTCAAAACTATGTTTGCTGGTACAATATCGCAAGCAAGCAATTGGTTGTTTTTGGTGAATGATATATTGGCAAAACCACCCAAATTGAGACAAAACTGGTAATTTTCAAACAGCAATTGATCGCCAATGGGCACTAATGGCGCTCCTTGTCCGCCCAAAGCCACATCTTTCGAGCGAAAATCGCATACTACGGCATAACCACAAGCTGCGGCCAAAGCCGCACCGTGGCCCACTTGCACGGTAAAGTTTTTTTCTGGCTGATGAAATATGGTATGTCCGTGCGAGGAAACGAAATCTAGCTCTTCTATTTCGTACTTTTGAATGAATTTTCTAACATTCTCCCCAAAAAATTGCCCAATTTTTCTGTCAGCTTCATTGAAAAAAACTGCATTTGCACTTTCCAGACTTAACAGATACTGCTTCCATTCGGATGAATATTCAATGGTGTCGGCATAAACGATGGTGAAATCTATCTTTTTATTGTTAATAATAAATTGGCAATAGGCAATATCAAGCCCATCGAGCGATGTTCCTGACATCAATCCTATTATATGATACACAGATTTATCTACTTTCATCTGATTTGATTTGTCAATAATTATAGCCGAAATTCAAAAATCGAAATTATTTTGTGTCAAATGGTTTAATTTTGCACAAAATGAGTTGATTTGGTAAACAATTTCGCAAGATGGCAATAAAAAGAAAGACATTAGGTAGTTATCCGTATTTATCGGTACTTTTTAGTATCACGATGGCTCTGTTTGTCATTGGGCTTTTCGGTTTGCTTGTCATTTACGCCAATAGATTGTCTATTTTGATAAAAGAAAATATCGAATTGCATATTTATACAGATTATAACTTGGATGAAAACTCCAACAGACGAATTGTAAAATTCATCAATCAGCAGGCTTATTTACAGATAAAAGATGGTCAAAAGCAATTGTATTTTATCTCCAAAGAAGACGCAGCCAAAAAATTTGTAAAGGAAACTGGCGAAGATTTTATCAATTTTTTGGGTGAAAATCCCTTACGAGACTCGTACGTGATAAAAATAAACCCAGATTATTCAAGTAAAAACACGCTCAGACTTATAAAAACACAACTTGAAAAGCAGGATGGCATATTTGAGGTGATATACATAGAGAGTATTATCGATGCGATCAACAAAAACATAGCCAAAATAAGTCTAGTGTTGCTTGGTTTTGCTTTTGTGCTAATTATTGTAGTTTTTGTGCTGATTAATAGCAGTTTGAGGTTGGCATTGTATTCTCAACGATTTTTGATTAGAAGCATGAAATTGGTAGGTGCGACTTCATTTTTTATCCAAATACCATTTTTAAGTAGGGCATTTTTTCACGGCATTCTGGGCGGATTATTTGCATCAGCGCTTTTGTCTGGAATGGTGTATTATGCCTATTCGCAGATTCCAGAGCTTCAAATACTTGAAAACAGAGAGCAAATGTTGATTTTAGCGGCAGTGCTGGTGGCATTTGGAGGGGTTTTGGGCTTTGCAAGTTCATTTCGAGCATTGAATAGATATATGCGAATGTCGCTCAACGACCTATTTTAGTAGATAGAATTATTGAATATTATTCAAGAATAAATCAAAATTTGCATTACTTTCGTACAACCTACATAAAAGTAAAACTACTACATCATGCAATTACTATTGTTCATTTCATTAGGGCTATCGGCTTACCTGATCGGCTCCATCCCTACGGCTGTTTGGTATGGTAAGTTTTTTCATCAATTGGATGTAAGAGAGTTTGGCAGTAAAAACGCAGGTGCAACCAATACATTTCGGGTTTTGGGCAAGAAAGCAGGTGCTATTGTATTTGGAATTGATGTATTGAAAGGTTTTTCGGCTACTTTTTTAGCCACTATTTTATTGAATTACGACCGAATTTACAATTACGAGTTGGTAGAATTCAAGATATTATTCGGCCTCTTAGCTGTAGCCGGTCATATTTATCCTATTTTTGCTAATTTTAATGGAGGAAAAGGTGTAGCGACTTCTCTGGGTTTGGGACTTTGCATGTTCCCAGAAGTTGCACTTATTTGTTTGGTATTATTTTTTGTAATCCTTACTTTTTCGCACTATGTTTCGTTGGGTTCGATTCTGGGTACTTTGGCTTTTCCACTCTTGATGTTTACGAAATGGTTTCGTCCAGACGATTATTTATTAATCGTGTTTGGTTTTGTTGCTTTTATTTTGGTGGTGTACACCCACAGAAAGAATATTGTGCGATTGATGAATGGCAATGAAAGTAAAATATACCTTTTGGCTAAAAAGGCAGTGTAAAAATAGCTACATTTCAATTTCAGTAAAGTGTTTGATAAGTTCAATGGCTTTTTTTCCTCTCTGCCTGTAATTAATGAAAATAATCATAAATACGCCAAATGCGCCAACTCCAATTGGGCCCTATTCGCAAGCCGTTTTAGTAGGAAATACTCTTTATTTGTCTGGTCAAGTTTGTATCGACCCAAGCAACGGGACTTTGGTAAATGCAACTATTGAAGCCGAAGCTCGCCAAGTAATGAAAAATCTGTTGGCAGTGCTGACAGAAGCAGGAATGGACTTCTCAAACGTGGTGAAAACAACTATTTTTCTTAAAAATATGAATGATTTTGGTGCGGTAAACAACGTTTATGGTGAATTTTTCACTGCGAATTTCCCAGCCCGAGAGACAGTAGAGGTAAGTAAATTACCAAAAGAGGCTCACGTAGAAATATCTTGTATCGCAATGAAGTAGCCGTTGAATGTTTCATTTACTGCCTCGACTACCCAACTCTACTACTTTTATGTCAATGATTTTTCCATCCTCAAATTGCAAGAGCATAAAGGTTTTAATTTGGTGAAAACCTTCATTGCCAGCTGCTCCAGGGTTGATATACAGACAATTACCATATTGAGGCATCGATTTTACCCTCACAATATGAGAGTGCCCACAAATGAAAACATTTGGCTTATGCTCAAGTATCAGCTTGTTGGCTCTTAAGCTCATTTTTTCTGGACTTCCTCCAATATGCGTCATCAAAATTTTCACTCCTTCGCAACTAAAAATCAAGTTTTCTGGACTATCGATTTTAATGTCAATTCCATCAATATTACCAAAAACACAATGGGTGGGTTTCAAATTTTGTAATTTGCTTAGCACTTCCCTGTTTCCGATATCGCCAGCGTGCCAAATTTCATCGCAATCTGTTGCATACTTATATACTTGTTGTGGTAAAAAGCCATGTGTGTCGGAAATCAATAATATTTTTTTAGTCATAAAAAGCAAACGTGATCGTGCAAAAATCAGAGCCTCAATAGTTTGGTATTTTATGCACAATTTATCCACACTACCATATCAAATTGCACTTATCCCACTTTTTTTTATTTATTTTACAAGATTTACGTATAAAATTCAAAAAAGAGTGCGTTTTTGAAACAACGAGAAGTTTAAATATCTTAAAATGAAACTCACAAAATTATATATTATTTCATTTTTTTCATTATTGATTTCAATAGCTTCTTACGGCCAGAAAATTACGATAGCAGACGAAAAATTTAACGACCACAAGCAATCTGGCGACAAATATTACCAAGATGAAGAATATTATTTGGCAGCTCAAGAATACCTAAAAGCTTCAAAAGTAAAACCTAACGAAGCTTATATTGATTACCAATTGGCAGAATGCTATCGCAAAAATCTTGATTATGATGATGCGGAAATTTGTTACCAAAAAGCATTTAACCTACACACTACAAAATTTCCACTGGCACAATTTTGGCTTGGTTTGATGCAAAAAACAAATGGGAAGTACATCGAGGCAGAGAAATCGATCGATAGTTTTGTGAAATCTTTTAAGCCCAAAACAGAAGATGACAAACTGCGATACAAAGAGGCTGAAATTGAGTACAAAGGCTGTATTTATGCGCTGGAAGAATTAAAAAAGCCAGTGAAAGATGTAAATTTTCAACTATTACCGCCTCCAGTAAACTCCAAAAATACAGATTTTGCCCCCATGTTGTTTTTTAATGATTCATCGATCGTAATTACCTCAATGCGAGCAGATTCGAAAGGTACAGAAACAAATTTGGCAACTGGTGAGGCTCGAAGTGACAATTTTAGGTTTGAGAAAAAAGATGATAAATGGCTAAGACACCACAATGATGATGCTTTCGATATTGTAAATACTTCTGCAGATGATGGTGCAGGTGAGTTGGCGAGAGATAAGACCAAATATTACTATACAATTTGCGACCCTGAGTGTAATATATACGTTTCAAAAAAGAACCCAGCCGGCAAATTTACAAAAGCAATAAAGCTCAATAAAAATATCAATGCGATCAATTATTGGAACGCCCAACCTACCATCTCACCAACGGCCGATACCATGTTTTTTGTATCGAAACGACCAGGAGGAAAAGGGCAAAACGACATTTGGATGAGTATCAATAAAGATAAAAAAGGATTGCTCGAAGATTGGCAGCCAGCCATCAACCTGGTGAAAATAAATACCCCATACAATGATATGACGCCATTTTGGGACGATCATACCAATACCATTTATTTCGCTTCTGATGGGCATGTGGGTTTCGGTGAGTTAGATGTTTATATGGCCACGGGTCGGAAACGCGATTCAATTGTAAATCTTGGTTTGCCTTTCAACTCCAATAGAGACGATTTTTATTTCAATCTTGGCAAAGAAAAAGGCTATTTGGTGTCGAATCGAAAAGGTGGCATCGGGCTTACAGATATTTACTGGTTCGATATCAAGGCGAAAGAATCGGTGGTTGGCGAAATTCCGAGCGAAAGTTATGTAGATGCTGAAAGTATTACCAGCATTGGCACTATGGTTTATAATGACACACAACAGCCAGCAGCCAATGTGCAAGTTGCTTTAAAAAACGACAAAGGGGAGGTATTGAAAGAAGCCCGCACCAACTCAAATGGAGAATTTAGGTTTGAAAATTTGCCTCCAGATCAAAATTTCAAAATCACTATGACCTCAAATGACCCTAGAATTGAGGCCAAGGTAAATTACCAAATCGAGAAGAAAAAAGTAGCCGCTTCTTCTATCAAAGCTCAACCAGTGGTGCAAGGCCAATCTAAACAGATAGAAACGCCAACTCAAAATATTGTCGCCACTGTACAATCGCCAGTCGAACCTTTAGTTACAGCTAAAGTCGAGAAAAAACCAAAAGTCGAGCCAGCACAAAATGCAGTATCGGGCAATAAATCAAAAGTCTCTGTGGCTTCTTTTCAAGTTAAAAGCTCCAATAAAAAGGTATCGAAAGCATTTTTCGAGAATATTTATTACGATTTTAATTCAGTCGATTTAAGCAATGGAGGCAAAAAGGTAATGGACGAACTTTTAAATTATTATGGGAATAATAAGGATATACAAATTGAAATCAGAGCTTATACAGATGGCTTTGGCGACCCAGTTTACAACAAACAATTGGCTGAATCGAGAGGTCAAGCCTGTTACGATTATTTGGTTGGTAGGGGAATAGACCAAACTTCTTTGTTGAATGTGCCAGTTGGCGAATCAAAACCAATGGGTAGCAACAATTCTTTTATTGGCCGCCAATTGAATAGAAGGGTTGAATTTTCGATCGTGGGTGCCAAAGAAAAATACGAACCTACCGCCATGGCTTATATTATAGAGCCTCACATGACTTTATTTTCCATCGCCAAGCAATTTAATATGTCTGTTGATGAATTAAAGAATCTTAATGGATTTACCGAAGCCGAAATTAAGGCCTACAATACCATCAGGGTGAAAAGAGCTAATAATGCCAACGTGATAGCACCAGCCACGATGTTGATGATGCAAAATGGCTCGGCAGAATATAAATTTAAAGACATGCAATTTGTTCCAATTGGTAGTCCGTCTCAAAATTCTGAAAGCAATGTCGAAAATGAAGTTGCAGATGGTGAATATATTGTGCAAGCCAAAGAAACACTTTTTTCAATTGCCAAGAAAAATGGCATTTCTACCGATCAGTTGATGCAGCTGAATGGCTTGACAGACAATAATATATCCATTGGGCAGAAACTGAAGGTGAAATAGCCGACTGGCTTCTCATTTTCTCAATAATGTAAATAGCCGTCTGGACAATAGTTTCTATCCTAAGTTGCGGTACTTCGCCAAATGGTTTCCTGCCCGTTGCTTACTTGATAGTTCACTTGTTTGAATTTTTTCGTTTGAGTTTTTTTTCAAACACAATTTTTCAAACAATGGTGTTTGAGTTTTTTTATCCAAATTTTTTTTCAAACAGAGTGGTGATTTGTCGGACACAAAGCCCGGTGTTGGCGCCTGTATTTACGCCAGCTAATCATTGTTACTGCAGCTTTTTTCTTTACAATAGTTCGTGATAATGTTTCATTTTGTGAAGTAGTGTAGCAAAAAGGAGCCCTCAGAAGCTCTAGTTTCAAACTTTTATCACGATGTGTGCTCATTTGTTGCAGGTTTGAAAATTAGCTCAATGTTAAATTTCCGTTACCAACGCCAGTTATGTGCTAAATGTGCGTAGTTTTGATTGCCTAATTTCAATATCATGTATCGTATTCTTCTTTTGATTTGCATTGCCTGTTCGCAATTTTCATTTGCCCAATCAAAAACAACTAAACCAAAAAATGTAATCATCTTTATTGGCGATGGCTTTGGCATTGCCCCCAAAACTGCTGCACGCATGGCAATGGGGCAAGGGCTGGAAGGCAAACGATACCACAACGATGCTGGTTTTCACGTACTGGCACTCGACAACTTGAAGTTTACAGGCATGGCTACTACCCATTCTCTCAATTCGTGGACCACAGATTCGGCACCAGGCGCTGCCGTGTATGCCACTGGGAAAAAGATCGACAACGAGGTGATTAGCTTTGATGTAGTTACCAACCAATCGATAGAAACAATACTAGAAGCAGCTAAAAAGCAAGGTTACGCAGTAGGTTTAGTTACCACCACCCGAATTACACATGCCACTCCAGCAGCTTTTGGCAGCCATATTTGGCACCGCGATTTGGAAGAATACATCGCTGCTCAACTCATTTCTTCCACGCAAGCTCAATATGAAGAGATATTTAATAGTTCGGCAATCGATTCATTAAAATACAAAAAAGAGAGAGATTGGATATTGCCAACGCCAAAAGTAGGTGTAGAAATCGATGTGCTGCTAGGCGGTGGAGCGGCCAATTTCTTGCCAGAAAAATATGCAGATACGATCATTAACACGCAAGGAAAACCAGTGTTAAGTTCAAATAAAGTAAACACATTATCAGGAAGGCGAAAAGACAAGGTGAATTTGGTGAAAATTGCTCAAAAACGAGGTTATCAGTTTATCAATTCAAGAGAGGCTTTGTTGAATGTAGATATAGCCAAATTCAAACCCAAAAGTAAAGCAAAATTGTTGGGGCTATTTAAAAGTTCACATATAAGCTACGAACAAGACCGTCAGTTAAACGATTCACCAGAGCCCACCTTGGCAGATATGACCCAAATTGCCATCAAAGTATTGAAAAGAAAAGGAGGCAAAAAAGGTTTCTTTCTGATGGTAGAAGGCGGCAGAATCGATCACTTGGCGCATAACAACGCTGGTGCAACTACCAAAGCCTGCAAATTTGAAGTAGATAGTGTGGCTTTTCCACCCGATGGCGGCAATGAAAGATTAAGAAATACTGCACAAGGCAACATTTATGGCTCAGATTATATGATTAAAGAAGTACTGAGCTTCGACTTTGCAGTGGCAGAAGGCAGAAAACTATTGAACGATACCGAACGCGAAAGCCTCTTATTTTCAACTTCCGATCACGAATGTGGTGCTGTGGCTGTACTTGGTCTCTACGATTCTACACATAAAGAACTTCGTACTTACGTGGAAGAGCCTACCAATCAAAACAAAAAATGGGCAACCCCGAAAGATATTAAAAGAGGCGATATAGCTACCAATGGTTATTTTCCCGAATATGTGCCCTATCAATTTCAAGGTAGAACATTTCCCAAACCAAAATCGCCCAACGGCAGGCGTATAATTATTACTTATGCATCTAACCCGCTAAGTTTGGGGCACTCGTGCGATGGTGGCTACGCTTTTGGAAACCATACGCCACAAGATATTTGGGTAGGTGCCGATGACAATATAGATGGAAAATTTGCCGCCAGAATTACTGGCAAAGGCATGCTCGACAATACCTATTTAACCAATATAATGGCCGATTTTTTGGGTGTGAAATTGGGTAAATAGTTGATTGTTTGGTTTTTATGTTGATTTTATAGAGAGGGGAAAGAGGTACTTTCTATGGTGCCAATCGCTCTATTTTCCAGTTTTTATCTCCTTGCAATTTGTATAAAAGCCTGTCGTGTAAGCGGCTGGGGCGGCCTTGCCAAAATTCGATAGAAGTGGGCCGAAACAAATACCCTCCCCAATAATCTGGAATAGGAATCTCCAAACCGTCAAATTTTCGCTCAAGTTCACTTTGAATGGTTTCCAAATATTCTCTATTTGGTATCACTTGGCTTTGGGGAGAAACATGAGCCCCAATTTGGCTTGAGCGTGGTCGAGAATGATAATAGATAAGCGATTCTTCGGCTGTGAGTTTTTCAATTTCACCCTCGAAACGTACTTGTCGCTCTAGCTCTGGCCAAAAAAACAGCAGCGAGCCACTATTATTATTTCTAATTTGTTTGCCTTTATTGCTATGGTAATTAGTGAAGAAACTCAATCCGTTTTCATTGATGTCTTTTACCAAAACTACCCTCGAATGTGGTTTCTTTTCTTCTGAAACCGTGCTTAATATCATGGCATTGGGCTCTAAAATTTCAGCTTTTAGGGCTTCTTCAAACCACTTTTTAAATTGGTCGATAGGCAGAGGCAAAACATCCTTTACATCCAAATTGCCCAGTTTATAGTCTTTTCTAATTGCATGTACATCCATGGTATGCGATATTTCAAATTAATTTGTAAAATCCAAAGGTAAAAAAATGAGTTTTATGCGAAAAAACATATATTTGAACACAACGTTACTGACTTATATCTTCTTTTTATTCTCCGAAAGAAAATAAAAAGAGGCGGCTGACATCACCACCAAGGCAACTACTCTACAATCGAACACTTCAATTTTCTTATATGTTTACAAAAGGTGATTTATTAATTTCAGAGCCGTTTTTAAACGATCCTAATTTTAGCCGTTCGGTAATTTTGATTTGCGAGCACAACACCGAAGGCTCTTTGGGCTTTGTTCTCAACCAAACCTCGCAAATAGTATTGGAAGATTTGGGCGATGAATTTGAAAACATTGACGTGCCAGTCTATATTGGTGGCCCTGTAGAGCACAACACATTGCATTTTATACACACGCTAGGCGATAAAATAGAAAACTCGGTAAAAATAAATGAAAATTATTTTTGGAGTGGAAATTTTCAGCAGGTTATAAAGTTGTTGAAGCTTGAAATCATAAAACCAAACCAAATTCGCTTTTTCTTAGGCTATTCTGGTTGGAGCAAAGGGCAGTTGGCCAAAGAATATGAAGCCAAAACTTGGATGAGAATCGAAAATTTTCAAGACGATTTGTTTGAACTCGAAGCCACCAACTTGTGGCGACAAGTATTGAGAATTAAAGGAGGAAAATTCAAGGAAATTTCAAATTACCCGACCGACCCAAGATTGAATTGAAAATATTTTTTCTTTTCTTGGCATTTTAAAGCATTCAGTTTTGTTGATATGTTTAAATAATTGCATGATGGAATTCATTTCTCAACCCTGGCCTTGGTACGTGGCTGGGCCGTTAATTGGCTTGATTGTACCCATTTTATTGATTTTGGGCAACAAACCTTTCGGCATTTCATCTACCCTTCGCCAAATATGTGCCGCGTGCGTGCCATCTAAAATTGAGTTTTTCAATTACGATTGGAAAAAAGACAGTTGGAATCTTTATTTTATTGCAGGCGTCACCTTGGGGGCTTTTATCGCTACCTTTATTATTGGCGATCCATCGCAAATACGAATTTCTACCCAAACGATTTCTGACTTGTCGAAATTGGGAATTACAGATTTCACTTCCATACTTCCAATCGAGATATTTAGTTGGCAAGGATTATTGACTTTACGTGGCTTTATTTTGATTGTGATTGGTGGCTTTTTGGTCGGGTTCGGCACCAGATATGGCAATGGTTGCACCTCTGGGCATGCCATCACTGGCATCTCAAATTTACAATGGAGCAGCATGGTAGCCACAGCTTGTTTTTTTGCAGGTGGTATGTTTGCTACTTATATCTTATTGCCACTCATAATGTAATTAACACATTCAAAATCAAACAATTAACAAAGTGTTAGATAAAGTAAAATATATGGTAGCAGGCCTATTTTTTGGTGTGCTTTTAACCAAAGCCGAGGTAATATCTTGGTTTAGAATGCAAGAGATGTTTCGTTTTCAATCATTCCACATGTATGGTGTTATTGGCTCGGCCATTGTGGTGGGTATGATTTCGTTGTTTATTATCAGAAAATGGAATATTAAAACCGTGGATGGACAAAAAATTGTACTCGAAGGCAAGAAATTTAACAAGGGCTTTGTGATCGGTGGCTTTCTTTTTGGCATCGGTTGGGCTTTTACAGGTGCCTGCCCTGGTCCGATCTTTGCCCAAATCGGGGCAGGTTTTTCTGTAGCATTTGTAATCTTGATTGCCGCTCTGGCAGGTACGTGGACTTACGGGTATTTCAAAGAGAAATTGCCTCATTAAAAAATTAAATTCTGTATTTTGATAAAATTTTAAAATATTTGGAACTATATTTCAACTATTGCTGTAATACAGAATATTATACTTAGGATTGCTTTATAGTTTTACTTGATAAATAAATAATTAAACAAATAAGAAAATGGGATTAAGATTAGGAGACATAGCTCCAGATTTCACAGCAGAAACCACAGAAGGCACCATCAAATTTCACGAATGGTTGGGCACCAGTTGGGGTGTATTATTTTCACATCCAGCCGATTATACGCCAGTATGTACTACCGAATTGGGTGCAGTTGCCAAATTGAGAGATGAGTTTGCGAAACGCAATGTAAAAGTAATAGCACTTTCTGTTGATGGTTTGGAATCGCACAAAGGTTGGATAGGCGATATCAACGAAACACAACACACAGAGGTAAATTTCCCGATAATTGCCGACCAAGACTTTACTGTGGCTAATTTATACGACATGGTGCATCCAAATGCCAACGATAAATTTACAGTTCGATCTGTATTTGTGATTGGAGTTGACAAGAAAGTAAAATTGATGATTACATATCCAGCATCGACCGGCAGAAACTTTGACGAATTGTTGAGAGTGATCGATTCTTTACAGCTTACTGCCAACTACGGAGTAGCCACTCCCGCCAACTGGAAAGATGGCGAAGATGTGGTGATTTCTGCAGCCATTAAAACTGAAGATGCAGCTGCCAAATTTCCAAAAGGTTTTACCATCGTAAAACCATATTTGAGAATGACGCCTCAGCCCAACAAATAGATATTTCGTTTCAGGAAAAACTTAACAGAATGTTTACGGGAGGCGCTTAATTTTATAAAATAAATTTCAGCTTTTCTTGTTTGAAATTAGATTCATAAAATTTACTTTTGAATTTAGCGTTTTTAAATTTACCTTTCAGCATCGTTTTAAACCGTTTTAAGAAATGAAAAAATTAATTTATTTAGCAATAGGCCTTGTTTTTATGGGTTTTGTATGCAATGCACAAAGTGCAAATGAGCCTCAAGCAGAAATCACATTTGAAAAAACAAGTTTTGATTTTGGCGAGATAAAACAAGGACAAGTTGTAAATGCAACTTTTAAGTATAAAAATACAGGAAAAGCACCACTTATACTTTCCAACGTAGCCACTACTTGTGGTTGTACTGTACCTGCTTGGGCAAAAGAGCCTTTGGCACCAGGCAAATCGGCCGAAATTACTGCCACTTTCAATAGTGCTGGCAAAATGGGTCAACAAAATAAAGTGATAACTGTATTTTCAAATGCAAAATCGGCCCAAACTCAAGTGTCGATAAATTGTAACGTGACGCCAGCTGATGCTCCTGCTGCACAGCCAAACAATTAATTATTTGTTTTGAAAACGTCAGCAGCATAAAAAAACCTGTGGTTTCGATCACAGGTTTTTTTTATTGGCAACAGCTCGAAAAGTTTTCTAGCTATTTTTTACAATAGCATCAAAATTGATGTTTAAATGTGAGGTGTGAAAAACAACTTTTCCATTTTTCAGGAGCAGAACTTGGGGAGATTCGTGCTTTACACCAAATTCTGTGGCTATTTTGTTAGATATATTTCTGTGAGAAAGCAAATCCAAATAAAATGTGCTTACATTTTCAGCTTGTTCTTTTTTCCAATTGCGTTCCAATCTGGCTTTTGCCGCAATGCTAATAGAGCAAGTGGTGCTGTGTTTAAATATCAACACTGGTTGAATTTCCGATTTTTTCTTCAACTCTTCAAGTTGCAATTCATCTGTCAAATTATTCCATTCCATCTTTCGTTGTATTTGTGTTTATAATTCAACAAAGTATTTTGCAAAATCATTCTACACAAATAAAAAAACTACAACAATGTTTCTACTTTCTTGAGTGCATCGCTAGTGAGCGGCTTTACTACATAATTTACCACATATTGATTGTCGACAATTCTGTCAATATCTCTTTTGTTGTCGGAGCTAGACAAAATTACGATTCTTGATTTCGACCTCACCAATTCTGAAAAACTTTCAAATTCAAATAAAAACACAAAGCCATCTACAAAAGGCATATTGATGTCTAAAAATATGATATCGGGTATCTGAGAGTCATTTTCTGCATTGTTTCTCAAATATTCCAATGCACTAGAGCCAGAGTCCATAGCTACCACACGATCTGCAAAGCCTGTCATTTCAATGATTTTTTCACTAATAAAATTATCAGTCTCATTATCATCCACCAGCATTACGAGCTTCACTTTTGCATTAGTCATATTTGTCTCTAAAAATTTGAACTAAATAAATGATTAAATCTCATAAACTCAAATTTTAATTTTTTAAACTATCTTAAATCAATAATAATGAAAGAAAGTTTTAGACTTATGTTTTTCATTTTCATACCTTAGTACGATGAATTGGAAAAAGAATTGGAATTTATTCCTACATGCCATTAGAAGTGTCACCGAGAGGCAATTGCTCACTACTACCATTGTGCTTGTGTTGGTATCGGTGGTAATATTTACACTAAGCTACCCACATTACAACGGACACGTAAATTATTTTTATGAAAATTTATTGGTCGAAGCGCATGGTATGATTTTCGATTTGCTGGTAATTGGTATTTTGCTGGTTTGGCTCAATAAAGTAGGTGAAAAAAGGCTGAGAGTGAGGAGATATCAAGAGGAAATAGATGATTTTCGCCATTGGATAAACGATGAAGCAAGTTTTAGAATTGCGGGTGATGTAAAAAGATTGAATAAAGACGGTCTTTTTACTATTGATTTATACAATTGCCATTTGAAAAATGTGAATTTGAATTATGTGAATCTCACGGGATCGAACATGAATTATGTAAATTTGGAAGATTCGTCTTTGCAAAACTCTATTTTGACAAATGTGAGATTGAACCAAGCTAATTTGCAAAATGTAAAACTGCAAGGAGCGAAATTGAAAAATGCACAATTGAGCGGGGCAAATTTGCAGTTTTCAACGCCAATAAAAGCGGATTTATCGGGAGCAAATTTAATAAAAGCCAAATTGAAGGGTGCCGTAATGATCGACTGTATCTTGACAGATTCGATGGTGGCAGGTGCCGATTTTACAGATGCCAATCTTTTTAAAACAGATTTTAGAGGTGCAAAAGGCCTAACAGCCGAACAATTGAGCAAAGCTCGGAGCATTCACATGGCATTGATCGACCCAGAAATTGAAGAAAAAATAAAAGAGTTGGCACCTCATTTATTTACGCAGGCTTCGAGTAAACCTGTTGCGGCAAATTAAAATACTTTTTGAAGGTTTAGTTTTTCGGTGAGTAGTGGTTCAGACCGAGGGACTCCTTCAAATTGCTATTTGAATAGTTGAGTTTGCCCATCTATTTTTAAAGTCCACTCGTTATTACCTTCATGAATGGCTATGTTTTTCAGCACATTTAATACCGTTTGATTTTCAGGCGTTGTTCCATTTTTGAGCAAGGGTATTATCTCCAATACTATCGCATCGAAAGTCGCTTTTTTTACGCTATTAAGGTAGGAGATGAGGTAGTATTTAATTCTCAGTCGCTCATCCACATGGGTTTTAAATTTTGATTTGGGAATGATATAAAAACGCTCTGTCTTTTCGTCATACCTAAAACTATCCATCAAAATAGGTGTCAAATCTGAATATTCCTTTTTTAGCAGGTGCAAAAAACCTTGCTCTAAGCCTCTGATAATCAACGCATCGTTGATTTGCTCCAATGTAGCACCATGATGTTTGGCTATGATGGCTTCAATGGTTTCCATCACTATTTCACCAATATTTGTACCCAATTGGGCTTTTAAGATTGATTTGGGTTTGCGTACTTTTCTAAAATTGACTATCAACTGCCCTGCCAAAACAGTAAATGGATTTTGACGCTTCTTGAAACTCGTTTGCCCATTGGCTTGCTTCACAGCACCTACATATTCAAAACCAGCTTTTTCGGCAGTATCTATGATCAAATGCCAAAACTCAGGGTCTTTATGCGCGAATACAAAACTCATCCAACGGTCAAATTTCAAAACTCTGTACATTTCGTCTATCGACTTGGCTATCAGATTGTTGTAGTCGTCTTTACTTTTGTGATGTTCGCCACCTTCTATGGCTTCAAGCGCATAATCTTGCTCGGTTACTTCCAAATCGAGCCAGCCGTTCCACATTACGGAAAGGTCGAGATAAGGAATTTTCTTGCCATAAGGCGGGTCTGTATAAATATAATCTACACTTTCTTTTTTGATAAAATGCAAGTTGGTAGCGGTGTCTTTTACCACTTGCACATCGTTAATGGTAGAGGCATTGATGAAGTAGCTTATTTCTTTTTTGGCAGAAATGATTTTACTGATTTTGGTTTCAAAAGAACTAAATAAATCTAAACTTACCTCTTCAGGTGCTAGTCTATATCTATAGTATGCAAATGGTGCTGAATTACCAGAGTTTTCATCTCTACTTTTCGAATTATGATACGTTAAATTTGTCTTTGTTAAGGTACTAGAAAAAGCCAATAACAACGATTTACGCACATTTACATCTTTTACTTTTAAAATCAGGCTTTTAAGTAAGCCTAATTCAGCCAATTGCTTGTCGCTAAAGAGTTCTTCTATTACCTCTACATCGCTATCTTTGGGCAATGCCAATCCTTTGGGGTGCGGGTATTTTTTTAGCGCTTCTTGAATTTCTTCCTTGGTAGTAGGTACTTGTTTTAGAAATTGTGTTTTTATGGTTTCAAATGCATCTTTCAAATCGCCATTGTGTACTGGAGCCATCAGGCTATCTACCATAAAGACAGACATAGGGTTAATATCAATATGTATTGCTTTTCTGCGCAGCATCATGGCTTCAATGGCTGTAACGCCACTGCCACCAAACGGATCGAGCACCAAATCGCCTGGCTGCGAAAAATTCTCAATGTATTCACGCACAACGTTCCAACTTTGCTTTGTAAAATAGCCATGTACCCCAAAATGTCGTTTTGCTGCTTGTTTTCTAACAGGTATTTCTTCTAAAAAAGGTCTTTTGAGGTAGTCAAAGCCTTCGTCTCGTTTAAAAAGTACACTTTCGGCTTCGTAGCTAAGTGTAGAAATTTTGCTGAAAGCCCCTCGAGCTACATAACTTTCTAATTTCTCGTAATAAAAATCCCAATCTTTTATAGGGAAAATCAAAATGGGTTTGGCTTCAGTATCTCTGTACAATACAAATTCAAAGCCATTGCAAAGGGCAAAAAATTTGGTTCGAATTTCTGGATGGATGGCATACGAATATATTTGTTCCGTATGTTCGCCTGTGTTGATGTTTTCTTTAGGTGCTTTAGCGTCCAAAACCCAAGCATTCAGGCCATCGACTTGCAATAAATAATCAGGTACTAAGTTTACTTGTCGTTTTTGCGAACCCACTTTCAAAAAGGGATGTGCCAAAGATTTACTCCTTACAATTTCAGAATCTTTAAATCCCAAATAATGCAAAATAGGCAAAATGATGGTTTCTCGAACAGAATCCTCTTTAAAATCTGCACTTTCCAACCTGTGGAAATCAAAATTTTGAAATAAACCTTTCATACTTTATTTTTACACCTGCAAGATAAAGTAAAATGCCAAAAGAAAATCCACAACTACCTTATTGGATGGGCGAGAGCCTTAAAAAGTATTGGGAAACCCAAGCCCGCACTGTAAGCTACGATAAATTTATTTTTGAGTATGTAGAGAAAATGATTGCCAAAAATAAAGGCATTCATTGGGACTTTGTGCAATTTTTGGGGCTTAGCCGTAAAACGCAAATAGATATTATCTATTTCAAACTAAATATTTCAGCTAATTAATCCTTTCCTCTCTACCATCTGCACGACCATGTCTGGATGCAGTGCTACCACCTGGCCTATCACAACAATAGCTGGATTGTCTAAACCCTGTTTTCGGGCTTTATCAGCGATGTCAGTTACAGTTCCTAAAGCTATTTTTTCTTTTTCAGTCGTTCCATTTTGAATGATGGCTACTGGCGTGTTTTGCTTGCCAGCACCAGAAAAAATGGCCATTATTTCTTCTAACTTGCTCATAGCCATCAAAATAACGATGGTTGCACTAGACTGAGCTGCCAATAATATATCTTTCGAAACATCGCCATTTTTAGTGGTTCCAGTAGTAACCCAAAAGCTTTCGTTCACACCTCTGGCCGTAAGTGGTATCATTTGCA
>JBJXGB010000073.1:0-3531 GCA_046152935.1 Cytophagales bacterium
AGCGTAATCATCACCCCAAAAGAAGATAGCACTCCTAAGATAGGCACATAAGGGAAAAAGGGCGTTTTAAATGGCCGTTCTAGTTCGGGGCTTTTGTATCGCAATACCAAGATGCCGCCACACACGATCACAAAAGCCAAAAGTGTGCCAATCGATACCAATTCGCCCAACAGCCCAATGGGAAAAGCACCTGCAATGCCAGATGCCACCAACCCAACAATAATACTTGTGATATATGGAGTTTTGAATTTCGGATGCACTTTGCTAAATATTGGTGGCAACAATCCATCTTTCGACATCGTAAAAAAGATGCGCGATTGGGCCATCAACATTACTAAAATTACCGAACTTAAGCCAGCAATTGCACCAATTTTAATGAGTGGTTTGAGCCAAGCCAAGCCTTCGCCTGCTGTGTTTACAGCCACGGCCACGGGGGCAGGGTCGTTGAGCAAATCGTAACGCACAATGCCTGTCATCACCAAACCCACCATTATGTAGATGATGGTGCAGATTACTAACGAACCCAAAATACCCCAAGGCATGTCCTTTTGTGGGTTTTTAGATTCTTGAGCGGCTGTAGACACCGCATCGAATCCAATGTAGGCGAAGAAAATGACCCCAGCGGCTCTAAAAATACCACTCCAACCAAATTGACCAAAATTACCTGTATTTTCAGGAATAAATGGATGCCAATTATCAGTTACAATGTAGGATACGCCAAAAACTAAGAATAAGAATATCACAACCAATTTTATCACCACTACTATATTGTTGAGTTTGGCTGATTCTTTCATCCCAATTATCAATAAAATAGAAAGAATAAAAATGATGAACACTGCTGGCAAATTGATGACGGCCCCTGTGGTAGACCATGTGTGGGTGGCTGTGTCGTACGCGATGGGAGCATTGGTAAATGCAGATGGCAAATGGATACCAATATCGTGCAGAAAACTGGAGGTATAGCCGCCCCACCCTACTGCAACTGTGGAGGCTGCAAAAAGATATTCTAAGATAAGATCCCAACCGATAACCCAAGCCAAAAATTCTCCCATGGTAGCGTAAGCATAAGTGTAGGCACTGCCTGCGATCGGAATCATGGAGGCAAATTCGGCATAACACAAGCCCGCAAATGTGCAAGCAATGGCCGCCACTACAAAGGAAAGCACCACGGCTGGCCCGGCATAGTTGGCTGCTGCTTGGCCTGTGAGCACAAAAATACCTGCACCAATGATGCCACCGATGCCCAAGGCTATCAGATTGCCACGTCCGAGCGTACGCTTTAAACCTTCTTTATTTTCGGTCGATTCTTGCAACAAATTAGCAAGTGATTTTTTGGCCCAGATATTTTTCATCATAAATAATTACTGTGTTTCGATTTCTGCTTGCAAGCTACATTTTTTTAGATTTTTAACATTGACTTAACACAATAAAATATTGTAAAACCAAACACCTTTTTTTGTAATTTGTATCAGATTTTCATTTTGTTATTTATATCTCGTACACAATACCAAGCAATGAACATAACTGATGCAAAAACCAAAATTGATTTTTTTCTAGCTGTACACAAAGGCAATGCCATTATCAAACTAAAATGGAAAGAAAGACACCATAAAGAGACATTTGACTGGTTGAGGACAAATTGGGAAGTAAAATTTTCAAAGACTTTTAGAGGCTGGTATGTGGTAGATAGCGATTTGGCAAGGGTATTTTTTCAGTTGCCATCTAGGGTAGAAACCACTAGAAAAATTATTCTGACTAAAAGACAAGCCGCCCGATTTGTGGTACTCATGTATATTTCGCCCAACAACCAAAAAGCGACCGAGGCCTTGCACAACGAAATAGTACTGCATGGCATGAGCCCCAGCACTTTGGTAACTTACGTAAACGAATTTAAACAAATATTGTATTTATTGGGCGATATACACGTGCAGACGCTCACAATCGACAAAATAAAATCGTATTTGCTGCTGTGCATCAGCACTTTAGGTGTGAAAGAATCGCAACTGAACCAACGTATCAATGCCATAAAATTTTACTTTGAAAAAGTATTGAAAAAGGAAAAAATGCTTTTCGACTTGCCTCGGCCACAAAAACCAAGCCTGCTGCCTAAAGTACTCGATACCAGCGAGGTAAAAAAGATATTTGACGCCAAATCGAACATCAAACATAAAACCTTACTGATGCTGGCATACGGTGCTGGCTTGAGGGTGAGTGAAATTGCCAACCTCAAACTGAACAACATAGACTCAGCGCGGATGCAAATAAGAATTGAGAACGGCAAAGGCAAAAGAGACCGTATGGTGATGCTATCGGAAAAACTATTGGAAATGCTAAGGCAGTATTACAAGGCCTACCTCCCCAAAGCGTATCTATTTGAAGGCATGAAAACTGGCCAACATTTAACTGTGCGAAGCATACAAAATGTATTTAAGAGCGCACTTGGGGCTGCGAAAATAAAAAAGCAAATGGGCATACATGGCATGCGACATCGCTTTGCGACACATTTGCTCGAAACTGGCACCGACATCCGCGTGATACAAGAGCTGCTAGGACACAGCAGCCCAGAAACTACGATGATATACACCCATGTGAGCAAGAAAATGATAAACAAAGTGCAAAGCCCCTTGGACAGGCTATAAAGCGAGTTTCGTATTTTGGAGTTTTTAAACGAGATGCTATTACGAAAGCACAAAAAACGCAACTGCCTAAAAACACCGATAACGCAACTATAACTATTTGGTAATGAATGAATTAAAGAAAAGAAAAATAAATTTGGTGTTTTAGATTAATTTCGCCTAATTGCATAAATATAAGAGTTGTGTGCAACCAAATAAAATCACGTATATGTTCGAAAACAGACTTCAAACAATAAATAATTTAACTATATTTTCTTTTATTTTTGTAAGATTAACAATCATAGGCTGGATTTTGGTAACACTAGGACTTTTCATACTCCTACCATTGACTATCTTACACTTAATAGCTACAAACAAAGGATTTAAGAATTATAAAATTTTGTCTATAGTAGACAAATGCATAATTCTTATTGGTGTAATTTCATTTATTATTTTTATGATGTTTCAATTGGAGGCAGACGACAGAGGAGGATATATTGTAATTGAAGCATTTATTTTGAGGTGTCAGAATAACTTTTCCGATTACTATGAAACAGAAATTTCAGAATCAACTTTATATTTAGTATCTCTAATTTCTGGGCTTTTAGTTATCATTTGCGACATTTATATTTTGATAATTTCTAGAAAGGTACTTAGACAAAATAAAATGATAAAGTAAAAATGGCAGCACACAACATCATATTTATGAATTTTGCGGGTTATCTGTTTGGCGAGTTTATTTTTCTGCCTATCTTGGTCACGGTGGATAATTACGCGCTCCTCCACCGCAAAATTCATAAATATGTGGGCGTTAAGGCGAAAGTAAAAGCCCATTAATTGGTCTTCAGAGGATACTTAAATGCAGGATTGGGTGTCGATAATGGGCGGGGCAACTGGGCTTTTCCCTTCGCCTAAC
>JBJXGB010000075.1:0-3895 GCA_046152935.1 Cytophagales bacterium
ATCTTTGCACATTTACATTGCCTGTAATGGTAGCGCTTGACGGAATCTCGCCAACACGAGCCGTACTTGTAAAAGTAGAGACGATGGTGAGGTTTCCATTGGCGTTTAATGTTGAAGTTGTGCCCAAGCTAAGGGTATTTGACAGGCGTTGTGCACTGTTTAAGGTTACTGTCGAGCCATTGCCTATATTGAGATTGTAAAAATCGGTAGCAGCCGTACCGCTGATGGTTTGGTTTGTGCCAGTGAGGGACACGTTGCCATTGTTGGCACGAAACAAGCCAGTAGAAAGATTGTTTGTGATATTGCCCTCTACTCTCAACACATTGGCTGGGGCGGTGATGGTGGTAACGCCTGAGAAAATCAGGTTTTGGTAGCGATGTGGTTGTGTGCCACCTGTTGTAGGACCTTGGCGAATCGTTGTCGATGAAGCATTTCCCGAAAACTCAATGGTAGTCCCAGAGGACAGGGTATACAAATCTGCCAAATCGGGTTTTGTGCCCGCTCCTGAAGTAATTAATTTAGACGTACCTGTCATGGTGAGGGGGTTGAAATCGCCACCAAACGAATTGTTTTCAACATCTAAGATAGCCGAGTTCTGAATCAATACACTGGCATTGGTATTGAGGCTCACTGCACTGGTGAGCGTAGTGACCGAGGTATTTGAGAAGATAAGATTGTTGTAAGTGGGCGAACCTTTGAGCGATTGAATGCCATTGCCATACAATTCGATAGAGCCACCACCTAAATTGTAAGTGCCTGAAAGCTCGGGGAGCTCGACACCAGTCTTGGCAAGTCGAAGCGAGCCGCCTGTCATAGAAAGATTTGCTCCTCCACCAAAGGTATTGGTACCAACATCTAGTGTGCCACCCGTAATGGATACATTTTGAGTACAGTTTAATGCGGAGAGCAAGGTTTTTGTGCCTGAACTTGCAACTACTAGATTTTGAAAGGTTTCGTCTTGGGTATCTATTGTTGCTGAAGCTCCATTTAACACAATGGTTGCGGCAGAACTGCTAAAGTTTGTGTTAGAATTTTGTAGCCAATTGCCCGAAACAGTAATGTTTCGGGTAGTAGCCACCAAAACTCCACCAGTAACAGATAAATTCCCATTGACAATTATATTATCTTCAGGTGTTTTGCTACCTGAAGTGGAGATCAATAGATTTGGATAGCCCGTAAGGGTAGAAACTATTTGCCCACCACCATTGTATTCTACAGTAGCAAAAGATGCAAAATTAATGTCACTTGCAGTAAAGCCTTGAAAATTGGCGGTTGAAGCGTTCGCAAATCCATTGTTATCTCCTATTTGTAAAATACCAGCAACAGAGATAGTACCAGAGCTACTTTTACTAATATTTCTTCCATCTGGAACAAAGAATACAGCTCCACTTGGCACAGAAAGTACGCCAATAATGCCTGGAGCTTGAACATCAGAATCTAAAGAAACGATGCCTAAAGAGTTTGCAATGATTAAATCTCTCGCTCCATTAATTTGCGTAGAAGTACCTGCAAAACCTGTGCTTTGACTTGAAGTTCCATTAAATACATAGCTTGCTCCATCATCAAAAAGTTCATTGCTAGAATTACTCATTTGAATAGAGCCCGAAGTTGCGGAAGAACCTGTAACTCCATTTGCATTAGAAGTTGTTAAAGTAGCATTGTTGTTGAGGAAAAAAGTAGAAGAACCCGAAAGAACATTGTTGCCACAATCTAAGATTCCATTCACGGTAAATGTATTAGAAGTAGCATTTCCAGTTATGGTTTTGTTAGAACTTAAGGTTAGATATGTTCCTGAATTAGCAACCATTCCATTTGTATGCATGGTTACGATGCCTGTTCCCCCAATTGTTGCCGTTGTGCCTGAAATAATGAACTGCCCAGAAGTACTATTTTGGGTTACATTTCCAATTCCTATTATTCCATTTCGAAAAGTTTTTGCACCAGAGTTTTGCCAAGTTAAATCAATATTTGCTTCTAAAATCCCATTAATCAATGTATTAGAATTACCACCTAAAGTAAATCCAGCATTCCTATTTGAAATTCTAAAGACTGGAACTGTGCTTGAGTTTACGTTTGGAAAATAAATTCGTCCAGAAGTAGTCGGCAAAGTGGATCCGTCATTAAAATTAAAAATAGATCCATTATCCCAAATAACATTTGACTGAATTGACCCATTGTCATTTGCATAATTTGTAGGGCTATTTCCATTATTTAATATTTCCAAAATACCTCCTGTTTGTATTTTAAGTGTTGCTGAGGTATTAAAAGTTGCTGTTTGTCCGACTGCCCTAAAAGTGCCAATAACAACTAAATCATCATTAGTTCCATTGTTAATAGTTAATGTTCCTCCATTATGTTCAATAAATCCACCAGATTGGATTGTTGTCTGATCGATTGAAATGCTTGAACTAATAGTAACGATATGTCCGCTTTGAATAAGAATGTTGTTTGCAGTACTACTTGGAGTTAATGTTGCATTGATCCAAATTGAGTTATCTGCTGAACTTTCCCAAGTAGATGCGGAACCCCAATCTCCATTTTGCCTAGAACGAAAGTAATCGGTAGATGAGCTGCCTCCTGCAGAAGACGTTACGCCCGTTCCAGTCAATACATTAGTAGTATTGTAGCAAATGCCTGTACTAGAATAGGTGTAAACTGCAAAATTGTAAAGTGTGCCAGCTGCAAGGCCTGTTACGCTTACATTGTTGCCTGTGCCAGTGTATACTACAAAGTTGCCAGAGCCTAAACTAAAGCCCGAGCCATAAATACTATTAGCAGCGTAGCCTACGCCACTGGTAGGGTTTATGCCAGAGGTAGAGTTTGCCACCACTATTACGCCATCGTAGCCTGCACCTGGGTTTGTCCACGCAATATTGATGGCATTTTGGCCAGAAATAGTGCTATTAAAGCCTGTGGCTGAAACGGTGGGTGGGGTGCAGGATGAAATTGGTGTAACTGTTCCTGTAATAACTAGATCGTCTAATCTAAATGCTCCAGCCCCAGAAGAAGTTCGAAAACCATTCAACCACCCTTGTATTTTTATTGTAGCAGTTGTTAATCCTGTTTGTCCAACAACAGATTGGTTTACCGTAACTAAAGTACCATCTGGGGCATTAACTGTGTATATATCAGTTGCACCTATTCCGAAACCAAATGCTGAGGGTCCCGCACTGGTAGCATAAGCTCTGAAGGAAATATTTGTAATAGAAAATGTAAAACCAGAAATAGCATTGATATTAAATTGAAAGTTTTTAGAAGTTGATTGTGAAGTTGCAGTCCACCCACCTGTTTCCTCAACATAAGGTTCGTTTGGAAAATACGTTCCTGTTGTAATATTAGATTCTATTGTTCCGCTCGATAATGAAACATTTGATGAAGTTAAATTTGTGGCAATAAAATTAGCAACTAAGCTGTTAGAAGCGGGAAAACTGTATTCAACTATACTCTGCCCCCAGCCCTTCTCCACCAGCAGCAAACACATCATCACCAAGATAATGGCTACGAAGCGGCCTCGGGTCTGGAATATGTTTTTGAAAGGATTAGCGTATGGTGTTGGTGCCAGATTGGCATTGCCATCGGCTATGGCCAACGAGGGTTTTGAGGCAAAGTTCATGATTAGGCTATTGGTAAAGATTCGGTATTCGTGGTCAATCTGCGAAGATTGCAAACACTTGTAAACTGAGTATTAAGGCACTGTCAATAAATTATTAAGTTATACCTATTAACAGCCAAGCTATGCTATTTGGGTAGTGGATATTTGTAATGCAACATTTAAGCATATCTGAAATTTAACTTTCTCGTGGTGTCGGGAGTTTCCACCCGACACTTTCAGCCATACAAAATCTAAATAATGCGTAACCTCAACTAAATTTTGAACACCTTTTTTATAAAATGT
>JBJXGB010000078.1:0-9412 GCA_046152935.1 Cytophagales bacterium
TTCTTTGAAGGAACGTGTACTGATAGCCCGAATTGACCAACAACGCAGGTGTAAATTGATACCCAAAACCCACAAATATTCTGTTTTGGTCGAAGTAATTGGTCTTGATGGCAGACCCAAAATTTAGGAAGATTTCGTCTTGCGCAAAAAAACTAATCGCATTTGCTTCACCTAGTTGCTTGTAAATAGGCGTGGTGAGTGCTAGTTGATACCTCGCTCTCCAGTTAAAATTGTAACCATCCTCCAAGTTCGTGGCACTGGTTTTTCTATTAAATCGTTGCTCTAAACGGTAGCGATGCACTATTCTTGTTTTTGCGAAATTTTGTGTCGTCAACAATTGTTGCCAAAAACGATGCTCTGGTCGTTCTATACCGTTCTCTTGAAAAGATATGAAATAGCAATAGCCACCTGCCAATTGAAGATTATTGGAAAACTGTTTTCCAACGCCAATTCGGGTTAAAAACTGGAATTTCTGGTCGATGAAATTGCCTTGGGTTCTATAACCAATATCACCCATCAAAAGCCAATTGTTTTTAAGTTTGATATTGATAAAATATTGAGCCCAGGCTTGGGTATTTTCATTTGTAGTTCTTAACTGTGCTATGGCAGAAAAAGTAAGGATTGTGAAAAATAAAAAAATTATTCGCATTTGAAGTAATTGATACTGAAAAGCCAAAATTACAAAAAACGGATGAATTGGTTGGTTTTTCGTGCAATAGCAAAAAGTCGATTTCGCAATAAATTGACATGAGATAACAAGAAAGCAGGTTTTTAATAATACTTTTGTAAATATCTATGGCAAAAGAAAGTACAAATATCATCACACTTACTGGCGATTTAGGCAGTGGAAAAAGCAAGACAGGGAAACTAATTTGTTCGCATATTCCTGGTTTTGACTACATTTCTACAGGAGATATTCAGCGCAAATTAGCCGAAGATTTGGGTATGACTACCTTGGAAATGAACAAGTTAGCCGAAACTGACCCGACTATTGACATAAAAATAGATTCAATTTTTGTGTCTTTGAAAAACACTTCCGAAAAGCTTGTAGTTGATTCTCGAATGGCTTGGTATTTCTTGCCAAATTCATTCAAAATAATGCTAAAAGCAGATATTGACATCACTACCCAAAGGGTAATGCATGACAAAATGCGTAAGAGTGAGACAGCTCAAGCCCCTGATTATGAGGTTCTTAAACGAAGTCTACAAGCCAGAAAGGCTAGTGAGACCAAAAGATTTATCGAAAAATACAATGCCAACGGGAATGATGTCAATAATTTCGATATAATAGTAGAAACTTCCTTCATTTCTGCTGACGATGTGGCCGAAATTGTCATAAAAAACTATTATAAATGGGTGAATAAACAATCGTATGCTAAATTTTGGGTGTCACCAAAGCAATTATTACCCACCAAACAAACCGATGGTATCATCAAAAATATTGGTTTTGACGAAGCAGAACCTGTGGTAATAGTGGTTTACAGAGAGATGTATTTTATTTTAGACGGCCACAAAAGAGTAAGCGATGCCCTGAAAAATGGGGTTCATTATATTTCTACTGTGTTGATAAATAGCTACGAAATATTGAACGATGCTAAATCGGCCAATCAATTTATTGAAAAACAATACCATAAATCTATTGTAGATAAGTGGCAGGAAGATCATGGATTTGCTTTTTTTAAAACTTTCATTCCCAATCTTTACCACGACTAAAGTAATATTTTGAAAATCGGTTTACTATTCGGCTCTTTTAATCCACTTCATATTGGTCATTTAATTATTGCCAACAGTATGCTCGATCTGGCTGGTATGGATGAAGTCTGGCTGGTAGTTACGCCACTGAATCCCTTTAAAAATCGCTCCGAATTATTGGCCGAAGATGAAAGATTGAAAATGGTGAAAATAGCCATTGCTGATAATCCTAAATTGAAGGCAAACGACATTGAATTTTCTCTGCCTAAGCCAAATTATACCATTGATACTTTGATGTATTTGAAGGCCCAACATCCTAATACTCAATTCTATTTGGTGATGGGCGAAGACAATTTGGTGAAATTTGACCAGTGGAAAGATTACGATAAAATATTTGAAAATTTTGAAGTTTTGGTCTACCCTCGACCCTACACACCCAATACGCAGCTCAAAATTCACCCTCGTGTTCACATTTTTAATTGCCCATTGCTGGATATTTCTTCTACTTATATAAGGGAGAATATTAAATATGGTAAGTCGATAAAATATTTGGTGCCAACGGCTGTGGAGGAATATATTAGGCAAAATCTGAAAAAGTAATGTCGGTAAAGCCTTTTTTTGACCTAGCTAGAGCTTCGCTTTCAAGTATTTATGCAGTATCTGAGGCGCAAGAAATTTCATTTTTGTTGTTAAATTTTTTAACCGGATTTTCAAAAACGGATATTTTATCAGAAAAATCTTTTCTGGCTTTTAACGAAATCGAGTTTAATGACTTGGTTAGCAGGTTATTGAAGCACGAACCTATTCAATACGTAATCGGCAAGGCTGTATTTTTTGGAAGAGATTTTTTAGTAACAAAAAATACACTTATTCCCCGCCCAGAAACTGAAGAGTTGGTCGCAATCATCATAAAGGAAAATAGCCTAAAATCAAACTTAAAAATATTAGATATTGGCACTGGAACGGGTTGCATTCCCATCAGCTTATGTTTGCAAATGTCTGATAATGAATATTTTGCCATTGATATTTCAAACGATGCGCTGGCCGTTGCCAAGCAAAATGCTTTTGCATTAAATGCGAATATTCACTTAATAAGTGCTGATATTCTGCAAATTCAAAAATTAACTGAAGAAAAATTTGATATTATTGTTTCCAATCCGCCTTATGTCTTAGAGAGTGATAAAGTAGAAATGGATGCCAATGTGCTTGATTTTGAGCCAGAAATGGCACTTTTTGTTCCAGATCAAAATGCACTGCTATATTACGATGCGATTTTGAGGTTTTCAATGCATAATTTGAAAGTTGGAGGCAAAGTTTATTTTGAAATTCACGAAAAGAAAGGCCAGGAAATGCAACAACTCATGAAAAAATATCACTTCTACGATACAGAAATCAAAAACGATTTCAATAATAAAGCTAGATTTGCAATAGCCACATTTACTCCGCAATGATTCGTTTTTTCCGATTTTCTGGTCCGTTTCAATTTGGAATTCTCTTTTTTATGATATGGCTTTTTCGAATGCCATTATTTCTTACCGATACCCCGCTTTTGTGGGAGGATGTAAATCACCTCGCTTTGGGTGAAAAATTGGCCGATGGGTTTTTGATTTACCGCGATATCATCGATTCAACTGGGCCTTTGGCGGCCACCGTTTATTGGTTTATCAGTGTTTTTGCAGCACGATCGCTTGTCACCTTTTATGTTATTGCTGGATTTTTATTGTTTATCCAATCGCAAATATTCAAATGGCTGTGCAGCAATAATGATATTTTGTCAGATAAAGGAGATTTGCCAGCATTGCTTTATGTGGTGGTGGCGAGCACGTGTTTCGATTTTTTCTCACTTTCACCCGCATTTATCTCGCTCACATTTGTATTGATTGCACTAAATAGCATTTTTAAACATATCAAATCCGAGAATAACGAAGGAGAAATATTCACAACAGGCTTGTTTTTGGGCTTGGCGTATTTGACTTTTGCACCTGCGTTGGCCTTTTTTATTCTTTCGTTCTTTACTTTTGCTGTTTTTACTCGCAGTTCGGTAAGGTATTACTTTTTATTTGCTACGGGATTTATTTTCCCCACTTTGCTGTGCCTTACCATATTTTTCATGTTAGATGGCTTTACGGAATTCGTGCATTATTACCTTTTTCAATTTCCTGCGGCTATTGGTTTTGAAAGCAATTTTGGTTGGAAAATTTTAGCTTTCATGGTTTTACCTTCATTTCTATTTGGGCTAATGGGCGTTATTAGGGCTTTTACCTACAAACGTTTTATTATCTATCAGGTTATTAGTCAGCGGATTATCTTTATTTGGTTGGTAGTTACTCTACTAATAGTCACTTTTTTCTTCAAGGAAACTACCTCAGCCTTTAGCCTTACTATTCCGTTTATAGCGTTTTTTATTACTCATTTTTTCCAGTTAATTAAACAGAAGAAGTTGGGTGGCTACCTGCTTTTAATTTACGTAATTTACAGTTTGCGAATGGTTTATTCATATATCGATTTACCATTTTTGAACAAGAATCTTATAAATTTCAACAATCAAGTTGCCGCACCCAGTAAATGGAATAAAGTATTTGAAAATAAAAAAATATTAGTGATTGGGAAAGAAAATGCGGTGTTTCAAAACAATAAATTGGCGACTTGCTACTTTGATTTTGAGTTGAGCCAACCTATTTTAGCTCATCCTGAATATTACGAAAATACCAATCATATTTACAGTGCTTTTTTGACAGATATGCCCGATGTTATTATTGATAATGAAGTACTTATGCCCAATATCGTGGAAAAAGTACCATATATAAAAAATCATTTTTATCAATCTGAAAAGGGCATTTATGTCAGAAAATAAATGGGAGAGAAAGGCAAATTATACCTCATTCCTTGTTTACTTTTTCCTGAAACGGAACAGCAAGTTCTTCCCAGTTTCAATTCGGGAATCATAAAAGGATTATCACATTTTTTGGTTGAGAATGAGCGAAGTGCAAGAAGATTTATTTCTGGCTTGAATCTTGGGCTAAAAATTGAGGAGTTGCGTTTTTATAGATTAGATAAAGACACGCAAAGTATTGATATTGAGGCTGTTATCCAATTGATAATGGGCGGCAACGATGTTGGAGTAATCTCAGAAGCGGGTTGCCCAGGAGTAGCAGATCCAGGTGCATTGGCAGTTTCTATGGCCCACAAAAATGATATTGAAGTTATTCCACTGATTGGGCCATCGGCTATATTACTGTCTTTGATGGCTTCTGGCTTCAATGGGCAGTCTTTTGTTTTTCACGGCTATTTACCCATAGAAAAAAATGAAAGAGTATTATGGCTGAAGAAATTGGAAAAAGAGGCCATATCCAAACACCAAACTCAGCTATTTATTGAAACTCCATACAGAAACGAAGCTTTGTTTACAGATATTGTAGCTTTTTGCCAGCCAAATACCCAGCTTTGTGTGGCTTGCGACATTACTTCCCCCAATCAATTTATTAAAACAACTACCATTGCAAAATGGAAAAAGGAGAAACCAGATTTGAGTAAGCGACCAACTGTTTTTTTACTATGGGGATAAAAATGTTTATTCGGTCAAATACTGATTCATCACTTCCAGTCGCAAAGTAAAAAAATCGTGATGGCCACAGCAATTCATGTGGCTAGATTCTTTTGAATGACGGTCTTGGTTTTTGTCGCAATTTTGCAAAGATGCTTCTGGTCGGGCATCGATCAATCTTTTCTTCCATTCTTCGTTGTCTTTTTGCATCTGATCCATATCGGCTTTATCAAATTTGAAATCTAAAAGTATATTCAAACTGGGCTGCCCGGCATCGAGCCAACAAGTGTACCAAAAATCGCCCACCATTTTTATAGAAGCTTTCATTCGTTTTTCCACCTGTCCATTCAACATTTCGTGGTAAGCTTTTGAAAATTCTTTGGAATAAACCCGCGTAGTGATGCCATTTCTTTCCTCAAAACCGTATTTTTTATCTTCAGCAAATTTTCTGGTAAGTTCTTTCTCAAATTTGAAAACTGAATCTAAAGCAAGGTGGGCTGCTGTGGTGGCCTCCCAAGCCCTGATTTGCGGATTTTTAACAAAATTGGCTTTGCCTACGAAAAAATCATAGTTATCTGAATAGAGTTCTGGCAATCGCGATTCCCAAAAGCCGTGAATGCCATATTGACCAGAATATTGTCCATTATAGTTATGCGTGGTGTGCAAAGGCACATTTCCATCAGCAATATAATGCCCCATATCGGCCGAAATGCGCAAAATTTCCCTTGCATCCATGTTTCTGAAAGCAAAAGTAAGCTGGTCTTTGATTTTGGCCACTTGCCAAGGGTTGATTCCATAAGCTCTTAAAGTATCTTCTGTATATTTTTTAACGGCATCTTTCCAAAACCTAGGCATGGTGTAGATGGCACTATCGCCATAAATATCAATATCTATATAGTGTTTTTCTGCTTCACCTTCCACAGCGTAGCGTCTACGATCTGGGTTTACAGAATTTTCTGTGAGATAGACAATATTCCGCTTGTAAAACGTAATCATTTCGGGCGGAAGTGTAAAAACTGCCAGCCTGTTGATGCGTTGGTGGGCAAAAAAGCCCCATCCATCAGCGAAATTGATGTTTAGAATAAAGATGACAGAGATAAATAGAAGTCGCATTGCCAATGTGTTTACATTGGCAAGCTAAAAATAATGTCGTAAAAAAGCGTTAATTGAATGTTAAGTTGTTGAGAACCAGCAATGGTTTACTGACGCTGCAAGTGCGTACGATACATACTTTCAATAAAAACAGCGTTAATGTCCAGAAACCCGTGTCGATCTGGCACGGTCAGACGCATTTTTAGCGTCAGACCGAAGAGATTTTGCTGCTGCCATTGCTTCAACATCAGCTAAAATAGTATTTATTTTTATGAATCAAAGCCATAACTGTAAAATTAAAACTCCCTTTAAGTGTAAAACTTGCAATTTTTAGTATTGATGTTTCTTAAAACATAACACCATTCGCCATGTCGACAGACAAGGTAGTATCGATCAAAATCTCGCCTGCAAATTAGCAAACCGTGAACACTAAATTGAAAGAAGTAGAGGCCATTTTGGAGCCTTATCTGATAGCCCTTACGCCCAAAGACAGAAAAACTATTCACCAAATAAACAACAAAACCACTCCTTTTGTAAAAAAAGTCCTCGATTATGCACTTTGCAATCCCAAATTCGTACTTGCATATATGAATCTACCCTAGTTGCAAATCGATCTCAAAACAGTATGTGACCTTACTTTTATTTTGCATCTCGCTCGGCCAATTTTTTAGAATGTAAGCGATACAAAAATGCTTTCAGGCAGCAAAGGGTATGTGGCAGCACTCACGTACTGCAATTCAGTTAAGCATGTTGCTAAATCTAACGTGTTGTCGGCAAAAGCTATGTATGATGATCCTAAAAAGCGCTTTGAGAACAACAGCTTTAAAGAAAAAAGAGCTGTTTAGTGCTTTTAGAATCTAAACAGATGTATAAAAAGATATTGGCATTTATTTCTTTTGGGGGATGTATTGCTCTTTTTAGCCAAATTTTAAGTTAAAAAATGAAGTTATCTCACTAGAAAGGCGACCTTAGTTGACTAAAAGGGGAGTTAATTTACCAAAAAGAGTACTGGGGTTACAAAAAAAGCAAACTAGTTTACATCAAAGGCGACAGTAGTAGCCTAAAAGGGAAGTCGGGTCACCAAAAAGAGTACTTGGGTCGCCAAAAAGGGGAACTAGCCCACTTCTAAGGCGACTGCGGTAGCCTAAAAGGGGAATGAATGCACCTTTGCAGTGGGAGGGGGTACTTCCGAAGTGGAGGGGGGTACTTCGGAAGTACCCCCTTTTGTATCTAAAACCCATCCAATAGCCGAGAGTTCTTGCGCAAATGCGTATTGGACGAAAAGACCAACACCAGCGGGGACAATTTCACTCAAGAATTAATTCATATTCAACTTCAATCGATATCACTTCAATATTTAAACTTCTATCCGAAGTTATACATTGTAATTCATTATCACCCATTTTGATATTTAAGGTTTTAATTTGTTTCTCATTCAAAATAATCTCACCGTCAAAAGCGCATAATAAATCCAAAAAACTTTGAAAATCATTTTGGATTACTTGGTGAACAAATTGTTTAGGTGTAAAATTTGTATTATTGTAGTGGAATCTAGCCTCTTCAAAACGTTCTGGAAAAGGTTCAGCACACCAAAATCCTTTAATAGCAACCTTAAAGTCTTTTGAGACACAAGTATTTTTCCAATTGATTTTCCTATTTTCTATTATTCCCATCTTACTCATGGAAATTTTCGCGCGAGTAGGATTTGTGACAACCCCCCTAAAAGTGTATTCATATATTTCAACAAGCTCCATGTTTTCATCTACAAAATCAGGGTGAATTGCAAAATTTATAGATGATCTATCACCTGCAATGCTGGGATAAACTAATAAGGAAGGCTTTATTTGGAAGCCTTTAGGGAAATCGTATAGAAAATAATGAGCAAAGAATGAAGAGAGATAGTAATTATCATCGTTAACAAAATACTCACCTATTCTCTTTACCAAATATTCAATTGATTCAGTTTTATCATTAGAATATGGCTTTGAAATTTCTCTTAATTTGTCAGTTAAATCTTTATTATGCTGGGCTACGACACCTTGAAGTAAACTTTTGTCGCTGTATAACATTTGAATAGCCCAAATTTTAGCATTAGGTTTTACTCGCCATTTGCCAACATAAATTTTATCATTTTCCTTAACTCTGCTTTCTTCAAAAGTTGTAATAATATCCAATGAGCCATAAAATGTAGGATATTTCTTAATATTTGCACGTCCTCTTGAGTAGCAAATATCAGCTCTTGGATAAGTATAATTTGTTATATCATTAATATCTTCTCCTTGTTTAAAACATCTGGCTCTAAATATGACAAAATTCATATTTGAGCAGTCACTCAAAAAAACAATGGGATGAAAATTCATATTATTACGATATACCTTTTTAATTTCATCATAAGACAAATCAAGATTTGTATTTGATTTAACATAATTTTCAAATCTTTCGAACCCGTGGATTACTTCATCCATGGATAGGATTCTTTCATTTTCAAGAGGCAGGTAATTCATTTTCATACTGATATTTTAATTGTTTTAAAAATACCAAATAAGTTATGAGAAATATCAACATCATCTGCTACAAACTTTGAGTATCAAATATTCGCCCTTCCAAACTCTTTTTTGGTTCGCTTACACCAATTTAGAAAAAGCAGGGAACGATCGAACACAAAAAAGTTTATTTTTAAGTAAAACCATAACTTGCGCCTGTACTTTGAGAAGCAATATTGAAAGCTGGCTTTAGTTTTATTTGTAAGGCACAGACAGTCTTACGTAGGTCTTTTGACCAAATAATAAACAGACAGCGGGATAAAAGAATACATTTTTTTAGTTAGTCACCCCGCTAGAATTGGTTCAACTCATCACAATAATTTAATTTGGCAGTAGAGGCTTTAAACCTTAGATTTGTAGCCTTATCTTAAAAAAACTAACCAGATGGTAGCCACACAAGAAAAATTTAAAGTAAAAGACATTAGCCTTGCAGAATGGGGCAGAAAAGAAATCTTATTGGCAGAAGCCGAAATGCCAGGTTTGATGGCTCTCCGCAAAGAATTCGGAGCTGAAAAACCATTGAAAGGCGCAAGAATTGCAG
>JBJXGB010000087.1:0-5326 GCA_046152935.1 Cytophagales bacterium
AACTGGAAGGACAAAATCCTGGTGGAAGTGTGAAAGACCGAGCTGCCTACGGATTGATCAAAGGCGCTCTTGAAAGAGGCGAAATAAAATCTGGAACAAAATTGATAGAAGCTACCAGTGGAAATACGGGTATTGCTTTAGCGATGATTGCAAGACTTTTTGGTTTGGAGATGGAATTGGTTATGCCAGAAAATTCTACCAAAGAGCGAATATTGACCATGGAAGCATTTGGAGCCAAAGTAACATTGACTTCAACCAAAGGTGCGATGGAAGAAGCTCGAGACTATGCCATCAATAAAGTAAAAGAAGGCAATTACTTGATGCTGAACCAGTTTGACAATCCTGATTGTGCATTGGCACATTACAAAACTACTGGTCCAGAAATTTGGAGAGACACGAAAGGCACAGTAACACATTTTGTAGCTACCATGGGAACGACTGGTACGATTATGGGAACTTCAAGGTATTTGAAAGAACAGAATCCCAATGTTCAAATTGTAGGATGCCAACCCACCGAAGGTTCTAAGATTCCAGGAATTAGGCGTTGGCCAGTGGAATATTTGCCAAAAATTTACGAACCAAAAAGAGTTGATCGCATCGAAGATATTTCTGAAGCTGAAGCCAGAAAAATGACCATGCGATTAGCAAGAGAAGAGGCTGTATTTGCAGGAATGAGCAGTGGAGGAAGTGCTACAGCAGCTGTTCGATTGGCCGAAGAGTTGGAGTCGGGTATCATTGTCTGCATCATTTGCGATCGAGGCGACCGTTATTTGAGTAGCGATTTGTTTGGAAGTTGATATTCCAATTCGTATTTTAGTATTTATGAATGCCTAAGAAAGGGAATATATCAAATCCAAAGTAGACCAACTCAAATTGCCATTTGGATTATTGAGCACACTATTTATTTTTTCATGTGGTGGGTATGGGTTTATCGTTTCCAAACAAGGATTTTACAATGATTCTTATTTGCTTATATTATTTTTTGTAAATTTGTTTATGTCCGTTTTACTAATTGTGTCTGTAAGAATCATCTACAAGCAAATTGGAAAATTAGTTGAAAAGTTAAATAATTAAAAAATGATATTCTTCTATATTGGAACCGCTATTTTTCTTGTTACAATTGGAATTGCTATCTCTATGGCATTTATCGAAACCTCTCCGAGTACAAAAACAACTTAGGTAGTTAAATAATGATAATAGCCATAATTGGAACTGTGATTTTTCTTTTTGCTATGGGATTGGTAATCTCAACTGCATTTACAGGTACAGTTTCTTCATCAAAATAACTTTTACTTTCTTGCTGTGTATTTCTTAGCGAGCTTATTTTTTTATATTTCGTAGCTTTTTTATAAGCTGCCAGATGCAATACCATGTTCCTATTTTATTAAATGAATGCATTGAAGGATTGAATATCAATCCGAATGGTATTTATGTCGATCTCACTTTCGGAGGAGGTGGTCACTCCAAAGCTATCTTATCTAAACTGGACAAAGGCAAATTGTATTGTTTTGATCAAGATAAAGATGCCATCAACAATTATAAACTTTGGGTTGATGGTGATGAAATTGTGGCCAAGAAAACAGTTTTAGTTGAAGCCAACTTTCGACATTTCAAAAAATTCCTTCGTTTGCATGGCGTAACCCAAGTAGATGGCATATTGGCCGATTTAGGGGTTTCATCTCACCAGTTTGACGTGGCCGATCGAGGATTTTCTTATCGATTTGATGCTGATCTGGATATGCGCATGAACCAATCACAGCCCATTTCAGCCAAAACTATTCTAAATACCTACGATGAAAGGGGATTAACGAAGATTTTCACCGAGTTTGGCGAAATTCAAAATGCATGGAAATTAGCCAATACAATTACAAGAGAGCGAGTAAATAAACCCATAGAAACCACAGGCGATCTCACTAAAGTTTGTTTTCCATTGGCCAAAAAGGGACAGGATTACAAGTATTTCTCCCAAGTATTTCAGGCATTGCGCATAGAGGTAAATGAAGAAATGGAAGCACTTAAAGAAATGCTTCTTGAAACAGGCGAAGTAATCAAACCAAAAGGAAGACTTGCCATCATTACTTTTCATTCCTTAGAAGATCGATTGGTTAAAAATTATATCAAACAAGGATTATTGGAAGGCGAAGCCACGAAAGATGTGTTTGGAAATGTAACCAAACCATTCGATGCCGTAACCAGAAAACCAATTGAGCCAACTGAAGATGAGCTAAAAGTGAATTCAAGAGCTAGAAGTGCTAAATTAAGAGTGGCGGAGAGAGTTTGATTTGTAAAATATGGAACATAGAGAATAGAACAAAGATTTTAATAGCCCATGGTTTCAAACATTAGAAACTGAGAAGGAGTAAAGTGAATAGAACATAGAATAAAGAACATCGAAATTTCTTCGAAATGAAGCATAACTTTAGAAATATGAAAATATGGCAACTAGGTATGGATCTGCTGGTTGATGTTTATGCTTTGACTAAAAAACTGCCTAATGAAGAAAAATTTGGACTTGTTTCTCAGATGAACAGATGTGCTGTATCAATTCCTTCAAACATTGCTGAAGGATCGGGGAGGAGTACCAATAAAGATTTTGCAAGTTTTCTACATATTTCACTAGGCTCTGTTTATGAACTTGAAACACAAATCATTGCTTCCTACAGATTAAAGTATATTTCGAACGAAGAACATGAATCAATTATTTTCAAAATAGTAGATTTAGAGAAAATGATAAAAGCGTTTATTAATAGTTTAAATTCATAATCAAATTCTAAAAGAAGCAATTAGTCTAAATTCTTTTCTCTAAGTTCCATATTCTAATTTCTATGATCTTTGTTCCTTGTTCTAATTTCTAATCAAAAATGGCAAATACATTTCGAAAAACAGATCAAGTAGAGATTCCAGAAAACAGTGCTGACGACAAAAAAGGCTTGTTTTCAACCATAAACAAGACCTTCCGCATTGAAGGAATGTTCGATGAAGGCGTGCCTACCAAATACTTGCCTCAAGTTTTGTGGGTAACGGTATTGATCATTTTGTACATTGCCAATGCCCATTACACCGAAAAAACGATTCGAAAAATTGATAAACTTAAATTTGAAGTTGAAGATTTGCGCACCGAATATACCACATTGAAAGCAGGCTATATGTTCGACAGCAAACAATCGGAAGTAGCTCGTAAAATGGCCGTTTACGGTTTGGTAGAAAGTAAAAGTCCACCATTGAAATTGGATATTACTGAGTAGTTGTTACTGCTATTATGTTAGATTCTACAAAGAGAAAATTTTAAGAGAAACTCATTCAAATGGAAGAGAATAGTAACTTCATAATTTATAACAATCCAAATGGAGAAGTAAAGGTTGATGTTTTTGTTCAAGATGAAACAGTTTGGCTTACTCAAAAAAGCATAGGAGAACTTTTTGGTGTGGTAAAATCAACCATTAGCGAACATTTTTCTAATATTTATGAAACCAAAGAATTACAAAAAGATTCAACTGTTCGGATTTTCCGAACAGTTCAGAAAGAAGGCGAACGATTAGTTTACAGAGAGTTAGAATTTTACAATCTCGATGCAATCATTTCTGTAGGTTACAGGGTAAATTCAAGCAAAGCCACTCAATTTAGAATTTGGGCTACACAAATCCTTAAGGAGTTTATAATTAAAGGTTTTGTGTTGGACGACAATCGCCTAAAACAAGGACAAACTTTATTTGGAAAGGATTATTTCAAGGAATTGCTTCGCAGGGTTCGTTCAATCAGAGCCAGCGAACGCAGGATTTATCAACAAGTGACAGATATTTTTGCTGAATGCAGTATTGATTACGACAAAAATGCAGAGATAACCAAGAATTTCTATGCAATGGTGCAAAACAAGTTTCATTTTGCCATCACGGGAAAAACAGCGGCAGAAATTATATACCAGTCTGCAAACAAAGATGTGGACAACATGGGACTCAGCACTTGGAAAAATGCACCAGATGGAAGAATTTTAAAAACAGATGTAATTGTTGCCAAAAACTATTTACAAGAGAAAGAAATAAGTCAATTAGAAAGAACAGTGACTGGCTATTTTGATTACATTGAAAGTTTGATAGAAAGAGAAAACACGTTTACCATGGAGCAGCTTTCAGAAAGTGTAAATAAATTCTTAACCTTTAATGAATATAAAATATTGCCAAGTAAAGGCAAAATATCTAAGCTACAAGCCGATAAAAAAGCCATAATGGAATATGACGAGTTTAACAAGACACAGAAAATTATTTCGGACTTTGATAAGCAACTTAAAATGATGGATTATAAATGATGAGTTATGAATGAAAGGAAAGAAAATGTATTACTTATAAAATCATTTGCTTTTGCAATTAGGGTTGTAAAGTTGTATCAGTATTTGAGTACAGAAAAGAAAGAATTCATATTGAGCAAACAATTATTAAGAAGTGGCACAGCCGTTGGAGCATTGGTTCGGGAAGCCCAAAATGCGGAAAGCACCAAAGACTTTATTCACAAATTTGGGATAGCCCAAAAGGAGTGCGATGAAACCTGTTATTGGCTAGAGTTATTAAAGGAAACAAAATATTTAAGCAATGATGAATTTGAAAATATTAAAGGAAATGCTACCGAATTACTTAGAATAATTAAAAGCTCAATTCTAACTGTCAAACAAAAAATTCATAACTCATAATTTATCATTCATAAATTAATGCAGCGAAACAAAAATTATTTATTTCTACATGAGTATTAAATCAAACATATTGCTGCGTACGAGGATTGCCTTTTTGGTGATACTCGTTTTCGCTTTGGCTATTGTTTTCAAAATAGCTTCGCTACAGTTTGTAGATGGAGAAAAATGGAGGAAAAAAGCTGAGAAGGTTACGCTTAAATTCAAAAAGCTACCTGCTACCAGAGGAAATATTTATGCCAACGATGGCAGTTTATTGGCTACTTCTATTCCGTTTTTTAAATTAGCCATTGATCCAAAAGTACCTAAAGACACTACATTCAACAAAGGCATCGACAGTTTAAGCATTTTATTATCAAGATTTTACGGAGACTTGAGTGCACAAGACTACAAACGGAAAATCAAAAATGCCAGGTTAGAAAAGGGAGAAAAATACCTGATTCTAAATCCCCGATTGCTTACCTACCAAGACAAGAAAATGATGGCTCAGTGGCCAATTTTCAGAGCTGGAAGATATAAAGGCGGAGCTATTTTCGAAAAACAAGAAAGACGTTACCATCCTTATGGAAAGTTGTTGGCAGCTAGAACGATTGGTTTTGTAAACGAAAATAACGCTGGAGCTGGTTTGGAGAAAAGTTTCAATGAAGC
>JBJXGB010000089.1:0-11767 GCA_046152935.1 Cytophagales bacterium
ATGCCAGAGTTTGCAGGTGGCACATTGGCGATGCAAAAATTCATTGCCTCAAATATTAAGTATCCAAGAGTGGCATCACAACAAGGCTTAGAAGGGAGGGTAATTGTTACATTTGTAATTAATGGTCAAGGTGAAGTTACCAACGCTGAAGTTGTGAAAGGGATTGGAGGCGGATGCGATGAAGAAGCGATTAGGGTTATCAAAATGTTGCCTAAGTGGAAACCTGGAAAGCAAAATGGTAGACCAGTTTCTGTAAAATTTACAGTACCAATAAAATTTGCATTGAACTAATTTCTTGAGTTATTTTATAACTAAGTAGCTCGCTTTGCGGGCTATTTTGGTTTATTACCCTATTATAATTTATATTATGCAGAAATTTTTGCTGTATTTTAGTCTATTCATGGCTTTGGTGTACATGGCTTGCGGTGTTTATTTTCTGCTCGGCTCATATTTAGGATGGACGCCAATACCATTTCAGTACCAAAGTATTATAGGTGGATTATTGGCAGGGTATGGTTCTTTTAGAGTGGTGAGAAGTGTAAATCAAATTAGAGCAAATACCAGTACGGTTTGAAAAATATTCTGTTAATTTCCCTCAATATTCTATTTTTTATTGGTTGTGAGAACGACATTAACAAAAAAGGAGCCGATACTGCTACTTACGGCACAATTAGAATTGCCTCTGACGAATCTTTTCAGCCAATAGTAGATGCTGAATTGGATATTTTTAGAGCATTTTATACGCATGCAACATTAAATATCGAATATAAACCGGAAGATGCAGCTTTTGAACTGCTGTTAAAGGATAGTGTGAGGCTCATTTTTGCTTCCCGAACCTTGAATGATTACGAGAAATCTGTTTTTGAAAAGGTAAAAATCATTCCGAGAATAAATAAAGTAGCCATTGATGGAGTTGCATTGGTTACAAACAACGCCAATCCAGATTCATTGCTTACTATGAATCAGTTAAAGGCTATTTTCAATGGAATGACTATCAATTGGAAATTGATTAATAAGAACAATGCATTTGGAGACATAAAAATCGTGTTTGATAATGGAAGTTCTAGCAATTTAAGGTATGTCGTTGATAAATTTGGATGTGATAGTATTGCGAGAAAGCGTTTTTTTTCTGCCAATGGCAACGAAGCCGTGGTTGAATACGTGAAGGAAAATAAAGGAGCCATTGGTGTAATAGGTGTAAATTGGATAAGTGATGGTGATGATTCCACTTCAAAATCGTTTAACAAAAGCATAAAAGTTGTCTCGATCGCAGAAAAAGACGATGCAAAGAAAAGCGAATATTATCAGCCATACCAAGCATATCTTGCGCAAGGCTGGTATCCGTTGAGTAGAGATTTGTATATTATCAGTCGCGAGGCTAGAGTGGGATTGGGTACTGGTTTTGCGGCTTTTGTATTAAGTGAAAGAGGGCAAAGAATAGTATTGAAGTCTGGTTTGGTCCCCGCAAATGTTCCCTTGCGAATTATCTCTCTGAAAAATAAGAAAATTTAGGTATCAGTACTTAATGTAGATGTCTCGGTCTTCATAAAATTGAAAATAATTAAATAAGTTTTTACATAACAATTACGAATAAAAATCAGAAAAATGAAATTAAAATTTGTCACAGCAGCTGTTTTAGGCATGATTTCAGCCAATGTAAGTTTTGGACAATCGATACAAGAGGGTTTGAAATTGATAGACATGGAGCAATATGGAAATGCGGAGAAAATGTTTAAAGACTTGGTTGATAAAAATCCATTAAGTGCTGAAAATCAGTATTATTTAGGTGATTATTATTTGAAAATTGCCCAATTAGATACTACGAATGAGGATGAATCGATTGCATTTGCCAAGGCTGCTTTCGTGAAAGGAAAGCAACTTGATCCTAAATTTGCACTGAATTATGTTGGATTGGGAGCTGTAAAATACCTGACTAACAATTGGGATTCTGCAACTGTATATTTCGATCAAGCCACTAAAATGACAAGATCGAAAAATGCCACAGTCTTTTTTAAAATCGGTGAGGCTTATTTGTACAAAGGTGCAAAAAACGCCTCGGTTGCCGTGCCACAGCTTGAAAAAGCGCAAAGTTTAGATGGAAAAAATACCGACATTGTTTTAGCTCTGGGCGATGCTTATTTATTGACAGATAGAGGGGCAGGAAGTAGAGCTGTACGTCAGTACAATATGGCACTTTCTCTAAATCCGAAATTGGCTAAAGCACATATTAAGGGTGGAAAAATTTATTTGCAAGCACGAAACTATACCGAGGCACTTTCTTATTATGATAAAGGAATAGAGGCAGATCCAAGCTATTCGCCTGCATATCGAGAGCGAGCTGAGTTGTATTTTAAATTTGTAAAGTTCAGAGACAGAGCCGCTTCGGAATACAAAAAGTACTTGAGCATGTCTGATGGCAACTATAAAACTAAGTTTCGTTTTGCTTTCTTTTGTTTCACTGTTGGAGATTATGAAAGTGCTGTAGAGCAGTTGAAGGAATTGTATCAAATCAATCCCAATGACAGAATATTGTTGAGATTGGATGCTTATTGCAACTATGAAGTTGGTAAAGCAGAAAAGGATTCTGTAAAGGCAACGGCAAATTATAGCTCGGGTTTGGCTAGTATTTCAAAATTTGTAGAATTAACAAACGATACCAACAAACTTATTTTACTGGATTATGAGTATTATGGTAAACTTTTGACAAAAAATGGCAATGATACCTTGGGAGCAGAATACATTGCAAAAGTAGTAGGCAAAGATTCTAGTCGTTTTGAATTGCTTTTTGAAGTAGCCAAAGGCTTTAGTGATAAGAAGAAGCATAAAAACGCTGCCTTTTATTATTCTAAATATTATGTCATTAAGAAACCAGGTGCAAACGATTACTTAAATTGGGGAAGGGCATATTTCAATGCAGAAGATTATGTGCAAGCAGATACGATTTTTAGTGCGTTAGTTCGATTTAAACCAGAAGAGCCATTGGGTTATAAATGGAAAGCCCTTTCAAATTCCAGACAAGACAAAGAAGCAAAATCGGGAATAGCCGTGCCTCATTATGAAAAATTCATTGAAGTGGCTACCACAAAAGATGCATTAAAGTATAAAAATGACATTATTTCTGGATATACATACATTGGAAAATACTATTTGAATGTGAAAAACATCGCCAAATCTAAGGAAGCTTGGAAAAAGATTTTGGCATTAGATCCTGCCGATCCAAACGCAACGATGGTAATGAAGTCGCTTGAGGCTAAAAAGTAGTATCTTATAACATTCTACTTATGAAAAAGAGGCTTTTTGCCTCTTTTTTTTGTTAAATAAGACAATAATGTCAGTTTCTTACTTTTGATTTTTTTAATAGAATATTACACATAGATTTCGGTGCTTTAAATTGTACCGCAACTAATATCTATTGTTATGTTCAAAAAATTACAAATCTGTTTTACATTCTTTATTCTGTTTTTTTTAGGAATACAAGCGTCAAATGCACAGAGTATTACCATTGCGAGCCCTACACCCAATAGCACGATCACAGGTTGTGCACCTTTTTCTGTTAGTTTTACTTCAACTGGAGTGTCTGGTTTTAGATACGAATATTCCATTGATGGCGTTAGGTGGAAACAAGTAGGTAATTATATAGGAAGTTCTCCTTTTACCACTGCGGAAATTCCAAGCCTAGCAGGAAACCCCGAAATTACGATCAGAATCACTGATTATTACAATTCAGATATTGGTAGCACGATCACCGGCATAAGAGCTGCCGGAAACCTTGGTCAGAATAATTTAGAGTTTACTAACCCGGCTCAATACGGATATAACAATGCAATCTCCTACAATTTTGGATCAAGTGTGGAGCTATCTTGGAATGCAAATTTTTACAGATGTATTCCATTTGCTACTATTTTGCTTTCTACCAATGCAGGTGTCGATTTCCCTATTACAGTAGCTTCGTTCACAAATTTAAGTTCAGGAAATTTTTATTATAACCACAATACAATAGCAAATGGAGCTGAAAAAGCGGTTTTTAAAATAATGGATTCTTATAATACTTCTAATTTTGCGTTGTCTCCATTCGTAAATCTAAAGCCTGGTGTTGTAAATTCTACTCCAATTCAAATCACTTCACCAAGTCCTTTGGCAACGCTTGTTGGCTGTACTCAAAATACGATAAATTATACTGGAACAATAAACAGTTATGTTGACTTTCAATATTCGCTAGATGGTGGTAGTAATTGGGTAAATGGAGCTACTTTTATTTGGGGAGGATTTACTAGTACTTTTTCTTTTGTACCACCAGCCATCACAGGTGTAATTCAAACAAGGTTTGTGAAAAATAATGCTCCGTTTCAAACTATAACAGGTGCGAATTACAATGTGGCCAATTCTATTCCACAAATCAGATTTACAAACCCATCTATCAACTCCAAAATAGATAGAACCAATGTACTTACATTGACTTGGAATGCACTTCCTTCTTGTTTGTCGCTTGTAAAGATTGAAAATTCTGTTAACAACGGTGTTTCTTGGAATACGCTTTATTTAGGTACAAATACATCAAATTTCAGCATGGTTACTTCCGTTTTATCAACTTTGCCTAATGCAAGTTTGCTACGCATTAGTGATGCAAACAATGCTGATAATTATAATATTACCCAACTAGTTCTTGACGACCCTTTGATTGTGGTGAGCACAGTGGCTGGGAGTATTAACTTTTCTTGCCCTAATGCCAATTCCAGCTTTTCTTTCAATAAGTTCGGGTTGGGGCAGATTTATAATTTCAATTTACAGTACTCACTAAATGGTGGTGCTTCGTGGCAAACAATAAATGCTAATTATCAATCTTATAATAACAATCCAGTAGTTTACAACTGGAACAATATGCCAGAAGCTGTTTATACTTCAACTGGTGTTTTAGTAAAGGTCACGGAAATTTCCAGTGGTTTGTCCGTTTCTGGAAGCGCGCTTGTTAATTTTGCTGCTAAAATTCCAGATCCAACACTTGGAATAATTTCTCCTGCTTCATTGCAACCGGTTTGTGGAGCATATTTTAAACCCACATTTAATTTTTGTAGTAATTTAGATGTGTTTTTAACTACCAACGCAGGCGCAGATTTAATACCCGTTACTGTAAACGCCAATTTTCAACAGTTTTATAGTGATTTTCCTTTGTCCTATGCAAATGGCGTAGATTTTAGAGTAGTATACAGGCAAAGCTCTAACCCTACGGTTTCAGTGTTGGGCAATAATTTTCAGTTTGCAAAAGGCTTTAGTTCCGTTTCTATGTTTGGAAGTAATCAGCTGGTAAATACACTAAATTATGTAGTCGTTCAGTTTCCACAGCTTTGTAATATTCTAAATGTAAATATTGATTTTTCGACAGATGGTGGCACTAACTATACAAATTTTGCCTCTAACGTAGCAAATAATGCAAACGGAACTTATAGCTATACTACACCAAGCAGCACCACTACTGGCTTTAGGGTAAAAATATCTAGTTCAATTGATCCAACTGTATCTGTAACAAGCAATGTTGCAAGTCTAGTAAATCCTACAGGGGCAGTTGTAAAATCGCTTACTATTACAAGCATAAGTTTAAGTACCATTTGCGGTAGTAGTAGTACCATTGCAATTTCAAGAAATTACACGAATGGTCTTTATTATTCTCTTAGTTATTCACTAGATGCAGGAAGTACTTGGAAATTGGCAACTGAATATTTCATTTATTCTTCAAACTTAAATGGTTCTAGTTCCTACAGTTTTCCTTTTGTATCATCAAATCAATTTCAGCTAAAAATCAGCGAGAGAGACAATCCGTCAGTTTTTGCGGTGAGTAATGTGATGAATCTCAATATATCTCTAACAGGCAGTTTGCTCACGATGGCCGCTCCAAATACACTTGTTGGTGGTACATTTACCAACGTAAATTATTCATCAAATACTAATTGCGTCCCTTATTTGAACGTGTTTCTTAGTACAAATAATGGGGTTTCATTTCAGAAAGTTTACGAAAAAATATCTACCAACGTAGGCTATTTTGGATGGACAGCATTAGATATGGACGTAGCTCAAGCACGATACAAGCTCGAAAGTTGGTCAAACCCTGCCATTTCAGTGACCTCTGCAGCATTTAGCATCACAAAATCTATGCCTGTTGTTACCGGGGTTACATTTACAGGTGTACCAAGTGCGGTTTCATCTTGTGCCAACTATGCTGTTAATTTTCAGCATATTCCATTCACAACGCAAAGTTTTAAATTAGAAATGACCACTGATGAAGGAAGCAGTTGGAAATTACTTACCAATACAAATATTTATGGAAATCCTACATTTAATATCTCTAACATATCGGTTGGCGAACTACCAATCAACACCATATATAAATTAAGAATAAGCCGAAGCGACAACCCTTCTATCTCTGCAACTACAACAGGAATAACAGTTACGGCTCTTGGAGTGCCCGGCTTACAAATTTCTGCGCCCAATTCTGCGAGTGTTTATGGCTCAAATTCTTCTGCATCTATTGTAGTCAACACGACCGGGGCTGGTTGTTCTATTAAAGAAGTAAAACTGGAATATAGTATCGATAATGGAATTAATTTTAGAATTATCAATGACAAGATTGCGGTTGCAAACAATTACTTTTGGTATATTCCGAAAGGCACGAATAGCAACAATGTTCTTCTCAGAATTTCAGATTCGAAGCCCAATAGTGTAACAGTTACTTCACAATCATTTGCAATTTCTGATCCCAATATATTGGTTTCTGTAGATGGCGTTGTATTTCAAGGTAGCAACACCATAGTAAAAGTAGCATCAGTGGGAATAACTAATGGAGATAATTATTATGGTTTTTACAGTGTGAACGGTGGCACTAGTTGGATTGCCACTGGTTACGTAGGCTATTTTCAAGGCTCAAGTGTTTACAATATTAACTTTACACCACCTAGTGTTACTTCGTTGACTTCTGCTCTTTTTCAGGTTGCAAATAACAATGTGTTGGCAAATTCAACTATTAAATATTTCAGTAATCCTTTTCAAATTTCAAGACCTGATTTACAGTTTACGTCTCCTTTAGAAGGTGCAAGATTTTTAGCTACAAATTCGGGCTCTCAATTTTTTAATTATTCTTTTGCAGGTTGGAGTTTCACGCCTATGTATTTATATGCTACCTACGATAATGGCATTTCGGCAGAGTCTTATATAAATAGCTCAAATATTTCAGGCTCCAATAATAGAAGTATTTCTTGGACTTTACCTTTGGTTGGTTCTGTCACAGGCGTTAAATTAGCCTTTGGCAATGGTACAACATGGGCATCGTCAACAAGCAGATATTTTAGTGAAGAATTTTTCTTAACTCCGCCTTTGCTATCTATTACTTCGCCTTTGGTTGGTCAGAATATAGAAGCCAACGGTTTATTACAAACCAATATTGTTTATACTTTTTCAGGCTGGCCTACAATTCAAATGTATCCTTATTATTCTTTTGATAATGGCATTACAGCCATAAGGATGTCTCCTTTTCAATCACCTTTTTTAAGTGGCACAAATACGAATAATTTCAATTGGACACCTCCATTGGTATCAACCATCACCGCTACTCGGCTATGTTGGGCAAATAGCTCCGTTTGGACAAGTGCAACCGCCAAGTTTTTAGATAAAACAATTAACTTAGTTCCTGCCATAAACAACGTAGTTACCGTAACTGCCACCAATGCAACTTTTGGTATGTGCCAAGGCAGACAAGTAGTATTAACATTTGGTGGTTCTGGCGTTTATAGTGCAGGAAATAAATATGTGGCTGAAATAGTTTCTTCAGAGTTTCAAGCTGTAGGTAGTGGCTACCAAGCGGGGGAAATATCTTCTACATTGACTTCTGGAGTTATTACCATTACCACACCAACTGTTGGCTATGTGGGTTCATGGAGATTAAGAGTATATTCTACTGCACCACAAATTACAAATATTAATAATTTGAAATTTGTGCCCATTAATTTGGGGGCAAATACTTGTATTACGGCAAATAATAATGATGCATTACTTACTATTGATGGAATTGGTTCTATTGCTCTCAATGGAAACATCGCTTACCAAATCAATACAACCTTTGGAGGAGGCAATCAGTTTATTGCTCAATTGTCAAATAGTGTTGGGGGTTTCAATGCTCCTTTAAATATAGGTAGTGTGGCTTCTACTTCCGCAGGAACAATTCCTGTTGAAATTCCTGTAGGTATTCCAACAGGTTCTGCTTACCAAATAAGGGTAGTTTCTACCAATCTCCCTGTTATCAGTTCACCAACCGTTTCTTTCACTTTAAACAATGCATTTATAGATGTGCGGAGTGTGGCAGGTGACGGTTTTTGTCCAGGTAAGCCATTTAGCACTGTTTTCGATGCCGATGGAAATTTTCTCTCAGGTAATCAATTCCGAGTGGAATTATCAAACTCTGCTGGTAATTTTCCAACAGGCACGTTTATTGGTTCATTATCAGATGATTTGGGTGGAATTGACTTGGTAGCCAATTCAACAATTCCTTCTTCAATTGCTAATTCTGCCAGCTACAGGGTGAGGGTACAATCAACCAATCCGTTTTCAAATACATCTTACAATGCAGAATCGCCTAATTTTGTTGTTTTTAGCAATTGTTTTTCTAGCGTGAATAATAATGCAGGTCCCTATTTTTCTGGCAGTCCGCTAGTTGTAAGAATATCGCCTAATACTACTTTTGGAGGTGGCAATGTTTACATTGCCCAACTTTCTGACCAAAATGGCAGTTTTGTGAATCCGCAATTTATTGGGTCGGTTTTAGGCTCGCATTTAGCAACGATTTCAGGGTTTATTCCAAATTTATCGTCTTCAGGTAGCAATTTCACCTACCGAGTGATCAGTACCAATCATGCGGCTACATCAAATAGTATATTCTTGGGAAATATTAGTCCGATTTCCATCACCCTTTCGCCAAGCATCAACGCCAGTGGATTTTGCCAGGAGGCTTATGTGAAACTTGGTAATTTGACAATTTTGGGCGTTCCAAGTGCAAACAATCAATACATTGTTCAGATGAACGACAATGGAAGCAGTAATTTCTTTAGCCCTTACAATGTATTCAGCTTTAATTCTTCTGCCACTGGCATTGTCTCAGTTCCTGGCTTTTATATTCCAACATCAGTTCCAGGTAATGGAGATAACCGCTCGTTTAGAGTAGTTTCAAGCAATCCATCGGCCATTAGCCAAAATATTTTGAGTGGCTTTAGTTATAATACCAAATGTTTTGGTTCGATAACCTTGAATACTGGCATATACGTGCCTAATCAAAACTACAGCACTACCTACAATTTGTATCCTGGTGTGGCTTATGCTGCTGGTAATCAAATGATTGCTGAAATTTCTAGTAACAATTTTGTGACTGCGGTGGGAATAGGTTTTGTTACATCTGTTTCTAGCGGCACGATTCCTACGGCTATTCCATCCAATTTGCCAACTGGAAATTATCAAGTGAGAGTAAGAGCGACCGATTTCGCTTCAACCAGTTTTCCTGAAAATATATACTTAAACCAAGTGAATATTGCACCTGGGGCATTTGATAATTCAAAGCAATATTGCCAAGGTGGAAAAATTTCTTTCAACAATTTCACAGTATCATCGCCTGTAAATATTGATAACAAGTATATAGTGCAGGTATCTACAAATTCTGCATTCCCAAATAACAGTACTTTTGGTCTTGCTACCATTACATCTTCAAATATTGGAGAAATTTCAGTGCCTGAAATTGATATTCCAACTTTAGAAAATGGAGATGGCAATTATTATTACAGAATAACGTCAACCAGCCCTGCTGGAGCCGTAAATTCAAGTGGTGGTACTATTTATTTTAGGAAAAATTGTTTGACCCAATCGAATGTAGCATCTACTTATTGTCCAAATGAAGGTGGAATTATCAATTACAATAGTGCAAGTTTTAAGAGTGGTAATAGTATAACTGCCTTATTATCAGATGGTTTGGGTAATTTTAACACGCCATTGCCTATAGGTAGTAAAATAGATTTTGCATTCGGAAACGGTAAATCTTTAAATTTTACGATTCCTTCTGGATTGCAAGAAGGAAATAATTACAGAATTAAGTTGATCTCTTCTGATTTTGCAACTGAAAGTGTTGCTACTTCGCCACTTGAAATAAAACAAGTGTGTATTTCGCAGCCTGCTGGGTTCAACCCATTTGTAAGCCAATGTTCATTTATTCCGTTGGTCACCGTTTCAGCTTTTGGAAGTGTAAATCCAGATAATGCCTACAAATTGATTTTGACCTATACTAATGGAGCTCCAGTTTCAGGCGGTTCATTAAATTCTGTGTTAGGTATCGTAATGTCGAATGCCATTGGTACAATTTCTTTTGAAAATGTGATAATTCCGACAGTATCAGGCACTTATAGATTGAGAGTAGAGGCCTCAAGCCCTAATGTGGCGGGTACATTAACAAATACCTTTAATATTACTAACAACTGTATAGGTGCTCCATATTTCCCTGCCTCAAAAATTTGTGCTGGTTCGCCATACCAAGCCAATGTTTACATTGGAAGCGGAAATACTTATAATGTTGGCAATCAATTTATTGTGGAATTGTCAAATGGTTCAGGTTCTTTTGCTTCTCCAACGGTAGTTGCTTCTCAAACTACTACTTTCAATAATTTTGTGCTGGTAGTAACTATACCATCAGGATTAGCAACTGGCTCAAATTACCAATTAAGAACTCGATCTACTAATCCCGTTTTTACTTCAAATGCTGGCAATATTTTCACCATCGATCAAATATGTTTATCGGCTGGTGCAGTAGCTTTTGGGCCATATATTGGCGGAAGTTCATCCATCAGTATTCCAGTTGTAAATGTTGGTACAGTAGCAGGTGGCAATACTTTTGCAGCAAGAATGTATGGTCAGTATGGAAATTTAATTGGAACAATAGGTAGTTCATCTACCAATACAATTTCTGGAACCGTGCCAACAGTTTCAAATGGTGGATATTATTATACCATCATTACTTCCAGCAACCCGGTGGCTACCAGCTCAGTTAGCAATTTATTTATTGTAAACCCTACGGATATAAAAGTGGCTTCTATTTCAGGGAGTTACTGTGTTGGCAGTACGGTGAGTGGTATCAATTTTACTGTGGCAGGCTCAGTAGGTGGTGGAAATCTATATTTTGTAGATTTATCAGATGCTAGTGGTAATTTTTATTATTCGTACGATAATCTAAATTCCATTTCAGATAATACGGTTGGAAATAAAATGATAAGTGCGGTACTTCCAATTGGCATTACCCAAAGTCCAAATTACAGATTGAGGGTTCGTTCATCAAATGGTTCGATTAGCAATGAAACGCCAATCAATATAAATGCTACATTTGAGTGGACTGGCTCTGCCAATAAAGATTGGAACAATGCAGCCAACTGGTCGTGCCCATTAATTCCTACATCAAACATAGATGTGGTAATTCCAATAATTGGCAATTCAAATTATCCAGAAATAAATGTAACCAATGCTGTAGCTAGAAACCTCACCGTCAACACTTTAGCTTCTGCTTTTGTGCTCGATGATGGTCTCTTGAGTGTTTATGGGAATTTAATCGTAAATGGCACATTCAACTCCAATACTTTAGGTGGAATTGTGTTTCAAGGCGGTTATGCCACCACACATGATATTTTAGGTACTGGAATTGTGAATCTTGGTTTGGTGACAGTGCCAGGCTTCAATTATTTGAATATTAGAAATTCAG
>JBJXGB010000140.1:0-9907 GCA_046152935.1 Cytophagales bacterium
AGGCAATTGGCATCGCTAAACTTGATCCGTTTGATGGTAAAATCTCCTCTCGATTCTGGGGCTTTTTCACTAAACGTAATTTTTTTTCCCTCCAATTTTTCTTCCAAGATTCCATCTATAAAACCATAATTGTTAATACTTGCAGACACTCTGAATTTCTTGGCTTCATCAATAATGGGTATATCGATAGATGCTTTGAAAATTCCAGATTTAACAACTCCGTTTTCTACCAATACTTCAAATAAGCCAGGTTTTGCTGAAAAAGCATTGAATTTGATCTTAGTAGTAGGGTCGAGTTCCTTGCTGTAATTGAAAAATAAACCTGTGGCTTTAAAGTAGTTTTTGATTGATTTTTCTTTGGATAAATCTACGGATTCTACTACATCTTCATTGAAAGCAATGCGTTTTTTCTCGTCAAATTTTTCCTTGAATTGCAAATCAAAACGGGGAATATAAGCTCCCTTCCAATCGCTTGGAAAATCGCCAGGCGATTTTTTGTCTGAAAAATCAATCACAAAGTTTTTGGGCTGAACCAAAAAATTAGTGTTGGGAATGGGGCGATATGGAGGTATGCGAATATCGTCTTTTTCAGCATCTAACTCAATATAAGTAAGGTCTCGCAAATTTACAAAAGGCAGTGTAATTCGCTTTCCATCAGCACTTTGAGAACTTTCTGGTAAACCAATATTGCCATAATAAACCAGATCGTAGCCATTAATACCAATAAATGCAGTGGTGTTGGTATCGAGTAGGATGGTAAAATTTAGCGGCTCCATCAAATCGTATTTGCCCGAAATTTTTACACCACCTGTAATTTTAAAAGTATTGTAATCGACCCAAGTATTTTCAGAAGTAATTTTGGGCTGTTCGCCATCTATCACAATATCCAAAGGCACTACCATTTTGCCTCGCAAGCGAAGTGCATTTTTATCTAATTTCACTGCGTTGGGCGTAAAAAATAGACTTGCTCTTTTCCCATCTTTTGGTTTTATTTCTTCTGCTTCGCCATTGGGAATTTCTTTGAACAATTCGCCTTGTTCTAGCACATACACTTCATTGGCTATTTTTTTTATTTTGATGTTTTTGAAATCGACTTCAGCAAATTTGTTCCCATCTCTATCTAATTTTACCTTGCCAGTGCCCGAAAGTTTATTCAAGACATTGTTTTTGGTACTTAACACTATCACCTCATGATCGCCCGCCAAAAATTTCTCTAAAGTTGGTCGGCCTTTGAATTTGCTTATGGCACTTTCGGCCACCTTTTGCTCTCCAGAATACCCTTCTATCTTCCACAAAAACCACACATCTCGCTCAAATTCTTCGGTCACAATTGTCTCCCAGGAAGTAGAACTTGTGGTTGGACGTGTAGTTTCGTCATATACCACGGGTTTATTTTTATAAGCATCTTCAATGTTGTTGGTATCAGCTGCATCAATTTTGACAATTCTTAGTCGATAAGCTACGGGTTGCGAAGGAGCTGCTTTGTTGTCGGGCGACAGCCATTTGAAAAGTTGCTGTTTACCAGGTTGAAATTGGAAGTTAGCTTCTGGCAATTCCAATTCAATTTTGCCTCCTGTGGGGTAGCCGTACATGAACCAGTTGGGCTCGCTCAAGCCATCGTTTCTGAAAAGTGCTTGGTTGTTTTGATCGGCCACTTTTACTTGATACACATAGCGTTTGCCTATTTCTAATTGGGTTGCTGAGGCATCAAATACAAATTGCAGATTGTTGCTAAACTCACTTTCGTACATTTTCAGGGCGTTGTCACTTTTTATCGCCACAGCAGGATCTACGCCTTCTGTGGTGATTTCAAACACCTGCAATTGGTATTCTGTATTGGCAGGATTGAGCGGTGGCGCAGTCATTATCCATTGAAAAATAATATTTTGTGGGTTTGAAGGAAGAATGTAATTGGTACGAGGAGAAATTATTTGTGGAATACCTCCCAACTGAAAAAAACCAGAGGCACAGCCTGAATTTGACAATAATTTGCCAGATCTAAAATCGAACGCCTCGATACAAATAGTGTAAAAACCTTCTGGCAATACGCCTTTTTCAGTCAATATTTTAGGATCAGTTCCCGAAATGGCCACATTTTCAAATGCCAAATAAGGCACCCAATCTTCTCCCTCGATGGTGAGTGGCACGCCAGGATAAATGGTGATAGGCGAATAACCAGCTGTAGGCGTAGATTCGATTGTGACACCATTGGTTGAAGAAATTTTCACTTTCAAGCGAATATCCCAAGAAGGCTCAGAGAAATCTTTGAACAGCAAAGTAGCCATCAGTGCTTTGCTGCTTACCTTATAGAAATCGGAGTAAAATGGTGAATACGGTGCATTGAGCAAGGTATTGATTTGCACGGGCGTTTGTATCTGGGCTAATGAAAGAAAGCCACCGTGCAAAGCCAATAAAAATATCCCAATTTTGACTAATTTATTCATTTTCAATATTTTAACTGTACTCAGCAACTCTTCTTAATTTTCATATTTTTTTTAAAATTCCATTCATTAGAACACAAAATCGTAGCCTATTTTGCCTTGGTATTCGGTAAATGTCTGTCCCTTGCCTTCAATGGTGTTTTTGTTGATTAACGAAGTTTCCACTTTTATCGCATGGTGCTTGTCTACTTTGAAAGTGGCAGTTATTTTATTGGTCAACGTGGTGGATTTGGCAGCAATGTCGGTGTTGTTGAGGTAGGCGGCAGTATATACCAAATTCAATTTCTTTTGCAGCATTTTTTTGTTGAGACTGATGGATGGGCCAATGGAAATTGTTTTCACATTGGGTGCTTCTATTTGATTAAATAACAGGGCGAATGTGCCATTGGCCTGCCAAAGCTGGTTATTAATAGTATAGCTGCTGCTAAAATTTGATACTTTATTGGTCTGTAACACTTGGTAATTGATGTATTCTTTGATGTCGTTCGATTCTTGCAAGGTGACAGCCAACATAGCCGAATGCTTGAAATCAGATTTGCCCCAACTATAATTTAGTGTGCCACCTTGGCTTTGGTTAATCTGCACCAATTTAATGGAATCACTTTTTGTGATGACAGAGGGAGCTGTAGAGTGGTTGAAATTGTTGTAGTTCAAATTCAGCGTCAAATTCTTAATAATGAGGTAGGTAAGGTTCAAAGAGCCAATGTACCTACGCATGGTTTGGGCAAGGTTATTTTCAAGATTATTGGCTTCCGTGCCCACATTTCCTGCCAACAAAACTTTGTTTTGAAATAAACTGGTTGTTGCGTTTAAGGTATAGGCTTCAATATCATTTTTTGCAGTAAGCACTCCAAGAGAAGCATATGTGGGATCGACCCTTAGATAATTTACTCCCAAAGTCCAATATTTTTCCTTGTAATTGGCTGCTACATTATAGGCATTGTTGAATGTGGTCGAATTCAAAGGTGTGAAAAGACCACCCAAATTGTTGAAATAATTATATCCACCAGTTTGCTCAAAACCCAGATTTCGCTTGTCGAGCGTAAGCGCACTTGAGGTATACTCTATCATCAAATCAAGTTTCTTGGTTATCTGGTTTTTGGTTTTCAAGCCAATTACCAAATTTTCTTTTGGGCTTACGCCAAACTTGGTATTAATAATGTCACCTGGATAATATTCGTCCTCCGCATGAAAAACGATTAAGGAAACATTGTGCTTGGCTTTACCAATTTCCACTTTTGTGCCAAAGCCCATCCGCAAATATGCGGGAGCAACAGGCGTTCCATTGATGGTATCGCCAGTAGTTCGTTGGTTCAATCGGCCATAAAACAAAGCGAGCTTCACCAAGCCATTGGTAGGTGCGAGCTCGATACCACCACCAAACCATCGCACGCCAGAATAAGAATATTTTGAAAAATCTAAAGCCCGATCGCCAATATGCACTGTAACCCATTTGTATTTGGGGCTGGCACCTGTTCTGTTCAAAATGGCGTACAAAACTGCCAGTGGATCGCCCGATTTGGTGACACCATTGTTGGTGTAATTGATGGCAAATGGTACAGATATTTGTCCAAAAAGTGTCACTGTGGCGTTGGCATTGAGCGCATAAGCAAATGGCGCTCTTCGAGAGGCAATGCCATTTACTCCATAGCCAACTGCGGAGGCATTAAACCCACCAGCTACCTTTATCGGCTTTATTTTTTTAAGGTTTTTGATGTCAGCCAATGCTTTTTCTACATCTTGAGCATTCAAAAAAGCTGGAAAACAAAAAATCAACAAGAAGAATATTTTACTGGTAATCTTTGAATTCACTCAATAGATAGATTTATATTTTTCCCCTTGGCTAAAGCCAAAGGCTATTCAAAAGAACCAATGCCATCCATGCTTCGTGTCCTCACGAACCATTCTTCTAGCCAATTTCAACGATCAACAGATACTTTAAAGGATTATAAATCCATATTATTCGGTTTCGACATTACAAATGTCGAACAGCCGAAAAGACCTCCAAGGTTTTAAAAACCTTGGAGGTCTTCATACACACCTGCATCACTAGTAAAGCCAAATATTCCCAAAAATCAGATCGTCTATTCTTTGCTTTTTGATTCTTCTTATTTCTGACATTGCATCTTTATAATTTGAAATCTCTTTAGATGAAACCAAATAATAGGTTTCGCTCCTACTTCTAATAACCGTAGTGGTGAGATTAGCCCTTTTCAATGCTATTTTCTGGTATTTTTTCACATCTTCAAACTTGTAAAAAGCTGCCAATATCACATTGGCTTTGCCCTTTGGAAAATCTTTTTTAAATCTTTCATCCCTTGTTTTGTCATCCAATTTTGATAGATTTTCTACCGTCAGTTCATCAACCATTCCTTGCGACTCTTCGGCAAAAATATTTTGGATATCAGCGTTGAATGCACTCTTCAATAAGTCGGGGTCTACGCCATCTTTCATGATAAAAACATGATACAATGTGTCTGATTTGCGGGCATTTGGAAGTTTTACATCGGATTTTGGTAGTTCGTCTGCTCCAGTCACTGCATAATTATCAGCCGACACTGCTTGATCGCTCAATGGTTTGGCTTTAGGTTTTGAGCCAAAATTGTAGCCCACACAAAGTTCATGTATACCAGCCGATACAGTAGCCAAAGCACTTGTTGGGTAGCCATAATTATAGCCTACAGTTAAATTATCATAGGTCAAACCTACACATCCGCCAATTGCCGATCTAGAATCGTAAGTCAACCCACCCCAAAACATTTTTTTATAATTGAAAATGGCATTGGCCGAAACCATTATTTCTGTTCCTTGCGAGCTTCTGCCAATGACCAAAGGATTAAATGTGAGATCATTAATGATAGGCAGCTCGTAGCCTACGAAAAGTTGATAAACTGGATTTTGCAAATACGACAAACTGCCCGACTCCAATTTGGGCCTTACATAATTTATATTGGTAACCGAAATACCTGCTTGCAATTGTTTGCGTGAATAAGTAACCCCAAAATCTGATGTAAAATTAGCACTTGGCCTAAGTCTTGTAAAACTTTGCAGCTCATCTGTATTGGCTGCCACCACGCTATTTATGTCTATTCCAGTATTTACATATCCAGCCGACAAACCAAATCGAATGCTTTGAATAGCATTTATTGGCACTAAATAACTGTAGCTCAGATTGGCTCCAAATCGTTGAATCACATTCATTTTATCGTTGTACAACTGCAAACCCAAGCCCATTCTATCATGTGGTAGGCCTTTGTCGATAGAAACAAGCATGCTTTCTGGTGCACCTTTGAAGCCCAACAACTGATTGCGGTAATGGGCAAAAGCCCTCAAATCTGGAGCTGTGCCCGCGTAGGTTGGGCTCAGCAAATACGGATTGATAAATGTTTGAGTAAAATTGCTGGTCTGTTGAGCATGGATGGACAAAACCACATTCAGCAACAAAACGCTTAATAAAATACTTTTTTTCATTTTCGTAAATTGATTATTGTTTCTGTTTGACATAATTATTTCTTGAGATTGGTTTTATCTGCATCTACCAAAATAGTAATGGCTCCTTTTTGCACTACACTTGAATTTTCAAAGGTGATTACAAAATAATAAGTGCCATCGGGTAGCTGATCGCCCGCTTTACTTGTGCCCGCCCAATTGTTCTGGTAATTTTGGGCTTTAAATACTTCCTGCCCCCATCTATTAAAAATCAAAACGGTGTTATCGGGATAAGAAGTGATGTTGTCAATTACCCAAGTATCATTTTGCCCATTGCCATCTGGTGTGATGATGTTTGACAATGTGTTTTCGATTCCGACCAAATTAAAATCGTCTTTTACCGTAATCTTGATGGTGTCGGAAGCCTTGCAGCCACGTTTGTCAGTAGCTGTAAAAATATAGTCGGCAGATTTTTCTGGTTTGATAATGACTGACGAAGCCAATGAATTGCTTACGCCCTCAATCGGGCTCCAACTGTATGTGCCTTCAGAAGCTGAAACATTCAGAGCAATAGAAACGCCTTTTGAAACGGTAGTATCGGATTCGATCGAGACATTAGGCAATTCGTAAATGGTAATAGCCTTTGTAGTGCTATCGCTACATTGACCACCACTGATAGTCGATTTTAAGGTAACAAAATAGGTGGCAGACGCAGCGTAAATATATGTTGGATCTTTGACTGTGTTTCTTGCGCCATCATCAAAATTCCAAGTATAGGACAATACGCCAGCCGTACCAGGTGCTATGGTAGTGCGGTTTACAAAAGCAGCTGGCGTGCCCAGACACGCATTGTCGACCGTAAAATTTGAAACTGGCACATTATTAACAGCCACTGGCTTGGTTATGATTTGTTTACAGCCCTTCTCAGATTCTGCCAACAGTGTTACATTATAATTTCCTCCATTCAAAAATTGATGGATTGGATTTTCTTGCAGTGAGTTTGTGAGGTCGCCAAAATCCCATTGGAAATAAACCAAACTTCCAGTTGGAATGGTAGATGTACTTTTGAAAGTGGTAGGAAGGCCATCGCACACAGTGTCTGTTGCAAAACCAACGACTGGCAACGGATAGACGGTGATTACCTTGCTAGTAGTATCGAGGCAGTTTCTATTCGACACTACCAGTAACGAAACTTCATAAGTGGCAGGATTTGTATATGTGGTAGTTGGATTTGTGAGATTCGATGTCTGGCTATTTCCCAAAGTCCACGTGTAAGACATGGTACCAGATTCGATAGAAGAAATATTGCTAAAATTTACCAATTGTCCAGCACACAACTCATTAAATGTAAAATCTGCATTGGGTTTGGGATATACCTCAATAAATTTGCTCGTAGATCCTTTGCAACCTTTATCTGATGCGGCATTCAACTGCACAAAGTAAGTGCCTGGTCCATTGTACGTTTTGAATGGATTTGTGCTAGCAGAAGAAGACTGATCGCCAAAATTCCAATTATAGGTAATCGTTCCGCTGTTTATTTGCGAATTGTTGATGAAACTGGTTGGCAATGCGTAGCATACATCTTGAGCATTGAAAAGTACAATAGGATTTGGAAAAACATTCAAAGGAATATTCCGATTGCTTTGGCAGCCTTTATCAGTAGTTACAGTTAACTGTACGTTGTAAGTGCCACTGCTGCTGTATATTACGGCAGGCTCGGTATTGCTCGAAATAGTTCCATTTCCAAAATTCCACAAATAACTCATCGTGCCCGCATTCAATGTGCTTAGGTTGGTGAATGGAAATACATTGCCTTCGCAAGTGTCTTTTTTGGAGAAATTAGCCACAGCTGCGTCAAATACATTTACTAATTTGGAAGTGGCCTCTTCGCAACCATTCAAATTGGAAACTGTGAGCGTGACATTGTAAGCTCCCGGATTGATATAGGTGTAATTGGGACTTTGGGCAGATGAAGTGCCTACAAAATCCCCAAAATTCCATGTAAAACTGGTAGAATTAGAAATTCCTGAACTTTGGTTGGTAAACGACATTTGCGAACCTTTACAAACATCGTTTTGAATGAAACGCGCGGTTGGTTTCTGGCTTACCGTTATCAATTTAGATGTAGTATCTGTACAGCTACGGTTAGATGTCACTGTCAAAAACACCCTATAAGTGCCATCTTGGGTAAATGCTCGACTTGGATTCAAAAGATTAGAAGTAGTACCATCGCCAAAATCCCAAACCCTGCTTGCTATTGTGCCTGCACTTATCGATGAATTGTTGGTAAATGTGGTAGATTGACCAAAACAAGTAGAAGCACTGTTAGTAAACGAAGCTACTGGATTGGTATAGACCGAAATGGTTTGCACTTTGGTATCGGCACAGCCGCTATTGGATACACCTAGTAAACTTACTACAAAATTTCCCGCAGAGGTATATGGTTTTAATGGAGATATTGCTGAAGATGTAGGAGAGTCATCGCCAAATGTCCAAGTATAATTGATCGTGCCCCCGAAAAATGCAGAGGTGTTGTTGAAATTTACGGTATCGTTGGTACAAATGTTGCTATAAGTAAAGTTTACCGTTGGTTTTTGGTAGATAATCACCTCTTTTTCAATGCTTTGCACACAATTGCGATCTGAGGTAACGGTTAATTCGGCATAATAGCTGCCTGAGGCCGCATACATTTTGGTAGGGCTCAGTGCATTTGAAATTGTGCCATCTTTAAAATTCCAGTTGTACAATAAGAAACCTGTACTGATCGAGGAGGTATTGTTAAAAGTGGTAGATTGCCCAATACAAACATTGGCAGCATTGAAATTGGGTACCGGATTTGGGAAAACCTGCACCGCTTTCCCTACAGAATTGGTACAGCCAAAAGCTGAACTAGCTGTTAGGCTCACATTAAATATTGCTGGTGCTGAAAATGTATATTCTGGATTTTGGAGTGCCGATGTGCTGCCGCCATCGTTGAAATTCCACAGATAAGTCAAATTGCCATTGGCGATATTGGAAGCATTGGCAAATTTCATGGCATTTCCATCACACACATTGGCAAAACTAAAATTGGCTTGTGGTTTTTCGTGAATGGTAACGGTTTTGGTCAATGATCTGGCACAAGTACCATTGGCGAACACCGTCAAACTCACATTGTAATTTCCTTTGCTCACATAGGTATGTGTTGGATCGCTTACATTAGAGGTAAAACTATCACCAAATCCCCAAGCGTAAGTAAGTGTATAGCCAGGCAAACTTGAAAGATTGGTAAATGCAACAGGATTTTGGTCGCAAACATTTACAAAATCAAAGTTTACATCAGGCAGTGGACGAACGACTACTGCCTTGGTAATGGAATCTTTACATAATTTCGCAGATGTCAATACCAATTTTACATTGTAGCTACCTGCATTGGCAAAAGTACGGCTTGGCGTAGCAATCGAAGCGCCTGAATTATCGCCAAAATTCCAAACATGCGACAAAATGCTTCCCTGTGCAATACTCGAACTATTAGTAAATACAGTAGCTGCATTCAAACAAGCTGTGGTTGCTGAAAAATCTGGTGCTGGCAAAGGATTTACGTAAACTTCATGTTCGTTAGAATAAATATCTCCTCCATCTTCGGTAACGACAGCCCTGTATTTTGTGGTTTGGGTTAATGAACTGATTGCCAATGAAGTAGCTCCGTTGGTAGCTGCAATATCGTTCCAAGACACACCATTATTTGTCGATCTTTGCCATCTTGAAATTGTACCTATTTGATTGGTTAATGATAAAGTTCTCGATGTGGCATCAGATGAACATACTTCTCCAACACCCGAGATATTGCCACCATTGGCAACGGTAATCAAAATGGTATTGGAACTGGTGTTTTCTGTACATTCACCATTTTTAACAATGGCTCTGAAATAAGTACTCGAAGCCAGATTTGAATAATTGAATGGACTAGTAGTAATATTTATGGTTTGCCAAGGGGCAGCATTGGTTGCCGAAGACTCCCATCTTACAATCGAACCATTATTGCCAACCAAATTAAT
>JBJXGB010000093.1:0-11571 GCA_046152935.1 Cytophagales bacterium
AACAAAATTCTGTATTGTGGAATTATCAACCTTGATTGTTGTGGTACATCGACAATTTTATTGTCGGTAATGCTATACCTGCGTTGGAATATATTTACATTATCTGTCAAATTGTTGATTTGCAGCAACCATTGTTGGGTAATGCGCTTTCCCTCTCTCTTGAAACCTAAGGTAATATCGGTTCTGAAATAATCGGGCAATTGCAATGTGTAGGCCTCCTCTTCTATAAAAATAGACCTTTTTTGATCCAAAGATGCTGCTACATCAATCGGTGTGTATCTTCTGCCACCCGCATAAGTGCCTTTTAAGTTGATTGATAAAGTGTTTTTCTTGCCAATTTTAAATTCGTATCCTCCCAAGGCATTAAAAACATAGTTTCCATTGTAAGCCGTATTTCGCTCTACGCCATCGCTTCCCTTATATTTTGATTGAAAAACTGACCCTGTTCCCAATAAGTAAAAGCCATTGCTAAAAAACCTTTCTATTGTCAATTCTGCCCCATAATTTGTACTTGTTCCTTTATTTACTAAAAAATCGTTGCCGGGCAGATTAAAATCAGAACCCACATTTACCATCGAAAATGTTGAAACATTTGATTCGATGGGCACATTTGTCAAGAATTGATAATACACTTCTGCTTTTAATCGCCAGTTTTTATCAAAACTATTATCGTAGCCTAGTACGAAATGGTTACTGTTTGTGAATCCCAAATTTTTATTGCTGAGGAAAGAACTTGTACTTCCATTTGCAAGCCTGGTAGTATTGTAATACATGAAAATTGGTTGGGTTTGATTGTGAACACCTGCGCCAAAATTTATGGTGCTCTTGGTCGTAAGTTGGTATTTGATACCCAATCGTGGCTCAAAAACCAATGATTTAGTATTGATAGAATAATGTTGGAAATGCAATCCAAGATTTACCGTAAATCGATCATTAAATTTGTGTTGCCATTGAGCCCAGGCCTGGCTTAGGTAATTTGCACCGGATGAGTTTCTCAATGGCACTAATGGAGCACCTGCCAACAAGGTATCTGCAAATTTATCGTACAAGTTAAATCCTATTCTATCTATGTTCACACCAGTATTCACCGTATTTTTTCTATTTAATTTTGAATTCAAACTTATGTTTGCACTTAAGCGATTGGTAGAAAAATCACCTTCGTAATCACGATATAGTTTAATTTCAGGACGAATAATTGTATCAATTACCACAGGTTGTCTACTTGCGGTTGCTACAATTATTGTTTTAATTGAAGTATTAGGGTTGATAAAATAAAGATGAGAAGCACCAACTACACCCAAGTCTGATCTAAAAAGAATATCTTGCGTGCCATCGTTGTAGAAATTTTCTGCGGTTTTCGTTGTGTCTATTTTACTATCGTAAAACTCGATATTGCTCAATCCACCCATGCCAAATAAGATAAATTTACCAAATTTAGCAGTAGGAATTTCTACTTTAAAAGTCAAATCTTGGTATTGGGGAATGGCAGCGCCTGTGCCAAAGTTTACGCCAATAGCTTGAAACACGCCTAAAGTAGAATAACGGTAATTAATCATGTAGCTGGCCTTCGATTTTTTAGTGAAATACCCTTCCGTTCCCGCTTCTAAACCATTGAAACCGACTTGCAAAATGTGTTCTCGCTTTTCATTATTTGGTCTGCGCAAAGTCAAATCGAATACGCCCGAAGTAGCATTGCCATAGTTGGCAGGAAATGCAGAAGTCATAAAATCTGATTTGCCCAATTGGTTGGTGTTCAATATACTTACCGGACCACCAGTAGAGCCAAGCGAACCAAAATGGTTAGGATTCGGAATTTCAACCCCTTCCAATCGCCAAAGCAAACCCAAAGGCGAGTTTCCCCTGATTACGATATCGTTTCGGGCATCGTTGGCTCCATTTACACCAGCAAAATTGGCAGCCATTCTCGAAGGATCGTTCAAACTTCCTGCATACCGTTGGGCTTCTTCCAAATTAAATGAACGGGCAGAAACGACCGTCATGTCATTATTGGTAGCGGTTTTGTCTACCTCAGCCTTCACCACTATTTCATCAATTTCTGTTACGTTTTCAGAAAGTGCAAAATCGATAATGGATTGTTTTCCAGCACTTACCACTATGTTTGGCATCACTTGCTCTTTATAACCAATATAGTTGATCTTCAGCGTATGTCGTCCGAGGGGCACATTTTCCAATTTGAATTCACCATTTTCATCAGTGGCAGCTCCAATGATGGGTTCAACATCAATGACGGCTACTGTAACGCCTATCAAAGGGTATTTTGACTCTTTGTCGGTAATCTGGCCCTTGATCGTCTGGGTTATTTGTGCCTGCGATAGCAGCGAGATGGTGAGAAATAATAATACAAATGATTTCATAATTTTTGTGGTTTGAAATGATGGGTCGAAATTGGTTTGTTTTGGTAATTAATAAAACAGATAAATGATGAATTGTAGAAAATAAAGGATGAACCGTCTATTAGCCATAGAAGAAACGCCCAAATGCCTTATTTAAAATTATTATAAATAAGTTTTGTTTAGTTGGAAAACATCTCTTTAATTTGCCTTATGTTTAATTAATCTAAATAAAGAAATGAAAAAAATAGTATCCGCCTTTTCAATTATTGCTTTTGGAGTTTTACTTTTTAGTTGTACTAAAGAGAAAGAGGCCATTCCGGCTGCACAAACCGTGTTCACAGTCTATGATTCTACAAATTTCAAATCAAATACCACCAACGAAACTTCGCTAAAAGGTGATTTCACAAGTTTGGTGAATGAAATAAAAAAAGCGAGAGTTTCTAGCTACAAATTAACAGAAAACACACTTAACACTCTGTATTCTAGCAAGTTGCAAGCAGCTACTACACCCTATTTTAAAGAGCAAATCAATTTATTTATTCCAGAAATTGCAAAGTCATCAACGGGCGGTTTGTACAATTATGGAATAGATACTTTGGGCAATGGTGGTGTATTTGGGCTTGGTTCTTCGGCCTATTTGTTTGATGAAAAAGGGCTAGAAATTGAGCAGTTGATAGATAAAGGAATGTTTGCAGCTACTTTGTATAATGAAAGCTTGAAATATTTTAAGAGCAATACCTTAAATTCGGCAGATGTAGACAAGCTTTTGAGCCTTTACGGAGCCCATCCTTCATTCCCAAACACGCCTACAGCATCGAAAACAAGCAACCCAGATGCTTTTATTGCCAATTATGCAGCCAGAAGAAGCGACATCAATGATGAAAATTCGATTTACATTTTAATAAAAAAGAGCTTTATTAATTTGAAAGGTATGGTTGCCGACCCATCTAGCAATGCAATTGCGATTGAAAATGAAAAAATGGCCATTCGCAAAAACATGGAAAAAGTATTGGCGGCCACGGTTATCAATTATCTATTTGCCATAGAGAAAAATTTGAACCTGTATAAAGATAATGCCCTCGACAACACCAAAGCGTTGCCAACAGTAAACCAAACAGCCGCAGCCATGCACGCCTATGGCGAATGTGTTGGGTTTATTTGGGGTTTGAAAAACATCGATGCAGCATACAAAACCATTGCGGAAAGCGATATTACTTATGTTTTGAGCGAGCTGCGCGTACCCTCATTCAAAACGCACAATGCCTATTTGATAGATAAAATCTACCAAGATGGTTTGCTTAGGGCTGGCAATGTGAAAAGCAAATTGAAAAGTATTTATGCTTTTTCAGATGCTGAAATGGAGGGTTTTAGAAACAATTGGGTATCAACTCAAGCCAGATAAGCACATCAACTAAAGAGAAACACCTCCAAGGTTTTTGAAACCTTGGAGGTGTTTACCCTAAATTGGAAGGTTTTGTTTGTAGGACAAGAAACTAGACCAAGTTTTAATTTTTTGTCTATTTTCAACCTTCAGCGGCAATCGACTTTACCAATTTCAAGCCAGAATACCTAGTTTGTAAAAATTCAAAAACCCCAAACAAAGCTATATTAAACACCAAATCCCCTACCAATGTATTTTGCAAAAATGGCAAACCTGCTGTGTAACAAGCCATTAGCCCAGCACTCGAAGGTGGATACATGTTGCCAGTAGCCCAAACGCCAAAGTTCGATACAAAAAAGAACAAAAAAGAGCCGCCAACGGAAGCAAAAAGCACATTTACAGGTTTCACATTATTCTTAATTAGCAAACCAATGCAGCTAATGGCGACAAAACTGCCATATTGCCAGCCAAAACCATTGTAAAAAAGGGTGAATTCTGGAAAATATTGGCTGAAAATAACGTTATTCAACACCAAATCGCTTATCCACAAAGAAACTAATGGAACAAAAATAGCTGCGATAATGCTTCCAAAATATGCTCCTCCAAACAATGCCATCGCACCAAAAGGGGCTAAATTCCACGGATGTGGCAATAATCTATAAATTCCCGCGATCACCACCATCAACACCAACACCGAAAAACGGGCAACACTATTTTCTTGTCCAAATATCCTATTCATTTACAGCTTTCTTTGTTATAACTAATATCAGTATCGCATCAAAATTAATCAAAATTATATCTTGGCACTATTATTTTCTCTGAGTTTGCTCTTTTTGTATCCGTAGAGAAAATAAACTGCCAAACCGAGTGCCAGCCAAATAAGAAATCGCACCCAGTTGGTAATGCCAAGCTCGGTCATCAAATACAGATTGGTCAAAAGCCCAAATACTGGTATCAACGACCATTTGAAATACATTGCCAACACACTGATAATCAATGTAATTGCTAAAAATATGTGTAAAAGCAATCGATCGGTTGAAAGGACAAAAAGGCTGCCCATTTGGGTATACGAATAAATACAAATTGGCAGTAATATCAAGGGCAAAAAGTATCTTGAATTGATATAGGGCACTTTAAATTTGGCCTGCACACTTTTATGTTGCACATCTTGCACGATTATCCCACCACAAACCAATGCAAAAGCGAAGAGCGTACCAATGCTGGTAAGATCGACTACATCTTTCAAATTGGCAAAAAGTGCTGGAATGCCTACCGTCAAGCCCATTACCACGGTAGCAAATGAAGGCGTTTTGAATTTTGGATGAATGGTCGAAAATATTTTGGGTAGCAATCCATCACGGCTCATGGCCATCCATATTCTTGGCTGACCGAGTTGATATACCAGCATTACGGTACTGAGCGTAATGACCGAACTAAATGAAATAATGCCAGAAAGAAAGTGGAGGTTGTATTTTTGGAACACAAAAGCCAATGGGTCGCCCACGCCCAATTCGAAATACGGCACCATGCCGGTAAGCACCAATGTGATTGCGATATAGATAATTGTGGAAATGAGCAACGCCCAAATCATGGCTTTTGGCATTTCCCGTTGTGGATCTCGGCACTCTTCGGCTGTCGTAGAAATGGCATCGAAACCGATATACGCAAAGAATACGGACGAAATGCCAAACAAGACGCCACTGACACCATTAGGAGCAAAAGGAACCCAGTTGGCAGGTTGTACATAAAATGCTCCAATGGCCAGTACCATAAAAATAACCAACAACTTCAGTGCAACCAGCCAATTATTGATATTTCTCGATTCTTTTATGCCTATGTAACACAAATACGTGATAAAAATGGTAACCACAGAGGCTGGCCAATCTATTTTGTAGTTCGAGCCACCCAATTGAAAATTCTTAACAATGTCGATGCCAAAACCGCGCATCATCGAGCTAAAGTAATCGCTCCAGGAAATGGCAACGGCAATATTGCTGATGGCGTATTCCATAAATAAATCCCAACCGACTATCCAGGCAATCAATTCGCCAAAACTTACATACGCATACGTATATGCACTGCCCGCTACCGGCACAGAAGAGGCGAATTGAGCATAACAAAGGGCAGACAATCCACAAGAAAATGCAGTAAAAAGAAACAAAAGCGACACTGCAGGCCCACCATGCACCACAGCCTGTCCGATAGTGCTAAAAATACCAGCACCAACAATGGCTGCAATACCAAAAAAGGTGAGATCAAAAACCGAAAGTGTCTTGTTTAGCTGAGAGCCATGCACTTCGGCCTCTCTATTTATGTTTTCTATGCTCTTTTTTGCAAACAGCGTTTTGATATCCATGCCTTAAAGTTTCGCATAAAAACGCAGATTTGAAAGTTTCGGCTAACAATATGAACAAAAACTACGATTTGAGGAATGGCAAAGAGCCAAAAATCAACGAAAAGAGATTAAAAAGTGATTGGATAAATAAATGCTTGGCAATCTTTGACGGATTGATTAAACATCAACCGCCTTGTTTAAAAAATCGTGAAGCGGCTTAGAAGCTCTGAAATTTCGTGCTGCAAATTTTACAAAATCCATTTTCTCAAGTTCAGAACTTGTGATATTTTTGGTGGCTATAAAACTTTTGTGTTTTAAATATTCGGAGGCTATGTTGTCTTTTTCAAAGCCTTTGGGTATTGAGCTCAACTTTTCACCTTCCAATTTACCCCAATCGGCTACAAACTCCTTCGACTCTACCGCGGCTTTAAAATCGCCAAAATGATAATCGATCTCTTGCCTCACCGCCTGCAGTTGAGCTGGCTCTGGCATCCAAATACCAGTTGCTAAAAATGCAGAAGTTGGGTCTATTTGCACGTAGTAGCCGGCATATTTCGATTTTTTACCTCCTTTGGCGAAATATGCTCCCAAATTTGTCTTGTATGGCGATTTATCTTTGGCAAATCTCACATCGCGATTTATTCTAAAAATACAATTTTTAGGTTCTAAAATGCCAATTTCGCTGTCAAATTCACCTATCGCTTTTATCAGTTCGCCAACTGTTTTTTGCCAGTCTGCCTTCACTTCTTCGTACCATGTGCGGTTTTCGTCAAACCACAATTTGTGGTTATTTTCTCTGAGCGTGCCTAAAAACGAGAAAGCATTGACAAAATTCATGGTTCGATGGTGATAATTTTGTACAAAAACTATTCAATTTGCAAATAGTTTCTTGAAATGGGAAAATACTAATCAAGAAAAATGAAGTAGAGAAGGACAAGATCACAAAAAAATATTATTCTTCCAATATTCGCTTAGACTTTTCAATCGAATGAACCATAAGTTTTGATGAAGTGTTGAAAACTCAAACTCCTAAAAAATGCAAACGTCTATTTCATCCCTTCAAAAAGACAATTATATCTCCATAATTAAGAACAAAGTCCCCGATTTAGTTTCAAAAATTTCGGCATCGCAAACACCAAGTTGGGGCCTGATGTCAGCACAACACATGGTTGAGCATTTGGCGCATACTGTCATTTTCTCGACCATAGTGGTAGCCAAAGAGCGAACTGCACCCAACAAGCAACAGGAAGAAATCATACAAACCATGCTTTATTCAGATGCCGAATTTCCTCAGAACTTAATGAACCCGATGTATAAAGATGGGCTACCAGCCTGCAAATTTCCAACTATTGCCGTGGCTCACAACCAGTTGGTGAAAAACATAGATATTTTTTTCAGAACATTTCAGCAACATCCAAATGGCTTTTCTTTTAACCCATTTTTTGGCGATATGGATTACGAGCAACTATTGATATTGCACGTGAAGCATTTTCGACATCATTTGAAGCAATTTGGCGCTGTTTTGTAGGAAGATAATAACCAACGCAAGTCAATAATTCATAAATATTTTGGTTGGATGCAATAAGTTACGTCATCGCGATAATGGCAGCATTATTGCTTCATCATTTTTTCAAACCGTTGCCAATCGAAATTCCACGGGTCGGTTTTTCGGGTTAAACGATTAGTAAGAGATGCTATATTTTTTATTGTTGTTCAAATTACTTATTTTGGATGGTTTTGAAAAGCAAGTCAATTACTAAATCAAATGTTTGTTTTTTCAAAGCACTTATGTTTTTGGTAATTAATTGTTTATCAATTGAGAAAATTTTATGCAGTCTCAAATAACTTTGTAGGGGCAAAGGAGAATCCAAGTCGTTCGTATGCAGTGGAAATGTCAACAGATCGTCTCTGAATTTGCTTGTAATTTGCATGCATATAATATCACCAGTATTGTTAATATTGGTATTCGACAATACCAAAACAGGTCTGTTTTTAGATTGACTACCATCTGTAAATGGGAACTTCACTACCACAATATCGCCCTGATTGAGACTTAATTCCATTAACCTTTCAATAAACTGTCCCAACGATTGTCTTCTTCACTTAGCCAATCTTTTGCAAGCGATTGCTCGTTTACAAGAAAGTCACCGTCTTTCAATGCGGTGGCGTTGGATCTGGTTAGATCATCGTCTAAAATTACGTACAGCCCTTTTGAGTTGCCAAATATCGGCATTGGCTCATCCAATATTACTTGACCATTCTCATAATGTGCTTTTATTGATAGATACATGGCTTGATGTTTTTTGCCAAAATACAGAAAAATGCTTTCAAACACAAAAAGGCAGCAGTAGAATTAGATTTAAGCAGTAGTAGGTTTGCAAAATATAAATATTGAAATCTGATTTGAAAGTTAAAAATGCGATCACTCAGTTTCTATGAGTAAGCTATTTTATTCTACTTTTGCATCATTTTTTCAAACCGTTGCCAATCAAAATTCCACGGGTCGGTTTTTCGACTCGGGGCAATGTCTGAATGTCCAAGTACAAATGCAATCGCATATTCATACTTCAACTTTTCAATCAAACTAACCAATGCAAAATATTGATTATCAGTATATTGCGATGCCAAAGTGTTGATGAGCTCGATGCCAATCGAGCGAGAGTTTGGTCGATTGTCTCCATCGGGCATGAAGCCTTTGCCAGCATGGTGCGAAATGTTTTTTTCATCAACCAATAGATAAATAATGCCAGCTCTATCAATAATATAGTGTGCAGATACATCGTAGTTTTTATACAACTGCAAAATGCAATCTAAATTGAAGCTATCGCTTTGGCTGGGGCAATACGAAGAATGAATGATGACCGCATCAATTTTTCGTACAGAATCGAGGGCTACAAACCCGGTTTTCAATCGTTTGGGTTTGATTAATACGAAATCCTGAGCAGTAGCTTCAGTGGCGATTATCAAGCAAATCAAAATCAATTTTGAATAAAAATGCATCGAAATTCGTTCCAAAAAAAGGCTAAGATTGGTATTGTTTTTCAACTTCTTGAATGCTTTGCTCTACTATCACCCTCAAACTTTCTTTGTATATTTTTAATGTTTCTGCGATTGAATTATTGCTAATTGCCAGTATTTGAGCGGCCAAGATGCCTGCATTTTTTGCACCATTTAAGGCAACCGTAGCTACAGGCACGCCACCGGGCATCTGCAAAATAGAAAGAATTGAATCCCAGCCATCGATCGAATTGCTCGATTTTATCGGTACGCCAATCACTGGCAAAGTACAAAGTGAAGCCACCATTCCTGGCAAATGTGCAGCACCTCCAGCACCTGCTATTATCACTTTTATGCCTCTTTCTTCAGCATTTTGTGCGTATTCAAACATTCGATGCGGTGTACGATGGGCAGAAACGATCGTCAATTCAAATCCGACTCCCATTTTTTCTAAAATATCGGAAGCTTCTTTCATGATGCTTAAATCGGAAGCACTGCCCATTATAATGCCTACAATTGCTTGATTGGTAGTATTACTCATAAATTAATCTCAAAAGTTTGCTTTTTGTTTAACTTATCCATCCTTTTTTAAGTTGTACTTAAACATTTCGGGAATATAATGTAATTTTACTACTCGTATGAAGCAAAGGATACAAAAATTTCCGAAATTTTCAATTACCCGCATTTAGCATGTTGATAGAACCAGGGAAACTTTTAGCAAACATCAATTCACCAGAAGATTTAAAAAAAATCTCACAAGATGAGTTGATCCAAATTTGCACCGAATTGAGGCAATTTATCATCGACAATGTTTCAATGCATGGCGGTCATTTTGGAGCAAGTCTAGGTGTAGTTGAGCTCACAGTTGCTTTGCATTATGCGTTCAACACACCCGATGACATGCTGATTTGGGATGTTGGTCATCAAGCCTACGGACATAAAATATTAACAGGTAGAAGAGATAATTTTTACACAAACAGACTGCATGGTGGTCTTTCGGGCTTTCCAAAAAGAAAGGAAAGCGAGTACGATGCCTTTGGTGTAGGTCATTCATCTACCTCAATATCAGCAGCTTTGGGCATGGCCGTAGCTTCGCAATACAAGGGAGAACAAGATAGACAACACATTGCAGTAATTGGAGATGGAGCGATGACAGCTGGTATGGCATTCGAAGCCATGAACCATGCAGGCATTGCCAATAGCAATTTGCTCATTATTTTGAATGACAATTGCATGGCTATTGACCCCAATGTAGGCGCGCTAAAAGATTATTTAACAGACATAACCACTTCAGGCACTTATAACAAAATGCGTGAAGACGTTTGGCGCGTATTGGGAAAAGTGAGCAAGTTTGGGCCAGATGCAAGAAGTATTGTGGCCAGAATCGAAAAAAGCATAAAATCTGCTTTTTTGAAACGCAGCAATTTATTCGAATCGCTTAAAATCAGGTATTTCGGCCCAGTAGATGGTCATGATGTGCATCATTTAATAAATGTGATGAACGATTTGAAAAAAATACCTGGTCCCAAAATATTGCATTGCATTACCACGAAAGGCAAAGGCTATAAGCCCGCGGAAGAAGGAAATCCAACTTTCTGGCATTCGCCAGGTGTGAAATTCGATAAAATAACAGGCGAATTACAGAAAAAAGAAATAACCAAAGCCCAACCTCCTAAATACCAAGATGTATTTGGTAAATCTATTGTTGAATTGGCTAGAATGGATGCCCGAATTATGGGTGTGACGCCTGCCATGCCTACTGGTTCATCATTGAATATCATGATGAAGGAGATGCCGGAGCGTGCTTTTGATGTTGGAATTGCAGAGCAGCATGCCGTTACTTTTTCTGCTGGAATGGCTGTGCAAGGCTTGGTTACTTTCTGCAATATTTATTCGAGCTTCATGCAACGTGCTTACGATCAGGTAGTTCACGATGTTTGTTTGCAAAATCTGCATGTCATATTTTGTTTAGATAGAGCTGGAATGGCTGGGGCAGATGGACCAACGCACCACGGAGCGTACGATTTGGCTTATATGCGTTGCTTGCCCAATATGATCGTTTCCGCACCCATGAATGAAATTGAGCTTAGAAACTTGATGTATACTGCAACGCTTACACCTTCACCGTTCAGCATTCGGTATCCACGCGGACAAGGTGTACTTACTGATTGGCAAAAACCTTTTGAAAAACTAGAAATTGGCAAAGGTAGAAATTTGCGTGATGGTCAAGATTTGGCTTTTGTTACGATAGGTCACATTGGCAATTATGTAACTGAAGTGGCTGAGAAATTGGAATTGGAGGGCATTTCGGCTGCACATTACGATATGCGTTTTGTGAAGCCACTCGATGAAGAAATGCTTCATTCCATTTTTGAGAAATTTGATAAAGTAATAACCATTGAGGATGGTTGCATTCAAGGTGGATTTGGAAGCGCCATTGTAGAATTTATGGCCGATAATGAATACCGCTCAGTTGTGAAACGCTTGGGAATTCCAGACAAAAT